>NZ_JAHKRK010000309.1 GCF_019396355.1 Pseudonocardia nigra
GACGGCGGAGACGGCGACGGCGGAGACGGCGACGGCGGAGACGGCGACGGCGGAGACGGCGACGGCGGAGACGGCGACGGCGGAGACGGCGACGGCGGAGACGGCGATGGCAACGCCAGCGACATAGAGGACCACGACGCCCGCGACAGCGAGGACCACGACGACCGGGACGGCGGCGACGACAGCGACGACAGCGACGCCAACACCAGCGGCGGAACTGGCGGCGACACCGCCCGGCGCTGCGAGCGCGGCGACGCCGGAAGCGGCGACGGCAGCGACTGCGACCAGCCGGCGCTGCTGCTCGGAATCGGGCCCATCCCCGCCGCGCTGGCCCGCCGGCTCGTCGTGACCCGCCGCCGAGGCCGAGACCGCCTGGCTACGCCGCCTCTACACCCACCCACACACCGGGGAACTGATCGCCATGGACTCCCGGCGCCGGCTCTTCCCACCCGGACTGGCCAGATTCATCCGCGTCCGCGACCAGTTCTGCCGTACCCCCTGGGGCGACGCCCCATCCGACACACCGACCACGCCCTGCCCCACCACCAGCACGAGCCCACCTCCGCCGACAACGGCCAAGGCCTGTGCGCCCAATGCAACTACAACCGCCAAGCCCCCGGCTGGACCGCCCGCACCCAGAACGGGCCCCGACACACCCTCGACATCACCACCCCCACCGGGCACCGCTACCGATCCACCCCACCCCGACCACCGGCCCCCCACCAGCGACCACCAGGCCCACCCCCCGAGCACGACGACCAGGCGCCCCCCGGGCGACCCCAGCACCTCCGACACGATCACAACAACGAGCGGGTCCATGAGTCCGCCGCCACCAGGGCGCGGCGACGGACGTCGCCCATCTCCTCGCGTCGCAGGCCGGCAAGGGGTCGGTGAAGAAGTCGCCGGCCACCACGTCGAGCCGTGGTGGCGGCGGCACCTCGGCCGCGACGGCGGGCAGCTTGAACAGCACGCCGGACGCATCCTCGTAGTGGGCGAGGATGGCCGTGATCAGGTGGCCGTGGCCGCCGGCGATGTCGGCGATCCGCCGGTGCCGCGAGAAGTCGTACGCATCGAGCACGGCTGCGATGTCGGCATGCGCCTTCGCCGTCATCGCCTGCTCGAAGATCGCCGCTTCTTCCTGGTGGTCCTGCAGGTAGTGCCAGAGCCCCTTCGGGTCTATCAGCTCGAGCGCGGGTGAGCCGGTGCGTACGGAGTGCCCGAACTCGACGAAGCTCGCACAGATGACTGGCAACCCGTTGAGGCGGGCGAAGGCCCGCATGGACCTGGGATGGTCGCTGCGCAGCAGCCGGGACGATTCGGTGTGCAGGTAGGCGCCGTCCCGGCGCTGGAAGATGCCGCACGCGACCAGTAGGCGCAGCGCTCGGTCCAGCGCGTCCGGGGCTGCGTGGCACGCGGTGGCCAGGTCCCTCGCGCTCGTCGGCTCGTCGCCGAGATGGTCGGCTCCCCCGAGCTCGGCGACGACGTGCAGCGTTCTCGACGCGACGATGGCGTTGCTCAGCTCCCAGACGATCTCGTGCGGCGGCATCTGCGCGGCCCGGTCCGCGGGGGTGGCGACTGCGCTCATGGTGTCCTCCTCGTGCGGTGAGGGCACGGTAGGAGGACGCCCGACGCGCGGGCATCGGCCGAAGTACTCAGCCGCGCGTACTCACGTCCTGGCGAGCGACCCACGCGGTGACCTGGCTCCGGTTCGCCAGATCGAGTTTGGTGAGGATGTGCTGCACGTGGTTCTGCGCCGTGCGCTCGGACAGGCACAGCCGCGCGGCGATCTCACGGTTCGTCGACCCCTTCGCGACCAGCTCCGCCACCTCCCACTCCCGACGGGTCAGGGGTCCCGCGGCGACGAGCTGGCGCAGGAGCGCGGCCATGACCTTCTACATCGGGCTGTTCACCGACGGCCGGGTGCACTCGATCGACCGCTACGGGCAGGGTGAACCCGGCCCCGAGGGCCGGATCCGGCAGGCCGTGTTCACCGTGGCAGGCCAGCAGCTGCGCTGCATCGACAGCCTGACCGCCCACGAGTTCGGCTTCACCCCCTCGGTGTCACTGTTCGTCAGCTGCACCTCCCGCGAGGAGCAGGAGAAGCTCTGGGCCGGCTTAGCGGAGGGCGGCACCCCCCTGATGCCGCTGGACGACTACGGGGTTCGGCCCGTTCGGCTGGACCAACGACCGGTTCGGCGTCTCCTGGCAGCTCAGCCTGGCCTGAACTCTGCCTGACTTACGCCGCGGGCCGCCGGGGTCACGCACCTGATCCTCGCCGGGATCGGTGCGGAACGCGCCCCGGCGGCGCGGCGTGCGGCCGCCATCCCAAGACGACGCCGAGCGACTTCTTCGAGCGGAGGGCCCAGTAGATGACCAGTGACGCCGAGCCGACGAACACGGTCGACGAGTCCGGGAACAAGACCGGCCTGTGGCGCGAAGCCGACGACCACGGCGGCACCGTGATCGGCGAGTACCGTGACGGCGAGCGCCACGGCACCTGGCGGCACCTGTTCACCAACGGACAACGCCGCGCCGAAGGAACCTACGAGCGCGGCCGTCTCGACGGCGACTGGGTGTGGTACCGCCGCGACGGCACGCTGATGCAACGCGGCTCTTTCCACGACGGCGAGAAGCACGGGCGGTGGCAGCGCTGGTCAACGCAAGGCGCCCTGCTCGACGAAGGCGACTTCGACCGCGGCAAGAAGGTCGGTGTCTGGGTCCAGTACCTGCCCGACGGAACGATCAAGAAGACGACCGCACATCGCGTCGCCTCGGCCTGAACATCAGCTATTGCGGGGCGGGGCGGGGTCTGGCCCTTGTCGAGGCTGGCGCGCGCCGCGCCGAGCTGGTCGCGCTGGCGGGCGTGCACGTGGGATAGCTGGATGCTGAGCGCGGGTGCGCGCGGTGTGTCGGGAGTGCGTGGCAACGGAAGCGGGGGGCGGCCGGAAAGCACGCCTTAACAAGTAGGGTTGTAAATAGATTTGGCGGCATGAGCGCCAGCGTCGAAGTGATGACTCCTCCGATGTGGCGGTTGCGGTGCTGGACCCGGTCCGTGCGCGTCTGCTCGCCGAGCTCAGGGTCGAGCCCGGGTCGGCGGCGATGCTCGCCCCGCGGGCGGGCACGACGCGGCAGAAGGCCCGCCATAACCTGCGGCTGCTCGAGCGGCACGGGCTGGTCAGTCCCGCGGGTCAGCGCAGGCACGGCGGCCTGGTCGAGCAACTGTTCGCCGCGACGGCCGCGGGCTACGTGGTCTCGCCCGCGTGGGCGCCTCGATCGCCGCAGGTGGCTGCTCGCCAGCGGCATCAGGGGCGGTGAGGGTGCTTGAGGACCCCGAGGACCCGCCGGCCTGCGTCGCCACGCTCACCGCCTGCCACGACCTCGAGCGCGGCGTCGTGGTCTGCCTGCCACGTCCCGAAACCGGGTCACGCACGCGGCGGGGTGAGGATCTGCTGGTCGCGCTGGGGAAACGCCCGGTGGCCTGGTCGCGGAGGGGCTGAGCCGGCACGCCTGGGCACTCGCCGGGCTCTGGCTGCGGGCCGAGCGGGTGCAGGAGCTGATAGTGTTGCGTGCCCAGCGCCTACCGGCAGCCCTCGAACCGATGTGCTGACGATCTTCGCCGTGGAATCACTCGTGGAACGAACACGGGGCACGGCAGATCACGAGGGACAGTAGTGGCGCGAACACGAAGAACCTGGTAGTGCGCCTGGGACCCCCGAGATCGATCCCGTAGCCGCCTCCGGAGGCGGGAGCACAGGTTCGAATCGTGCCCAACAGACAAGCTGCGCTTAGCGCTGCACCCGGCGCACGAGACCCGCCTACTTCAGGGCGGCTGACCGTTCGACCGTGACAGCGCCGATAGCGTTTCCGCTGGTCGCGCCCGTTCCCATCTGTTGCGAACCCCGCCGGGGATTCGAACCTGCGCAGCGTCGGCACGATCGCCACGGCGGCGCCCTGACGTCCCCGGCACCCAGCCAGAATCTCGTACTACACGTGCCCCATACCGCCGCACCTGCGAGAACCAGGGCGGACACAACCCGACCCGGCGCCACTGACGAACCTCGACGGACAGCGCGTACCAGAGAAGAAATTGCACGATGGCCCCGCTGACCCCGCGGTACGCCGACGCTCAGCGCCAACAGGTCTGTGGGCACCTCCGCCACCGGACTACACCTGCCGGGGCAACGCAGCCACGACAAGGCGGTTCGTCCTGTGAACGCCTGCACCGCAACCGGCGCCCAGACCTCGCAGCTGTCAAGCGCCTGCACACCGGAGAAACTTCTTCACCGCGAACATATGCCGCCGGCCAACCGCCACCGGACGCCAGAGCCCCGCTGCCCCGTCCTGCCCTGAACCAGCCCACAACTGTCTAGGACGACCCGAACGGCCCCAAAATCCTGGAGCAGACCGTGACCCCATTTCGAGCGCTCAGACCCGGTGCTCCAGATTTGCTCCAGATGCCGTCCTCGGCACCAGCGGCAACGATCATCGGAAGATCATCGGCAGCGACGAAAAGCCCCGCCTGACCTGGGCGAACTCAGGTGACGGGGTTTCGAGAGCAAGAGTGGAGCTGAGGGGATTCGAACCCCTGACCCCTTGACTGCCAGACAGGCCCGGACGGCCCGGTGGCGCGCGAAGATCGGTATCGACCTGACAACAGCGACCTCGACCCCGCACCGGAGCTCCGAAGAGTTCAGTGCCGCGTGTCCCCGGAGTCCTCGCCTCGAGGAGTTGAGAGGTGCCATCAGCGGAACACGCCGATCGACGCCTCGGAGGACACCTGTGCCCCAGCCACGATCCGACGACCAAGCACCTGCCCGCGCCATCCAGCCCGGGGACGCGACGCCGGCAATGGACGACTCGAGACAACACACGGTTCTGGACGGCCAACCGGCCAACGAGCACGTCGGACTCGAGGCCGCACCCGTCCTGTACACCGCTGGACAGGCGGCGAACCTTCTGCAGGTACGCGAGTCGTGGCTGCGGCGCCGCGCGGCCCAGCGTCTGGTCCCGTGCACCTTCCTGGGCAAGCACCTGCGCTTCTCCCGCGCCGATCTCGAGCAGATCGTGGCCGACGCCGCCCGCCCAGCGGTAGGCGCGCGCCGATCGTCTCGATCCGACACGGGCGCCGCACACCGGCCCCTACGCCAATCCCATAGCGGTTCGCGGACAGGCTCCCGCCGCTTCGCCTGATGACCTGGCCGTCCCGCCGCACCCGAACACAGGTGGGTTGATTTCCGCCGCGCACAGAGCGTGGATACACACGTGCCACATGGCACGCGCATCCACGAGTTGACCAAGGAGCACAGAGATGGCCTGGGTAGAACACCGTGGCGGCACCTACCGTGTCCGCTACCGGCTCAACGACGGAACAATATTCACCGAGCGCGGGTTCTCCACTCGCCGCGAAGCCGATGACCGTGCGGCTGACATCGAGTCCGACCAGCGTCGTGACCAGTTCACCGACCCCCGACTGGCGCAGACCACGATCGACGAGTGGATCCGCTGCTGGTCCGACTCCCACCACGTCACCGCAACGACCCGCAGGACCTACGACTCCCACATCCGCAACCACATCCTGCCCCGCTGGTCCGGCACCCCACTGGGCGACATCGCACGGATCGCGGTGAAGGGCTGGGTGAACCAGACCCTGCGCGCCACCCTCAGCGACAAGAGCTGCCAGGACATCCTCGTCCTGTTCTCCATGATCCTCGGCGAGGCCGTCGACGAGGGCCTCATCAGCGCCAACCCCTGCCGAAGGCTGCGCATCACCTTCGCCGAGCGTCCCGAACGACCGCACGCCAGTACTGACGAGGTCACCACACTCGCGGCGCGCATGCCCCCCGACGCCGGCCTGATGACCATCACCGCCGCCTACACCGGGCTGCGCTGGGGCGAACTGGCTGGCCTGCAGTGGACTCGCGCTCACCTCGACAACCGCCCGCGCATCGACGTAGATCCCAAGTTCGGCGCGCTCCACGAGATCTCCGGCCGCCTCGAGCTCGGCCCACCAAAGTCCCCGGCCAGCATCCGTGTCGTGCACCTACCGCCGTTCCTGGCCGAGCTGCTGTCCGCCCATCGCGAGTCCGATCCGACTGCACGTTTCGTGTTCGCCGGCACTCACGGCGGCCTCCACCGCCGATCCAATTTTCGCTACCGCATCTGGCAGCCCGCGCTGGCCGGGGACCAACAGCGCGGCTGGGCACCCCTCAACCAGGAGCTGCACTTCCACGACCTGCGCCACACCCACGAGACCTGGCTCGTCGAGGACGAGGTCCCCCGTGTCCTGCGGCTGCAGCGGCTGGGCCACAAGCGCAAGGACATCGACGACTTCTACTCCCACGTCACCGACACCATGCGCGACCGCATGCTCGACGCCCTCCAGCGGCGTTGGGAGAGCAGCAACTCAACCGGGAAGCAGGAGCCCGATCCCGGGTCGACGGCAGCGTGAACTCTTCGGACTGCAAGTGATTCAGCAAGCCCTGCTCCCCAGCTGCTCCCACCAACGGCCGACGGCCCGCCGATGAAGATCATCGACAGGCCGTCTGACCTGGCAAAACACACGGTGGGCGATACTGGGATCGAACCAGTGACCTCTTCGGTGTGAACGGCACCGGGTACGTCCTGTTAGAGCGTGTCCCTTGGATCATGGGACGGGGTCGCGGAGCCAGATCCTGATCGAGGCGACGTCGATGGTTCCGCGGAACATGTAGTCGCGCTTGTCGTAGCGGGTGGCGACCGCGCGGTGGCCCT
>NZ_JAHKRK010000031.1 GCF_019396355.1 Pseudonocardia nigra
CGCGACGGTGGCGGCCTCGGTGGCGATGCGGGCGTCCTCGGCCCGCTCGGCAGCCGCCGCTGCCACCGCCTCCGCCGCCTCCAGGTCCACGAGCGCCGCCTCGGCGGTCTCCCGCTGGGCGGCGAGAGCGGCCTGCAGGTCGTCGGTGCGGTCGTCGAGCTCGGCGAGCTGCGCGGTGAGGCGCGCGACCTCCTCGGCCCGGGCGCTGACGGCGTCCCGGCTGCGCTCCAGCTCGTCGTCACTCGGGTTTGGTGGCGGTGCGGGCTGCGCGAGCGCGACGCCGGTGAGTGCGGGTGCACCCGCCGAGAACGTGCCGGCCGCCAGCGCGACCAGCACGAGGAGCACGCACGCGCGTTCGGAGTGACGGCGGAACGCCCGCACGAGACCCACCCCCATCCCGATACATGATCTTTCCCAGGGCCAGGGGGACTGTGCCATCAGGACGGGCGTCGCGTCGGCCGGCACACGCGACCGTGGCGCAAGACCACCTCATGGTGGTACACGCGGCCCGCTCCGCGGCGCGATGTCGGTAGTTCCACGGTGCAACGCGGGGTCCCCGGCGGGCGAGACTCCCCGTAGCCCGCCCGCGTGTGGCGGCCACCCGAGGAGGACGAGCCGTGACGAACTTCCGACCGGGAGGCGGGCCGCCCGGTGGACGGGGCCCCGTGGGCCCACCTCCCGGACAGGGCGGTCCGTTCCCGAGTCGGCAGCAGTACCCGCCGCCACCGGCGTGGCAGGGCCCGCACGGGCCGGCGGCGGGGTTCGGTCCTGCGGGTCCCCCGCCGCACCTGCCGCCGTCGATGCCCCCGCCCGCGTCGCCGAAGCGACGCCGCGGGCCGATCGTCGCCGCCGTCGCGGCCGTGCTCGCCCTGGTGGCCGGCTCGGTCGCCGCGGTCGTGCTGCTCGGCGGCCGCGGGGGCGCCGACACGGCCAGGGAGTCCGTGGAGCTGCTCGCCGCCGACCTGTCGCAGCAGCGCTGGTTCGACGCGTTCGGCAGGCTGCACCCGGCGGAGGCCGAGCTGCTCACCGACCTGGGCGAGGTCGTCACCGACGAGCTCGTCCGGCTGGAGGTGTTCCGCCCCGACGCCGACCTGGACGCCGCTTTCAGCGGCGCCACCGTCTCCGACCTGCGGTTCGACGAGGCCGCCGCCGAGCAGGTGCGCCCCGACGTCGTGATCACCAAGCTGGTCGCGGGCACCATCACGTTCGACCAGGACCCGGCCGCGCTGCCGTTCACCGACTCGTTCCGCCGGCTCGCCTTCCCCGACGGGCTGCCGGCGGCCACCCCGACCACGATCGACCTGGCCGACGTCGTGGCCGAGCAGGGCGAGCCGATCCGGCTCGCGAGCGTGCGGGTCGAGGGCTCCTGGTACGTCAGCCTCTTCTACACCGCGGCCGACTACGCCCTGCGATCGGAAGGGCTGTCCTGGCCGGCCACGTCGGTTCCCGCCCGCGGTGCCGCCACCCCGGGGGACGCGCTCCGCGAGACGGTGCAGGCCATGCTCGACGGGGACGTCCCCAGGCTCGTGGAGCTCGCACCGTCGGGCGAGCTGCAGGTGGTGCACGACCTCGGCGACGTGATCGTGGCCGAGGCGCCGGCCGAGCCGAGCGGCGCACGGATCACCGAGCTCGAGACCACCGAGACCGACGTGCGCGGCGACACCGCGCTGCAGGTCACCCGCGTGGTGGTGGAGACTCCGGCCGGCGACCGGGTCACGGTCACCCGCAGCGGCGACTGCCTCGACATCAGCGGGTCGGACGGCTCCGCGGAACAGGTGTGCGGGCCCGAGCTGTTCGGCCAGGCGCTGGCCGGCGCGGGCGACCCGACGCTCGACCGCCTGGCGCCGCGGATCCTCCAGGCCGTGCTCGACGTCCGGATCGTGACGGTGGGGGCCGACGGGGCGCACTACGTGAGCCCCGGACGGACCGCGATCGCGCTCTACGCGGAGGTCCTGCGGGCGCTGGAGCCGGAGGACATCGCGGAGCTGTTCCGCTCGATGCGCTGACCGGCCGAACGTGCGGGGCGGTGCCACGGCACCGCCCCGCACTCGCCGTCAGCTCAGCGGCTTCTCGGGGGAGCCCCTCAGGTCAGCGGCACGGCGAGCACCTGCCCCTCGCCCGGCAGCACCGAGTTGACCGTGACGTACGCCCGGCCCTTGCGGATCGCGACCCCACCGGGCGCCGGCAGGTCGTCGGCGACCACGACGGGGTCGCCGCCGTCCGGGGTCACCCGCAGCAGCCGGCCCATCGGCAGGCCGCTCTCGCCCGCCGCGAGCAGCCCGTCCGAAGCGAGCTCCAGCACGTACCAGGTGCCGTGCGGCCCGACCTCCACGTCGATGACGTTCGTGAAGCCCTCGGCAACGACCGTCGGCTCGCCGCCGGCGACGCGGTACAGGTCGGCGCCGCCCACCGGGAACGGGAAGCCGCGCAACTCGCCGACGAGGAACGCGCCCCCCTTCGCCACCGCGACGGACGTCGGCACGGACTGGCTGGGGATCGGGGTGCCGGCGGGCGGCCCACCCGGGATGTCGGGGGCGGGCTCCTCCCGGGTCGGGAAGGTCGCGATCAGCGCCACGTCGCCGGAGCGCGTGACCGACAGCAGGGAGTTGCCGCCCGCGTCGACGACCGCGGCGCCCTTGCGGCTGGCGACCACGGCGTTGGGGTTGCTGTCCGGGCCGGCCCCGTCCGGGTCGTTCTCGCCCTCGAACCCGGCGATGTCGGCGAACCGCTCGGTCGGTGCCCTCCTCGGGGTCGGCCCGCAGCAGCCACCCGGCGTCCTGGAACTCCTCCGGGAGCTGGGACCGCACATCGGCCGGGGCGCCGAGGCCCATCGCCACCAGCAGGTGCTCGCCCCACGGCGCGACGTCGGCCGGGCCGAGCGCCTGGGCGCCACCCTCCCCCGCGGCGGACGGGAGGCCGGTCAGCACGCGGCGCTGCCCGTCGCCGTCGATCGCGGTGACCGCGCCGGTCGGGCCGAAGCACACCTCGCCGCCCTCCGGGCCCTCGATGCACGCCGCGTCGCCCCCGCGGCCCGCCTCGGCGACGTAGAGCGTGCCGTCGTCGGCGAACTGCAGGTGCCGCGGGTTGTCGAGGCCGTCGGCGACGACCTCGGGCCCGCCGGTCCCGGCCATGGCGGCCGGGGCGAGCCCCACCCCCAGTACAGCGGCGGCGGCCCCGGCGACGGCGGTGCGCAGGACACGACCCTGAACGAGACGGTGTACGGCCACGATGCCCTCCCTCGTGTCGGCACGGACCGGGGTGACTTCGCGTGGAAGACACGCGCGTTAGCGGGTACGCCCGAGATTGGGCCGGACGGCGGCACATGTGGCACCCACCGCTCGACCCCTATACCGGACAAGCGTACTGTTAAACGCGAAAGGGGTCGCTGCGCTGGACACGCGCCGGTGCGCGAGACTCCGGAACCGAATCCGAGCGCCCACCACCGCCAGGAGGACAACATCGTGGCCAGCACCGACAGCTTCGGAGCGAGAGGGACCATCCAGGCCGGCGGGGCCGAGCACGAGCTCTTCCGGCTGTCGGCCATCGAGGGGGCCGAGCGCCTGCCGTTCAGCCTCAAGGTGCTGCTGGAGAACCTGCTGCGCACCGAGGACGGCGCGAACGTCACCGCCGACCACATCCGCGCGCTCGCGAACTGGGACCCGAACGCCGAGCCCGACACCGAGATCCAGTTCACCCCCGCCCGGGTGATCATGCAGGACTTCACCGGCGTGCCCTGCGTCGTCGACCTCGCCACCATGCGCGAGGCCGTCACCGAGCTCGGCGGCGACCCGGAGAAGGTCAACCCGCTCGCCCCCGCCGAGCTCGTCATCGACCACTCGGTGATCATCGACGTCTTCGGCCGCCCCGACGCCTTCGAGCGCAACGTCGACTTCGAGTACGGCCGCAACAAGGAGCGCTACCAGTTCCTGCGCTGGGGCCAGGGCGCGTTCAGCGAGTTCAAGGTCGTGCCGCCGGGCACCGGCATCGTGCACCAGGTCAACATCGAGCACCTCGCGCGCGTGGTGATGACGCGTGACGTGCCCGCCGGCACCGGAGGCCATGTCCGTCAGGCCTACCCCGACACCCTCGTCGGCACCGACTCGCACACGACCATGGTCAACGGCCTGGGTGTGCTCGGCTGGGGCGTCGGCGGCATCGAGGCCGAGGCGGCCATGCTCGGCCAGCCCGTCTCGATGCTCATCCCCCGCGTCGTCGGCTTCAAGCTCACCGGTGAGATCCCGCCGGGCGCCACCGCCACCGACGTCGTGCTCACGATCACCGAGATGCTGCGCCGGCACGGCGTGGTCGGCAAGTTCGTCGAGTTCTACGGCGAGGGCGTCGGCGCGGTGCCGCTGGCCAACCGGGCCACGATCGGCAACATGAGCCCGGAGTTCGGCTCCACCGCGGCGATCTTCCCGATCGACGACGAGACCGTCCGCTACCTGAAGCTCACGGGACGCCCGGCCGAGCAGCTCGAGCTCGTCGAGGCCTACGCCAAGGAGCAGGGCCTCTGGCACGACCCGTCGCGCGAGGCCGTCTACTCCGAGACCCTCGAGCTCGACCTGTCCACGGTCGTCCCGTCGATCGCCGGCCCGAAGCGGCCGCAGGACCGCATTGCGCTGTCGGAAGCGAAGGAGGCGTTCCGTTCGGCGCTGGACGACTACGTCAGCGACGACGAGACCGGCGGCGAGGACCGCAAGCCCGGCGTCCCCGCGCAGGAGCAGCCCTACGGCGTGGTGTCCTCGGTCGACGAGGCGAGCTCGGAGTCCTTCCCCGCCAGCGACCCGCCCGCCTACGGCGGCGGCAACGGCGACGGCGGTGCGCCGCGGGAGGCGATCTCCGCCGCGGCCGGGGCGCACGGGCGGGCCAGCAAGCCCACGCCGGTGACGCTGGCCGACGGGCAGCAGGTCGAGATCGACCACGGGGCCGTGGTCATCGCCTCGATCACCTCCTGCACCAACACCTCGAACCCCTCGGTCATGCTCGGCGCGGCGCTGCTCGCCAAGAACGCCGTGGACAAGGGTCTCGCGGTGAAGCCGTGGGTGAAGACGTCGATGGCCCCGGGTTCGCAGGTCGTCACCGGCTACTACGAGAAGGCCGGCCTCTGGCCGTACCTGGAGAAGCTGGGCTACCACCTGGTCGGCTACGGCTGCACCACCTGCATCGGCAACTCCGGCCCGCTGCCCGAGGAGATCTCGGCCGCGGTCAACGAGGCCGACCTGTCGGTGGTCTCGGTCCTGTCGGGCAACCGCAACTTCGAGGGCCGGATCAACCCCGACGTCAAGATGAACTACCTTGCGTCCCCGCCGCTGGTGATCGCCTATGCGCTCGCCGGCACGATGGACTTCGACTTCGAGGCCCAGCCGCTCGGGCAGGACCCCCAGGGCAACGACGTGTACCTGCGGGACATCTGGCCCTCGCCGCAGGACGTGCAGGCGACGATCGACAACGCGATCAGCCAGGAGATGTTCACAAAGGACTACGCCGACGTCTTCCGCGGCGACGAGCGGTGGCGCTCGCTGCCCACGCCCGAGGGCGACACGTTCGCGTGGGACCCGGAGTCCACCTACGTGCGCAAGCCCCCGTACTTCGAGGGGATGGCGCCCGAGCCGGAGCCCGTCGCCGACATCTCCGGCGCCCGCGTGCTCGCGCTGCTGGGCGACTCGGTCACCACCGACCACATCTCCCCCGCCGGCGCGATCAAGGAGGAGACGCCCGCCGGGCAGTACCTGCGCGAGCACGGCGTGGAGAAGAAGGACTTCAACTCCTACGGCTCCCGCCGCGGCAACCACGAGGTGATGATCCGCGGCACGTTCGCCAACATCCGGCTGCGCAACCAGCTGCTCGACGGCGTGAGCGGCGGCTACACCCGCGACTTCACGCAGGAGGGCGCCCCACAGGCGTTCATCTACGACGCCGCGCAGAACTATGCCGCGCAGGGCACGCCGCTCGTGGTGCTCGGCGGCAAGGAGTACGGGTCGGGCTCGTCGCGGGACTGGGCGGCCAAGGGCACCGCGCTGCTCGGCGTCCGGGCCGTGATCGTGGAGTCCTACGAGCGCATCCACCGCTCCAACCTCATCGGAATGGGCGTGCTGCCGCTGCAGTTCCCGCGGGGCGAGACCGCGTCGTCACTGGGCCTCGACGGCACGGAGACCTTCGACATCAGCGGGGTCACCGCGCTGAACGACGGCTCCACGCCGCGCACGGTGCACGTCACCGCCACGAAGGAGGGCGGCGAGACCGTCGAGTTCGACGCCACGGTCCGGATCGACACCCCCGGCGAGGCGGACTACTACCGCAACGGCGGGATCATGCAGTACGTCCTGCGCGGGATGCTGCGCGGCTGAGCTACGACGCGCTCGTGAGTGAGAAACGTCGCTATGGCGCGGTTTCTCACTCACGAGCACCGAAGGTGTCGGTATGGCGATCGTTCTGGCCGGGCTCGTGGTGGCGCTCGGGGCGCTGGTGCAGGGCACGGTCGGGTTCGGGATCTCGCTGATCTCGGCGCCGTTCCTCGCGATGGTCGACCCCGCGCTGGTGCCCGTGCCGCTGCTGCTGCTCACCACCGGGCACGCGCTGCTCGCGCTGTACCGGGAGCGCGGCGACACCGACTGGACGGGCGTCGGGTGGGCGCTGCTCGGGCGCCTGCCGGGCACCGCGCTCGGGGTGCTCGCGGTGGTCGCGCTGCCGCCTCGGTGGTTCGCCGCGGTCGTCGCCGTCACCGTGCTGGTGTGCGCAGGGTTGTCGCTGCTGCGCTGGCGGCCTCGCCCCACGGTGCCCGCGCTGCTCGTGGCGGGTGTCGTCTCCGGGGCGGGCGGCGCGGCGTCGGCGATCGGCGGCCCGCCCGTTGCGCTGCTCTACCAGAACGAGGGCGGGCCGCGGGTGCGCGCGACGCTCGCGGCCTACTTCGTGGCGGGCGCGGCGGTGTCGCTGGCCGGCCTGGCGCTCGCCGGCGAGGTCGACGGCGACGCGATGGGCACCGCCGCCCTGATGGTGCCGTTCATGATCGCCGGGTTCGCCGTGTCGAGCCCGGCGCGCCGGCTCCTGGACCGGGGATGGACCCGCCCCGCCGTGATCGCACTCGCCGCCACGGGCGCCGTGGCACTGCTGGTGCAGGTGGTGGTCGGCTAACGGCGGGCCACCCCGTCGATAGGCTGGCCATGACACCAGCCGTCGACGATCGGGGAGCGGACACGTGGGCCTACTGGACGGGATCATCGGCAACGCCTCCCGGATCGACCCCGCCGCGGCGGCCCGGGAGTACGGGCGCCTGCTCGGGCAGGACGAGCAGGTGCACGCCGCCTACCAGCTCGTGCGGGACGCGTTCCTGTTCACCGACCGGCGGCTGATCCTGGTAGACAAGCAGGGCATGACCGGCCGAAAGGTCGAGTACCACACCGTGCCCTACCGCAGCATCACCCACTTCAGCGTGGAGACCGCCGGCACCTTCGACCTCGACGCCGAGCTGAAGATCTGGATCTCCGGCAGCCCCACCCCGGTGAGCAAGCAGTTCGGCAAGGGCGTGGACGTCTACGAGGTGCAGGCCCTGCTGAGCCACTACGTCGCCCGCTAGGAGCACTCCCCCGGGTGGCCCGGGTCGATCCACGGCACGTGCTCGGGATCGGCCACGCCGGAGATGTCGAGGTTCACCACGATCGGCTCCTGGCCGCTGCGGGTGAGCACGCACTCCAGCGGCTCGTCGTCGAGCGCGTTGATCTCCTGGTGCGGCACGAACGGCGGCACGAAGATGAACCCGCCGGGGCCCGCCTCCGCGGTGTACTCCAGCCGGTCCCCCCAGCGCATCCTCGCCCGGCCGCGCACCACGTAGATCACGCTCTCCAGCTCGCCGTGGTGATGGGCGCCGGTGCGGGCGCCCGGGTGGATGGTGACGGTGCCGGCCCACAGCTTCTCCGCGCCCGCGCGCGCGTGCGTGATCGCGGCCGCGCGGTGCATCCCGGGCGTCTGCGGGGTGTTGGTGTCGAGCGCGTCGGCCGGGATGACCCGGACGCCGTCGGTGCGCCAGTCGCTGCTGCTCACCCGGATCACGCTAGCCCTCGGCGGTGGCGAGGGTGAGCGCGAACCGCTCCTGCGGGTCGGTCCACACCTGCGCGACGCCGAACCCGGCGGCGGCCAGCTCGGCCCGCACCCCGTCGAGGTGGAACTTCGCCGAGGTCTCCGTGCACATCTCCTCCCCCGCCGCGAAGCCGACCGCCAGGCCCAGCTCGGCGACCGTGACCGTCATCGGGCGCGAGGCGACGAGGCGCATCTCGATCCACGCGTTCTCAGCGTCCCAGAGGGCCCGGTGCGCGAACGCGTCGACGTCGAAGTCGGCGCCCAGTTCCCGGTTGAGCACCCGCAGGACGTTGCGATTGAACTCGGCGGTGACGCCGGCGGCGTCGTCGTAGGCGGGCACGAGCACCGCGGGGTCGGTGACCAGCCCGGTGCCCAACAGCAGCTGCTCGCCGGGCGCGAGCACGGCGCGCAGCTCGGTGAGGAACGCGGCGCGCTCCGCGGGCAGCAGGTTGCCGATCGTGCCGCCGAGGAAGGCGACCATCCGCCGCCCGCTGCCCGGCAGCCGGTCGAGGTGCCGGGTGAAGTCGCCGACGACACCGTGCAGGTCGAGCGTGGGGTACTCCGCGCCGAGCGCGTCCATCGCCAGCTGTAGCGCGGGCTCGCTGACGTCCTGGGGCACGTAGCTTCGCAGGCTGCCGGCGCGGGTGAAGGCGTCGAGCAGCAGGCGGGTCTTGGCCGACGACCCCGAACCGAGCTCGACGATCATGTCGGCCCCGGAGCGCGCGGCGATCTCGTCGACACTGCGCTCGAGCAGGGCCCGCTCGGTGCGCGTGGGGTAGTACTCGGGCAGCTCGGTGATCTGTTCGAACAGCTCGCTCCCGCGCGCGTCGTAGAACCACTTCGGGGGCAGGTGCTTCGGGCTCGCGGTGAGACCGGCCAACACGTCGGCGCGCAGGGCGGCGTCGGCATCGGCATCGGTGAGGTGGATGTCGATCTGAGCCGTTCTCATGTTGCTCCCGGGATCGGAGTGAGGTGTCGGGTGCTGCAGTGGCCGGGCCGGGCCACGACGAGGTGCCGGTCGGGCACCGAGGTCCAGCCGGGGCCCGCATCGGTCGGTTCGGAGACGACGAGTGCGGTGGCCGCGTCGACGCGCACGGACAGGGCGTGGCTCCAGGCCGTGGCCCAGATCGTGGCGCCGTCGGTGAGCAGGAGGTTGAGCCGCGCCCCGGGCGCGCCGGCCGCCACCGTGGTGACGACCTCGGCGAGCGCCGCCGCCGGGTCGGCGCCCGCGCGCAGCCGGTGGCGGACCAGCGCCCAGAGCAGCGCCGCGTCGGTGGGGGCGTCGAGGGTGAGCAGGTCGGTGACGGGCAGCTCCGCGGCCGGCCCCGCCACCGACTCCGGCCAGCCCGGCACGAGACCGTTGTGGCTGAACAGCCACCGGCCCTCCCCGAACGGCGCCGCCGCCGTGGTGGTGACCGGCATGCCGACCGTGGCCGACCGGACCGCGGCCAGCACCGCGCCGGAGCGGGTGGACCCCGCCAGCGCCGCGAAGGCCGTGTCGGACCAGATCGGCACGGCGCTGCGGTAGCGGACCGCATCGGGCCCGCCGGGCGCGTACCAGCCCGCGCCGAACCCGTCGGCGTTGATCGTGCCCCCGCCGCGCATGTCGGCAGGCGCGTAGGACTGGTGGAGCAGGCCGTGCGACGGCTCCAGCACCAACGCCGACAGCGTGGTGGGCGGCCCCAGGTAGGCCAGGTGGCGGCACACGCGCGGCTACGCCCCCTCGACGGGCGCCGCGTCGCGGGCGCACCGGAAGCCGGCGAAGATCTGACGGCGGATCGGGTGGTCCCAGTTGCGGAAGGTGCCGCGGATCGAGGCGGTGTCGGTGCCGAACGAGCCGCCGCGGAGGACCTTGTAGTCGCCGCCGAAGAAGACCTCCGAGTACTGCGCGTAGGGGAACATCTCGTACCCGGGGTACGGGTGCCAGCCCGAGCTCGTCCACTCCCACACGTCGCCGATGAGCTGCTGCACCCCCAGCGGAGACGCCCCGCGCGGGTAGGCGCCCGCCGCGGCGGGCTGCAGGTGGCGCTGGCCGAGGTTGGCGTACTCGGGCGTGGGGTCCTCGTCGCCCCAGGGGTAGCGCCGGGACCGGCCGCTGGCCGGGTCGTACCGGGCCGCCTTCTCCCACTCGGCCTCGGTGGGCAGCCGCTTGCCCGCCCACCGGGCGTACGCCTCGGCCTCGTGGAAGCACACGTGGACCACGGGCTCGTCGACCGGCACCGCCTCGACCACGCCGAACCGGCGCCGGTACCAGGTGCCGCCTGCGTCGCGCTCCCAGAACTGCGGGGCGGTGAGGCCCGCGGCGACTCGGTGCTTCCAGCCCGCCGCGCTCCACCACCGCGGGTCGTCGTAGCCGCCGGCGTCGACGAACTCCGCGTACTCCCCGGCGGTGACCGCAGCGGTGTCGATGTGGAACGCGGGCACGTGGACGGCGTGGGCCGGGCGCTCGTTGTCCAGCGCCCACGGCTCCGTGGACGTGCCCATCGTGAACGGACCGGCGGGCACGAGCACCTCACGGGCAGCGGGCGGCCTGCCCGGCGGCGGCGCAGGGGCGTGCAGCACGGGGGCGCCCGCCCGCAGCTGGTGGGTGGCGAGCATCGTCTCGTCGTGCTGCTGCTCGTGCTGCACGACCATCCCGAACGCGAACGCGTTCTCGACGAGCCTGCTCCCGGTGAACGGGACGCGCCCCAGCGCGTCGAGCGCCTTGTCGCGGACCTCCGCCACGTAGGCCCGCGCCTCGGCGGGCCCCAGCAGCGGCAGCTCCACCCGGCTCGACCGGCTGTGCTGGAACGCGTCGTAGAGCCCGTCGATCTCCGGGCGCAGCGGCTCCCGGCCCCCCACGTCGCGCACCAGCCACAGCTCCTCCTGGCTGCCCACGTGCGCGAGGTCCCAGACGAGCGGGGACATCAGCGGCGAGTGCTGGGCCACGAGGCCGCCGTCGTCGACGGCGTCGGTGAGCGCCGTGCTGCGGGCGCGGGTGGCAGTGAGCAGCTCGGCGACCCGGTTGCGCAGCGCCTCCCCACCCGCAGCGAAGTGATCGGGCTGCCCGGTGTGATCGGACTGCCGGCTGTGATCGGGATGCTGGGTGTGCTCGGTGACCGTCATGTGCTGGCTCCCCCCGGGCTCTCCGGATCGTCGTGCGGGTCGTCGGCCGGGTCGTCGGCCGGGTCGTCGGCCGGGTCTTCGGCCGGGTCGTCGGCAGGGTCGTCGTCGGCAGGGCAGCGCCCGCGCAGCACCTGCCGCTCGGTCATCGCTTCGAGGTCGCCCTGCACCCACTGCGGGGCGCCGAGCGCCGGGAGCTGCGCGCAGGCGAGCTCGAACACGGTGGCGGCCGCGCGCGCCAGCACCCGGTCGGCCAGGCCGTGCCGGGCGCCGGAGGCCCAGCGACCCTGCGCGGGCTCGCACGCGGCACGGGCGGCGTCGGTGACGTGCGCGTCGGACAGCAGGGCGGCGAGCACCGCGACGGGCAGGGCCCACCGGCGCCCCGGCTGGGCGTCGACGTAGCGGATCTCCAGGTGCCCGCGCGGCCGGACCGGCGGGAACAGCGTGGTCATGTGGTAGTCGAGGTCGGCGGTGGTGGGCGGCACCGGCAGCGCGCCGCGGACCCAGTCGGCGAACGTGACGAGCTCGGGCACCTGCCACGGCCCCTCCGGGCGGCGCAGGCACAACAGCGGGGTGGCCAGCACCCGGCGGGCCCACGCGGCAGCCGGATCGGCGCTCTCGACATCGGACAGCGGCGGCGGCGCGGTGCGGACCGGATCGGCGTGCTGCCAACAGGCCCAGCGCGAGGACTTCCACCCCGTGCGCCTGCCGTGCAGCTGGGGGGAGTTGGCGAACGCCGCGAGCAGCACCGGGCCGAGGGCGTGCACCGCGGCCCACCGACCGGCGGAGGTTTGCGCCTCCCCCGCGTCGAGGCACACCTGGACGGCCGCCGTGGAGCACATCCCGCTGCGCCCGTGGGGGCCGAGCCGGTCGAAGGCCTGCTCCATGGCGCGGTAGCGCGGGAGGTCGAGGACGCGGGTGGGCGGGCGCAGCGGGTCGGCGGCGCGTGGCTGCGGCCGCTGGCCGTGGGAGATGAGGAGATGGTGCAGCGCGTCGGCGTCGGCGCGGACGGTCTGCAGGAGCCCTGCCAGGTCGGGAAGGGGCGGGCTGGCCAGTTCGATCTGCCCCCCGGGTTCGACGGTGACCGTGGAACCGGCGGGGAGGGGAAGGGCGGGCGAGGACGGGCGCAGGGACACCGGTGTGTGCGGGCCCAACGCGGCCACCAGTGCGCCCACGTCGGGCGGCGCGCCGGGCGAAGGGGACCGGAGCAGCCATTCCAGCTCCACCCCGATCAGCCGCGGGGGCCCGTGCTTGAAACACACCGAGGCGACGTACGCCTCCGCATCCGCACAGTCGCGCAGCACGGACGGGCCGGGATCCGGCGCGCCCGTGGCGACACCGGCCGACCCCTCTGCCATCGCGACGCCTGCTTCCTCCATCATGGTCGCGAACCTACCCGCGGGGTCCGACAAAATCAGGGCTCATTCCACGGCCTCTTCCCAAGCCGTACGTACGTCCGGGTTCTCGGTATCCTCGGCGGATGCCCCGCGTCAGCACGGACCAGCTCGCCGCGCGGCGCCGGCAGATCCTGGACGGGGCGCGCGGCTGCTTCGCCCGCTACGGCTACGAGGGCGCCACGGTCCGCAGGCTGGAGCAGAGCACCGGGCTGTCCCGGGGGGCGATCTTCCACCATTTCCGGGACAAGGACGCGCTGTTTCTCGCGCTCGCCGAGCAGGACGCCGAGCGGATGGCCGAGGTCGTCGCCGACCAGGGCCTGGTGCAGGTCATGCGCGAGCTCCTCGCCTCGCCCGAGACGCTCGACGCCGGCTGGACGGGCACCTTCCTCGAGATCGCCCGCCGTGGCCGCACCGACCCGGGGTTCCGCGAGCGCTGGCGCGCCCACGCCGAGGCCCTCACCGCCGCCACGCAGGAGCGGCTGGAACGGCAGGCCAGGGCCGGTGTCCTGCGCGACGACGTGCCGATCCCGGTGCTCGCCCGCTACCTGGAGCTGGTGCTCGAGGGGCTCGTCTCGCAGCTGGCGACGGGGATGGGGGCCGAGGACTCCGCGACGAACCTCTCGGCCGTGCTGGACCTCGTGGAGGGCACGGTCCGCCGCCGCTGACCCGCCCCGGACGCCAGCAAGGTGACGATACTGCCACTGGACGGCAGTAAGGCCACCTTGCCGGCAGGCGGGGGCGCGCAGTCCGGCGCCCGTCAGCCCACCAGGTGCGCCTCGCGGTAGCCTGCGGTGCAGCCGTCGATCCCGCACCCGGCGCCGTCGACGGCCTCGGCCGCCTCCTCGCCGGCGAACTGCGTGCGGTGCAGCTCCGCGTAGCGGCCGTCGCGGGCGAGCAGCTCCTCGTGCGTGCCCCGCTCGACGATCCGCCCGTGCTCGACGACCGCGATCTGGTCGGCCGCGCGGATCGTGGACAGCCGGTGGGCGATCACGATGGCCGTCCGCCCGGCGAGGGCCTCGGCCAGCGCGGCCTGCACGGCGGCCTCGGACTCGGAGTCCAGGTGCGCGGTGGCCTCGTCGAGGATCACGACACGGGGCCGGGCCAGCAGCAGGCGCGCGATGGTGAGCCGCTGCCGCTCGCCGCCGGAGAGCCGGTAGCCGCGCTCCCCCACGACGGTGTCGAGGCCGTCGGGCAGCGCGTCGAGCAGCTCGCCGAGCCGGGCGCGGCGCAGCGCGGCGCGGATCTCCTCGTCGGTGGCCTCGGGCGCGGCGTACCGGAGGTTCGCCCGGATCGTGTCGTGGAACAGGTGCCCGTCCTGCGTCACCACGCCGACGGCCCCGCGGACGGCGGCGAGCCGCAGGTCCCGCACGTCGACGCCGGACAGCTCCACCGCGCCGCCGGCCACGTCGTAGAGCCGGGGGACCAGCGAGGCGAGCGTGGACTTGCCGGCGCCGGACGACCCGACGAGCGCGACCATCCGCCCGCCGGGCACTTCCAGGTCGACGCCGTGCAGCACCTCCTCGCCGCCGCGGGTGTCGAGCACCGCCACCTCCTCCAGCGAGGCCAGCGACACCTGCTCGGCGCCGGGGTAGCCGAACCGGACGTCGCGCAGCCGCACCGGCACCGGGCCGTCGGGCAGGTCCACCGCGTCCGGCCTCTCAGTGATCATCGGCTGCAGGTCGAGGACCTCGAAGACCCGCTCGAACGACACGAGCGCGGTCATGACGTCGACGCGGGCGTTGGCGAGTGCCGTCATCGGCGTGTACAGGCGGGTGAGCAGCAGGGCGAGCGTGACGACGGTGCCGGCCTCGATCCGGCCGGTCACCGCGAGGTAGCCGCCGAGGCCGTACACCAGGGCCTGGGCCAGCGCGGAGACCAGCGACAGCGCGGTGACGAACACGCGTGAGACCATCGCCGTGCGCACGCCGATGTCGCGCACCCGCTCGGCACGCTCGCCGAAGTCGGCAGCCTCCTCGTCGGGCCTGCCGAAGAGCTTCACCAGCGTGGCGCCGGGCGCGGAGAACCGCTCGGTCATCTGGTTGCTCATCGACGCGTTGAGGTCGGCGGCCTCCCGGCGCAGGTCGCCGATGCGCCTGCCCATCCGCCGCGCGGGTAGCACGAAGATCGGCAGCAGGAGGAGCGCCAGCAGCGTGACCTGCCAGGCCAGGGTGATCATCACGGCGAGCGCGAGGACCAGCTGGATGACGTTGCTCAGGACGGCGGCCAGCGTCGAGGTGATCGCCGACTGGGCGCCGATGACGTCGTTGTTGAGCCTGCTGACCAGCGCCCCCGTGCGGGTGCGGGTGAAGAAGGCGACCGGCATCCGCTGGACGTGCTCGAACACGGCGCGGCGCAGGTCCACGATCAGCCCCTCGCCGATGCGCGAGGAGAACCATCGCGACGCGAGCCCGACCACGGCCTCCAGGATCGCGAGCGCCGCGATGCCCGCGGCCAGCCCGACCACGGTGGCCGCCGCCGCGGAGACCTCCCCGCCCGCCACGATCGCGTTGACCACCCGGCCGGCGAGCACCGGCGTGAGCACCCCGACGGTCGCCGAGACGACCGTGAGCAGCAGGAACGCGACCAACCATCGCCGGTAGGGCCGCGCGAACGCCCAGATCCGGCCGACCGTGCCCTTCTTCACCGACTTCGGTGCGTCCGCGCCGCGGGCGACCCCCCGCATCATCCGCCCGGCGCTCTCCATGCGCGCGACCCCTTCCGCTTACACCGTTGCAACCACTTCACCCAACGCGCGTGGTGCCCCCTTTACTCCCCTCGGCTAGGACGGGCGATCGGCAGAGAGCTGCGACCGTGTGGTGGTCACGCGCGGGTCCACCTGCACATGACAGGAAAGCCACGTTCCTGACGGTGGACGGCAGGAACGTGGCTTTCCGGACGCTCGGACGTCTCCGCGCCCTACCCCTCGCCGGCGGCGAGCGAGCGGAGCCTGCGCAGCTGCGCGGCGCGCTCGGCCGCGAGCGCGCCCGCCGCGTCGAGCCCGTCGTCGACCGCGCTGAGCAGTCCGAGGGTCTCCGCGGCCGCCTTCGCCGGCACGGCCAGCAGCGCCGCCACGAGCTCGCCGACGGCGGCGTCCAGCTCGCCGGCCGGCACGGCGCGCTGCGCGAGCCCGCAGGACACGGCCTCCTGCGCGCCCACCCGGCGACCGGTCAGGCAGATGTCCACCGCCCGTGCGTAACCCACGGCGTGCACCAGCGGATGCGTGCCGCCGAGGTCGGGGACGATGCCCAGCGTGGGCTCGGCCATGCAGAACAGCACGTCGTCGCCCACGACCCGCAGGTCGCAGGCGAGCGCGAGCTGGAAACCGGCGCCGATGGCATGGCCCTGCACCGCCGCGACGGTGATGCGCGCGGGATGGCGCAGCCACGAGAACCCGGCCTGGAAGGCCGCGATCATCGCGTCCGCCTCGTCGTCGGGCAGCCGGGCGATTCCGGCGATCCCGGGTAGGCCGTCGACCTCGTCGGCGGTGAAGAACCGCTTGTCCAGGCCGGCGGAGAACGCCCGGCCCTCGCCCCGGACGACCACGGCCCGCACGTCGGCGGGCAGTGCATCGCCGATGGCGCGCAGGGCCTCCCAGGTGGCGGGCGTCTGCGCGTTCAGGGCCTCCGGACGCGCGAGCGAGATCGTCGCCCGCGGACCGTCGACGTCGAGCGCGAGACCACCGCGCCGCAGGAGATCGGGGTCCACCGCCGCCGTCGTCGTCACGGCCGCAGGCTACCCCCGCGCCGGGTTACTTCTTCTTGGTACGGGTGGCGCCGCCGCGGCCGCGCAGGGTCACCCCCGTCTCGCTGAGCACACGGTGGACGAACCCGTAGGACCGTCCCGTCTGCTCGGCGAGCGCCCGGATGCTGGCGCCCTTCTCGTACTTCTTCTTCAGGTCGGTGGCGAGCTTGTCGCGCTGGGTGCCGGTGATGCGGGCACCCTTTTTCAGGTCGGCCACGTCCTTGACCTCCTCTACCCGTCCGCGGACCCCCCGCGGCGGATCGTTCCGCTCCCCCCGGTGCGGCAATGATCGTTCAGGGTGATACCCGCCAGCCAGGAGATCCACTCGGTGATCGGTGAACGGTACGTCCGAATGGATCACGCGGACGGGTGATCGTTGACAGCGCACGATCACCGCGTCGTCACCCCCTCGCCACGGCCCGGTCACCCGGGATGTCGATCGCAGCGCGGGCGGTAGCAGCGGAATCGATCACGCCGACCCGATGCGGCCGCGCGGGGTGTCCGATCGGGTGGTGTCCGGGTCGCGAGGATCGTCCGATCAGGCCAGCTGGACGAGTTCCAGATAGTCCGCCGACCAGTGGTCCTCGGTGCCGTCGGGCAGGACGATCACCTTGTCCGGGTCGAGCGCCTCGACGGCGCCCGGGTCGTGCGTGACGAGCACGACCGCCCCGGCGAACCGGCGCAGCGCGTCGAGCACCTGTTCCCGGCTGGCCGGGTCGAGGTTGTTGGTGGGCTCGTCGAGCAGCAGCACGTTGGCCGCGCTCGACACCAGGCCGGCGAGTGCGAGCCGGGTGCGCTCGCCGCCCGACAGCGTGCCGGCGGGCTGGTCGAGCTGCTCCCCGGAGAACATGAACGCCCCCAGCAGCGTGCGCAGCTGCTGCTCCGGGGTGTCCGGCGAGGCGTGCCGGACGTTCTCCCAGACGCTGGCCTCCATGTCGAGCGTGTCGTGCTCCTGCGCGAAGTACCCGGTGCGCAGCCCGTGCCCGGGCACCACCTTGCCCGCGTCGGGGGACTCGGTGCCGGCCAGCAGCCGCAGCAGCGTGGTCTTGCCCGCGCCGTTGAGGCCGAGCACCACGACCTTGGTGCCGCGGTCGACGGCCAGGTCGACGCCGGTGAACACCTCCAGCGACCCGAACGCCTTCGACAGCCCTTCGGCGGTGAGCGGGGTGCGTCCGCACGGCGCCGGGTCCGGGAAGCGGATCCTCGCCACGCGGTCGGCCTGCCGCTCCGGCTCCAGCCCCGCGAGCAGCTGGTCGGCGCGCCGGGCCATGTTCTTCGCCGCGACCGCCTTCGTGGCCTTGGCGCCCATCTTCGCGGCCTGCGTGTGCAGGGCGGCGGCCTTCTTCTCGGCGTTGGCGCGCTCGCGGCGGCGGCGCTTCTCGTCGGTGGCGCGCGCCTCCTGGTAGCGGCGCCAGTCCATGTTGTAGACGTCGACCTCGCCGCGGGTGGCGTCGAGGAACCACACCTTGTTGACCACGGCCGCGAGCAGGTCGGTGTCGTGGCTGATCACGACGAGGCCGCCCTCGTGCGCGGACAGGAACGAGCGCAGCCAGGTGATCGAGTCGGCGTCGAGGTGGTTGGTGGGCTCGTCGAGCAGCAGCGTGGTGGCGCTCTGCGACCCGCCGTCCGAGGCGGCGAACAGGATGCGGGCCAGCTCGACGCGGCGGCGCTGCCCGCCGGACAGCGTGGCGATCGGCTGGGTGAGGACGCGTTCGGGCAGCCCGAGGTGGGTGCAGATCCGCGCGGCCTCGCTCTCGGCCGCATAACCGCCGAGCGCGGCGAACCGCTCCTCGAGCCGCCCGTACTCGCGCACCGCCTTCGCGTTCTCCGCGCCGTCGACGAGTTCGGCCATCGCCGTCTGCGCCTTCTCCATCTTGCGCAGCAGCGTGTCGAGGCCGCGCGCGGACAGCACGCGGTCCTTGGCCATCACCGACAGGTCGCCCTCGCGGGGGTCCTGGGGCAGGTAGCCGACGGGGCCGGTGGCGGTGACGCCGCCCCCGTAGGGCTCGCCCTCGCCCGCGAGCACGCGCATGGACGTGGTCTTGCCGGCGCCGTTGCGCCCGACCAGACCGATGCGGTCGCCGGGCTGCACGCGCAGGGTGGCGTCGGACAGCAGGATCCGGGACCCGGCCCGCAGTTCCAGGTCGGTGGCGGTGATCACGAGAAGACTCCCAGTACGTCCGGTCGGGGGCGATGGCACAAGGGCGGAGGCGCCCACTACCCGATCCGGATCACGTCCCCCAGGCTACCGGCCGCCGCCACCGCATTGCCGACGTAGGGTCGCCGCATGACGGAACTCACTGGTGAGCACGCCGGGCAGGGGGATCTGCAGGGCCGCGCCGCACTCGTGACGGGGGCGAGCCGCGGCATCGGGTTCGCAATCGCCACGGAGCTGCACTCGCGCGGCGCCGCCGTGACGATCACCGCCCGCAAGCCCGACGAGCTCGCGGCCGCGGCGGACAAGCTCGTGGCCGACGCCGCGGCCGGGGCGGCCGACCGCGTACTCGCGGTGGCGGGCAACGCCGGCTCGGCCGAGTCCCGCGAGGAGGCGGTCACACGCACCGTCGAGGCACACGGGAGCCTCGACATCCTGATCAACAACACCGGCATCAACCCCAGCTACGGGTTCCTCATGGACGCCGACCTCGATGCCGTCCGCAAGACCTTCGACACCAACGTCGTCGCCGCGCTCGCGTTCGTGCAGCTGGCGTACCGGGCGTGGATGGCCGAGCACAGCGGCGCGGTGGTCAACGTCGCATCGGTCGCCGGGCTGCGCAGCTCGGGTGTCATCCCCGCCTACGGCGCCTCCAAGGCCGCGCTGATCCGGCTCACCGAGGAGCTGGCGTGGCAGCTCGGCCCGAAGATCCGGGTCAACGCCGTCGCGCCCGCCGTCGTCAAGACGAAGTTCGCCACCGCGCTCTACGCCGAGGGCGAGGACAAGGTGAGCGACGCGTACCCGATGAAGCGTCTCGGCGAGCCGCAGGACGTGGCGTTGCTGGTCGGCTTCCTCGTCTCCGACGCGGCGTCCTGGATCACCGGCGAGACGGTGCGGGTGGACGGCGGCATCCTCGCGACGGGCAAGATCGGCTCCGCCTGACGGCGGCCGTGAGTGGATACGAGTGCTCCAGCACTCGTATCCACTCACGAGGGCTACAGCACGACGGCGTCGGTCCAAAGGCGGCCGGACCGGCCCGTGAGCACGTCGAGCAGCGCGGCGGCCTGCCCGTCGGTCAGCGAGGCGACGTAGTCCATCACCGCGCGGCCGCGGGCCAGCGCCGCCACGTCGGCGTCCCGGCCGAGCATGCCGTCGGCGGCGAGCGCGGTGTACTCGGAGTGCGCAAGCGCGACGAGGTCGTGCAGCCGCGGGGGCAGCCGTACGGGCTCGACGTCGTCGGTGAGCCAGTCGTCCAGCGCCCCGACCAGCCCGGCCAGCACGGTGGCCTGCCCGCGCTGGTGCGAGGCGAGGTCGGCGCGCTGCAGCACGAACCGGTGGTGGACGAACTTCAGCACCGCCACCTCGTGCCAGGGCACGGTCGCGAGCGTGACGGGCGCGGCCCGCACCGGCGGGTCGGGCAGCACGCGCACCCCGGCGACGAGGCGGGCGGTCCACCGGGCGGAGAACTCCGCCACCGCCCGCTCGGCGGCCATCGACCCGTCGAACGGGACGGCGAGCAGCCCGTCCACCAGCTCCTCGCGGACGAGCGCGACGGACTCGGCGAACGCGTCGTCGTCGACGGCCCAGCCGTCCTTGTCGTGCAACCGGCGGCGCAGCCGCTCCAGGTCGGAGCCCGGGCGCAGCGGGCCGAGGCCCGACGGTGCGGCCGCCGCGAGCGCGGGCCGGTCGCGCAGCCAGCCGCCCAGCTCGGTGGCGACGCCCGCCTGCTGGAGGACGCCGACGCGGTGGAAGTCCTCCAGGTCGTGGATCGCGTAGGCGATGTCGTCGGCGGTGTCCATCACCGCGGCCTCGACGGTCTGCTGCCACGGGCCGATCGGGCCGGCGAACACCTCGCGGCTCGCCCGCAGGTCGTCGAGCTCCGTGACGTAACAGGAGAACTTGGCCGATCCCGCGGCCGGGGCCGAGGGCAGCGGCCCGCCACCGCGCGGCGGGAGTGCTGCGGCGCTCGGGTGCGGGTCCGGGTGGGCGGTGCGGGCCCACGGGTACTTCAGGACCGCCGCCCGCACCGCCGCGGTCAGGTCGAGGCCGGTGCCCGCCGGGCCGTGCAGGTCGGTGGTGGTGATGATCCGGAAGCTCTGCGCGTTGCCCTCGAACCCGTCCGGCAACCCGAGCCGCTCCCGGCCGAGCCGGTCGAGCACCTGCTCGCCCAGGTGCCCGAACGGCGGGTGCCCCAGGTCGTGGGCGAGAGCGGCCGCCTCGACGACGTCGGGGTCGCAGCCGCCGAGCGCCTCGAGGGCCGCGGCCGTCTCCGGGTCGCCCGTCAGCCGTTCCGCGATCGCGCGCGCCACCTGGGCCACCTGCAGGCTGTGCGTGAGCCGGTTGTGCACCAGCAGCCCGGAGCCGGTGGGGCTCACCACCTGTGTCACCCCGGCCAGGCGCGCGAAGAACGGAGACGCCACGACGCGGTCCCGGTCGACCCGGAAGGGGCTCGCCGCGAGGCCGGCCCCGGTCTCCCCCGCGACCGCCCGCCGCGCCGCCCGCCCACTCTGATCACCCACGGCGGCAGCGTATGTCCCGACCGCGGTACAACGGGCGGGTGGAGGACGTGCTGGTCGTCGGCGGCGGGCCCGCCGGGCGGGCGCTCGCCGCGGCGTGTGTCGCGCGCGGGCTGCGGACCACGCTGGTCGACCCCGCGCCGGACGCCCCGTGGCGGGCCACCTACGGAGCCTGGCTCGCCGAACTCCCCGCGGACCTCCCGGCGCCGGCGGTCGCCGCGCGCGCCCGCGGCCGGGCCGTCGCGCTCGGCGAACACGACCTGGGCTGGGAGTACGCGGTGCTGGACGTCCCGGCCCTGCGCCGCCACCTGGACGCCGGGCTGGCGGGCGCGACGGTCCGCACCGGCCGCGCGATCGGCACGGCGGGGACCGGCACGGTCGCGCTCGCCGACGGGACCCGCCTGCGCGCCAGGGTCGTGGTGGACGCGGGCGGGCGCCACCAGCCCCTGCGCCGCGAGTTGCAGCAAAGCCACTTTGCTGCAACCACGTCGCGGCAAAGTGGCTTTGCTGCAATCTCCCGACCGGCCACGCCGGCCGAGCAGACCGCGTACGGGGTGGTGGTCGGCGAGGCAGCGGCCGCCCCGCTCATCGCCCCGGGCGAGGCGCTGTTCATGGACTGGCGCCCGGACCACAACGTCCCCGGCCCGCCCACCTTCCTGTACGCGGTGCCGCGCGGCGACGGCACCGTGCTGCTCGAGGAGACCTCGCTCGCCCGCAGGCCCGGGCTCGCGATGCCCGCGCTGCGGGACCGGCTGCTCGCCCGCCTGGCCGCCCACGGCATCACGCCACCCGATGACGCGCCGGTCGAGCGGGTGCACTTCCCGCTCGACTCGCCCCGGCACCGCACACCGGGGGTGCTCGGGTTCGGCGCCGCCGCTCCCCTCGTGCACCCGGCCAGCGGGTTCAGCGTGGCGACGGCGCTCGCGCTCGCCCCGCCGGTCGCCGCCGCGATCGCCACGCACCTGCCGGTCGGCGGCGCGCAGGCGGCGCTCGCCGCGGCGCGGCGGGTGGTGTGGCCGCGCGGCGCCCGTGCCGTGCACCGGTTCCGCCGGATCGGGCTCGAGGCGCTCCTGCGGATGCCGCCGCAGGAGGTCCCCGCGTTCTTCGAGGTGTTCTTCGGCCTGCCGGAGCCCCACCGGTGGGCCTACCTCACCGCGCGCGCCGACCTGCGCGCCACCGCCGCCACGATGGGCGCGCTGTTCGCGCGCGCCGACCCGGCGCTGCGGATGCGGCTGGTCGGGCCCGCGCTGCTGCCCCCCGCGCCCGCCGTGCCGTGACCACTCGCGCGCGCCGGTGCTACCAGCGGTAACCTCCTGCCACGTTCCCCGAAGCCGGAGGCTCCCCATGCCCGCCTACCGCACGGTCGTCGTCGGCACCGACGGCTCCGCCACCTCGTTCGCCGCGGTCGACAAGGCCGCGGCCGTCGCCCGCGACAGCGACGCCGAGCTCGTCATCGTCTGCGCCTACACCCCGGCCGGCCGCGAGGACAACATCGAGGCCGAGGACGTCCTCAAGGACGAGGCCCACCTGGTCCGCGGCTGGACGCCCGCCGAGGAGACGTTGCGCTCGGCCGAGGACCGTGCGCTCGCCGCCGGGGCGAGCCGGGTCCGCACTGTGGCCGCCGACGGGCCCCCGGTCGACGTACTGCGCAAGGCCGTGGCCGACGCGGACGCCGACCTGCTCGTCGTCGGCAACCGCGGGCTGAACACCCTCAGCGGGCGGCTGCTCGGCTCCGTCCCGTCCGACGTCGCACGCCGAGCGGGCGTGGACGTGCTGATCGTCCACACCACTTGACCTGAACCAGGGTCGAGGTCGGATCCTGATCGTCGTGAGCGCTGCCCTGAACACCGACGCCGACACCGGCACCCGCTCTCGACCTCGACTTCTACCTCGGCCGCATCGGCGTGCCCGACCCGACCGCGCCCGACCTGCCGACGCTGCGCCGGATCGTCGCGAGCCACGCGCAGTCGATCGCGTTCGAGAACCTCGACCCGTTCCTCGGCCGCGAGCCCCGTCTCGACATGCCCGGCCTCGAGGCGAAGATGGTGCGCGGCGCTCGCGGCGGCTACTGCTTCGAGCAGAACCACCTGCTCCGCGCCGCGCTCGACGCCGATCGGCTACCGCACCACCGGGCTCGCCGCCCGCGTGGTGTGGGGCAGCCCGGACGGCGCACCGATGGCGCCGCGCAGCCACATGCTGCTGCGCGTCGATCTGCCCGAAGGGCCGCACCTCGTGGACGTCGGGTTCGGCGGGATGACGCTCACCGGCGTGCTCGCCCTCGAACCGCACGTCGAGCAACCCACCCCGCACGAGCCGTTCCGGCTGCTGCCCGCCGGGCCGGACCTCGTGCTCCAGGCCCTGGTGGCGGGCGACTGGCGGCCGGTGTACCGGTTCGACCTCGCCGAGCAGCACGCGAGCGACTACGCGATCAGCAACTGGTACCTGTCGCACCACCCGCAGTCGCACTTCGTCACCGGGTTGATCGCGGCGCGGCCGGCCGCCGACCGCCGCTTCGCCCTGAACGGGACGAGCCTCGCGGTGCACCACCTGGGCGGGCCGAGCGAGCGGCGAACGCTCGACTCGCCCGCCGCCGTCCGCGCGGCCCTGGAGGAGCACTTCCTCCTGGACCTGACGGGGCTGCCCGATCTCGAGCCCGCGCTCAGCCGGCTGTTCTGACCGGCGCCACGATCTCGGGGCTCTGCACGTACTCCATCGCGGCGACGAACTCCGGCGCCGCCATCCGCCGCTGGACCTCCTCCGCGTCGGGCTCCGCGACGCGGGTCTGGATCCAGTACAGGTTGCCGAACGGGTCCCGGACCCGCCCGACGCGGTCGCCCCAGAACATCTCGGTCATCTCGGTGACGACCGTCGCACCCGCGTCGAGGGCCCGCCGGAACGCCGCGTCACCGTCGGGCAGGTAGAGCCGCAGGAAGCACGGCGTGGCGGGCCACTCCGGCCGCCCGTCGAAGAGCATCACGACGGCGTCGCCGATGCGGGCCTCGGCATGCCCGATGGAGCCGTCCGGGTTCTGCACCCGGGCGAGCTCCTCGGCACCGAAGGCCCGGTGCAGGAAGTCCAGTACACCCGCCGTGTCCCGGGAGATCATCCACGGGGTGACGGTGGTGTAGCCCTCGGGGACGGGACGGAGGGTGTGTTCGAAGGTCATGGCGGCAACGCTGCAGTCGATGTAGGTCAGTTCCCGGCACACATGCCTGGCATCCTTCGCAGCTGTGACCGACACCCCTGCCCGGCTGCTGACCCTGCTGTCGCTCCTACAGACCCCGCGCGAGTGGCCGGGCAGCGAGCTCGCCACGCGGCTGGGCGTCAGCCTCCGCACGATCCGCCGCGACGTCGACCGGCTGCGCGACCTCGGCTACCCCGTCGAGGCCTCGATGGGCGCGCTCGGCGGGTACCGGCTCGTCGCGGGCGCCGCGATGCCCCCGCTGCTGCTCGACGACGAGGAGGCCGTCGCCATCGCCGTCGGGCTGCGCACGGCCGCCGGGCAGGCCGTCACCGGCATCGACGAGGCCGCGGTCCGCGCGCTCACCAAGCTCGAGCAGGTCCTCCCGTCCCGCCTGCGCCGCCGGGTGGCGACGCTCGGCACGGCCACCGTGGCCGCCCCCGACGCGTACGCCGGCGCCGTCGACCCCGAGCACCTCACCGCACTCGCCGCCGCGATCGCGAACCGGGAACGCGTGCGCCTGCGCTACCGCGCCGCCGACGGCTCCGAGAGCCGCCGGCACGTCGAGCCGCACCGGGTCGTCACCGCGGGCCGCCGCTGGTACCTCGTGGCGTACGACCTCGACCGCGACGACTGGCGCATCTTCCGCGTCGACCGGATCGACGCACCGCAGCCGACCGGCGCGCGGGCGCTGCCGCGCACCCTCCCCGCCCCGGACGCCGCCCGCTACGTCACGGAGAAGATGTACTCGCTCGTCCCCACCTACTCCGCCGTCGCGACCCTGCACGCCCCGATCGAGCAGATGCGCGGCCGGGTCGGCGACGGACCCGGCGACCTCGAGCCCCTCGACGAACACTCCTGCCGACTGCGCAGCCACACCGACACCCTCGACTGGCTCGCGTTCCGCCTCATCCAGCTGGGCTGCGAGTTCGAGGTGCACGAGCCCCCGGAACTGCGGGACCACCTGCACGCGATGGCCGCCCGGATCCGCCGGGGCGCCGGTGCGCCAGGATGACCGCACACACCGAACGGGCTCCGCACACACCGCCGGCGCTGTGTGCGGACGCCACGCGGTGTGTGCGGTCGGTTCAGGCGCGCGCGGGCGACGCCGCGGTGGCGGCGGCCAGGCGGCGCAGGGCCATCTCGCTGCGCGAACCCGGTGCGGCGTGGAACGTGACGACGAGCTGGTCGGCGTCGGCAGGCGAGCGCAGCACCTCGTCGTACAGCTCCAGCTCACCCAGCTCGGGATGGCACAGCCGGACGGCGCCGCGGGAGACCTCCTGGACCGGGTGCGCCGCCCACAGCCGGCCGAAGACCGGGCTGGCCTCCCGCAGGTCGCGCACCAAGGCCGCCAGGCCGCCGTCGCGCGGGTGCTCGGCCGCGGTGACGCGCAGCCGGCCGACGATGTCGCGCACCGTGCCCGGCCAGTCGGCGAACAGGTCGCGGTAGCGGGGATCGAGGAACAGCAGCCGCGCCCAGTTCGGACGGGTCGCGTCCACGTCCGGCGCCGCGACCGGGAGGTGGCCGGCGAACACCGCGTGGGCCGGGCCGTTCCACGTGAGCACGTCGGTGGTCCGGCCGAGCACGGCGGCCGGCACGCCGAGGGCGTGCACGAGCGCCCGCAGCCCCGGCCGGAGCCGCTCCGGACGATCGCTCACCGACGACGGCGGTGTCGAGCCGGCCAGCCGGTGCAGGTGGGCCCGCTCGCCGTCGTCGAGGTGCAGGACCCGCGCGATCGCCTCCAGCACGCTCGCCGACGCCTGCCCGCCCTGGCCCTGCTCGATCCGGCCCGCCAGCTCGAGCGGCGCCGTGTTGAGGACCACCAGGTCGACGCCGGCGGGAAGGAGCACGTCGAACGCGGGAGGCGCATCGGCGGGCCACCACGCGGCGACGTCCAGATCCGAGTCGGGACGAGCGGTCCCGCTCACCCGACTGCCGTGCAGCAGGGCGAAGCGTGCTCCGGCAGCTCGAAGCAGCTGCGCCGCCTGCTCACCCTGCGCATCGGCGTCCATGACGTCCACTGTGGCACGAACGACGGTCGACCGGTCAGACGCGGAAGCCCAGTGCCCGCAGCTGCTCGCGCCCGTCCTCGGTGATCTTGTCCGGACCCCACGGCGGCATCCAGACCCAGTTGATCTTGATGTCGTTCACCAGGCCGGGACCGATCAGCGCGCCGCGGGCCTGCTCCTCGATCACGTCGGTGAGCGGGCAGGCCGCGGACGTGAGCGTCATGTCGATCGTGGCGACGCCGCCCTCGGCCTGGATGCCGTAGACCAGCCCCAGGTCGACGACGTTGATGCCCAGCTCCGGGTCGACCACGTCGCGCATGGCCTCCTCGAGGTCCTCGATCGAGGGCTCCTCGCTGCGCTGGGCGGGCGGCTCGGGCATGCCGGCCGCACCGCGGACGACGTCCTCGGTTCCGGTCTCGGTGTCACTCATGTGCTGCCTCCTTCGCCGTGTCTTTCACGCGAACCACGGCGTCCTTGAACGCCATCCAGCCGAGCAGGGCGCACTTCACGCGCGCGGGGTAACGGGCCACGCCCGCGAACGCGACCCCGTCGCCGAGCACGTCCTCGTCCGGCTCGACCTGCCCGCGTCCCTGCGCCATCTCCTGGAACGCCGCGAGCACCCGCATCGAGTCCTCGACCGACCTCCCGACGACGAGGTCGGTGAGCACCGACGCCGACGCCTGGCTGATCGAGCACCCCAGCGTCTCGTACGAGACGTCCTGCACGGTGTCGCCGTCGAGCCGCACCCGCAGCGTGATCTCGTCGCCGCAGGTGGGGTTGATCTGGAACGACTCCGCGTCGAACGGCTCGCGGAGCCCGGCGCCGTGCGGCGACCGGTAGTGATCCAGGATGATCTCCTGGTACATCTGCTCCAGCTGCACGCCTAGCTCACCCCGAAGAACTCACGGGCCGCGTGCACCCCGTCGATCAACGCGGCGACCTCCTCCGGCGTGTTGTACACGGCGAAGGTGGCACGCACGGTGGCGGAGACCTTGAAGCGCCGGTGCAGCGGCCAGGCACAGTGGTGCCCCACCCGCACCGCGACGCCCCGGTCGTCGAGCACCTGCCCGACGTCGTGGGCGTGCACGCCGTCCACCACGAACGCGACCGTGCCGCCGCGGTCGATCCGGTCGCGCGGACCGATGATCCGCACGCCGGGCACCTCGGCCAGGCGGTCGAGCGCGAGCGCGGTGAGCGCTGCCTCGTGGGCGCGGATGTTCTCCATGCCCAGCACGCCCAGGTAGTCGACGGCCGCGCCGAGGCCGACGGCCTGCGACGTCATCGGCACGCCCGCCTCGAACCGCTGCGGCGGCGGGGCGTAGGTGGACCCCTCCATCCGGACCAGCTCGATCATCGAACCGCCGGTGAGGAACGGCGGCATCGCGGCGAGCAGCTCCGAACGCCCGTAGAGCACCCCGACGCCGGACGGGCCGAACATCTTGTGCCCGGAGAACGCGGCGAAGTCGACGCCCATCTTCGTCAGGTGCACCGGCATGTGCGGCACCGACTGGCAGGCGTCGAGCAGCGTGAGCGCCCCGACGGCACGGGCGCGCCGCACCAGCTCCGCGACCGGCAGCACCGTGCCGAGCACGTTGGACTGGTGGGCGAACGCCACGAGCTTGGTGCGCTCGGACAGCTCGACCGAGTCGAGGTCGAGCCTGCCGTCGTCGCCGACGGTGTACCAGCGCAACGTGGCCCCGGTGCGGCGGCACAGCTCCTGCCACGGCACGAGGTTGGCGTGGTGCTCCAGCTCCGTGACCACGATCTCGTCGCCCGGTCCGAGCGCGAACCGCTCCGACTCCGGGCCGAGCCCGGCGCGGACCGACGAGTTGCCCATCGCGTACGCGACGAGGTTGATCGCCTCCGTGGCGTTCTTGGTGTAGACCACCTCGCCCGGGTCGGCGCCGACGAACGCGGCGACCCGCGCCCGCGCCGACTCGTAGGCGTCGGTGGCCTCCTCCGCGAGCTGGTGCGCGCCGCGGTGCACGGCCGCGTTGTGCTGCTCCAGGAACGCCCGCTCGGCGTCGAGGACCTGCCGCGGCCGCTGCGAGGTGGCCCCCGAGTCCAGGTAGACCAGGGGCCGCCCGCCGCGGACCGTGCGCGACAGGATCGGGAAGTCCGCCCGCAGCTTCGCGACGTCCAGGCCCTCGGCGCCCACAGTCTCCAGTGCAGTCATCAGACCGCGGCCTCGGCCCTACCGCCGGTGAACCGGACGTAGCCGTTGGCCTCGAGCTCGTCGGCCAGCTCCGGCCCGCCGGACTCCACGATCCGCCCGCCGGCGAACACGTGCACGACGTCCGGCGTGATGTGCTTGAGGATCCGCGTGTAGTGCGTGATCAGCAGCACGCCGGTCTCGCCGCCCTCGCGGTAGCGGTTGACGCCCTCGGAGACGACGCGCAGGGCGTCGACGTCGAGGCCGGAGTCGGTCTCGTCGAGCACCGCGAACTTCGGCTTGAGAAGCGCGAGCTGCAGCACCTCGTGGCGCTTCTTCTCCCCGCCCGAGAAGCCCTCGTTGACCGAGCGCTCGGCGAAGTCCGGGTCGATGTCGAGGTCGCTCATCGCGCCCTTGACCTCCTTGACCCAGGTGCGCAGCTTCGGCGCCTCGCCGCGCACCGCGGTGGCCGCGGAGCGCAGGAAGTTGGCCATCGACACACCGGGGACCTCGACCGGGTACTGCATGGCGAGGAACAGGCCGGCCCGGGCGCGCTCGTCGACGCTCATCTCCAGGACGTCCTGGCCGTCGAGCGTGACGCTGCCGGAGGTGATCTCGTACTTCGGGTGACCGGCGACCGCGTAGGCGAGCGTGGACTTGCCGGAGCCGTTCGGCCCCATGATCGCGTGGGTCTCGCCGGCGCGGACGGTGAGGTCGACGCCCTTCAGGATCTCCTTGGCGCCGTCCTCGGCCGCCACCGAGACGTGCAGGTCCTTGATCTCCAAGGTGGACATTGTGTGAGTGCTCCGTGGTGGTGTGAGTACGTCAGACGCCGGTGACTGCCAGCTCGACCTCGACGGCCGCTTCCAGGCGCTCGCGCAGCTCGGGCAGGGTGATCTTGGTCAGGATCTCGCCGAAGAAGCCACGGACGACCAGGCGCCGTGCGACGTCCTCGGGGATGCCGCGGCTCTGCAGGTAGAACAGCTGCTCGTCGTCGAACCGGCCCGTGGCGCTCGCGTGGCCGGCACCGGCGATCTCGCCGGTCTCGATCTCGAGGTTGGGCACCGAGTCGGCGCGGGCGTGCTCGGTGAGCACCAGGTTGCGGTTGAACTCGAACGTCTCGGTGTTCTCCGCCGCCGCCCGGATCACGACGTCGCCCACCCAGACCGCGCGCGCGTCGGGCGTGCCCTTCACGCCCTGCAGGGCGTTCTTGTAGAGCACGTTCGAGCGGCAGTTGGGCACCGCGTGGTCGACCAGCAGCCGCTGCTCCAGGTGCTGCCCGGCGTCGGTGAACCCGAGCCCGAGCAGCTCGGCGTCGCCGCCGGGGCCGCGGTAGGTGACGGTGGGGCTCACACGCACCAGGTCGCCGCCCAGGGCGACCGAGGTGGCGCGCAGCGTGGCGTCGCGGCCGACCGAGAGGTGCTGAGCGCCCACGTACACGGCGTCGTCGGCCCACTCCTCGGTGACGACGAGCGTGAGCCGGGACCCGTCGGCCAGCACGACCTCCAGGTTGTCGGCCAGCGCGCCCGACCCGCGGTGCTCGACGACGACGGTGGCCTCGGTGTGCGGGGTGGTGCGCACCTGCAGGTGGCCCGCCGCGGTGGCGCCCTGGCCGGGGCCGGTCACGGTGATCGTGACCGGGGCCGGGGTGCCGTCGAGCGTGACGACCGTGGCCTCTCCGAACGCCGACCACGCGGCCGCGGCGACCCGGTCGGCCGGGATGCCGCCCTCGCCGATCCGGGCGTCGTCGCGGCCCACGGTCTCGACCGTGACGCCGTCGGTGGCCGGGACCTCGACCGTGGCCCGTCCGTCGAAGGTGGCGCCGTCGTGCAGCCCGCGCAGCCGCCGCATCGGCGTGAAGCGCCAGTTCTCCTCACGGCCGCCGGGCACCTCGAAGGCGTCGACGTCGTAGGAGGTGAAGCGCTCGCTCGCCGACGCGATCGGCGTCTCGCCCTGCCCCTTCTTGGCCCCCTTGAGCTCGGGGGCGAGTCCTGCAACTTCGGTCATCCGACCGAACCCTCCATCTGCAGCTCGATCAGCCGGTTCAGCTCCAGCGCGTACTCCATGGGCAGCTCGCGCGCGATGGGCTCGACGAACCCGCGCACGACCATCGCCATGGCCTCGTCCTCGGTGAGCCCGCGGCTCATCAGGTAGAACAGCTGGTCGTCGCTGACCTTCGAGACCGTGGCCTCGTGGCCCATCGAGACGTCGTCGGTACGGATGTCGTTGTACGGGTAGGTGTCGCTGCGGCTGATCGTGTCGACCAGCAGCGCGTCGCACTTCACCGTGGAACGGCTGTGGTGCGCCCGCGGGTTGACCTGGATCAGGCCGCGGTAGGACGTGCGCCCACCGCCGCGCGCCACCGACTTCGAGATGATCGTCGAGGACGTGTGCGGCGCGAGGTGCACCATCTTCGCCCCGGCGTCCTGGTGCTGGCCCTCACCGGCGAACGCGATGGACAGGACCTCGCCCTTGGCGTGCTCGCCCATCAGCCACACGGCCGGGTACTTCATCGTGACCTTGGAGCCCAGGTTGCCGTCGACCCACTCCATGGTGGCGCCCTCTTCGGCCTTGGCCCGCTTGGTCACCAGGTTGTAGACGTTGTTCGACCAGTTCTGGATGGTCGTGTAGCGGCAGCGGCCGCCCTTCTTCACGACGATCTCGACGACCGCGGAGTGCAGCGAGTCGGTCTTGTAGATCGGTGCGGTGCAGCCCTCGACGTAGTGCACGTAGGCACCCTCGTCGACGATGATCAGCGTGCGCTCGAACTGACCCATGTTCTCGGTGTTGATCCGGAAATAGGCCTGCAGCGGGATGTCGACGTGCACGCCCGGCGGCACGTAGATGAACGAGCCACCCGACCACACCGCCGAGTTCAGCGCGGAGAACTTGTTGTCACCGCTCGGGATGACCGAGCCGAAGTACTCCTTGAACAGCTCCGGGTGCTCGCGCAGGCCGGTGTCGGTGTCGAGGAAGATGACGCCCTGCTCCTCCAGGTCCTCACGGATCTGGTGGTAGACGACCTCGGACTCGTACTGCGCGGCCACACCGGCGACCAGGCGGGCCTTCTCGGCCTCCGGGATGCCCAGCTTGTCGTAGGTGTTCTTGATGTCCTCGGGCAGTTCCTCCCAGGAGGTGGCCTGCTTCTCCGTGGACCGCACGAAGTACTTGATGTTGTCGAAGTCGATGCCGGACAGGTCGGCACCCCAGCGCGGCATCGGCTTGCGCTCGAACAGGTCGAGCGCCTTGAGCCGGAAGTCGAGCATCCACTGGGGCTCGTTCTTCAGGCGGGAGATGTCGGCGACGACGTCGGCCGACAGGCCGCGCCGGGCGGAGGCGCCGGCGACGTCGGAATCGGCCCAGCCGAAGTCGTAGCGGCCGAGCGTCGCGAGCGTCTCCTCCTGGGTGAGTGCCTCAGGAGCGGTCGTCATTCGGACTGCCTCCCTGTCGGGATCGTGGTGGTGGGGTCGTGCTTCCGTCGGGCGTCGGGAACGTCCAGCGGAACGTGCGTGGTGCACGCGGCGTCGCCGCGCGCGATGGTGGCGAGCCGCTGCACGTGGGTGCCCAGGAGCTCGGCGAACGCCTCGGTCTCGGCCTCGCACAGCGCCGGGAACTCGGCGGCGACGTGCGCCACCGGGCAGTGGTGCTGGCACAGCTGCACGCCCGTCCCGGCCGCGCGGGCCTGGGCAGCGTAACCGCGCGAGCTCAGCACTCCGGCCAACGCCTCCGCACGCTCGTGCGGGGTACCCGCGGCGGCCACCTGCTCCGCGCCGGCACCGAGCAGCTTCTCGACGCGGCTGCGCGCGAACCCGCGCAGCGCCAGCTCGCCGCCGTGCTCGGCCACGTAGTGCAGTGCGGCCACGGCGAGCTCGTCGTAGCCGTGCCCGAAGCGGGCCCGCCCGGCGTCGCTGAGCAGGTACCGGCGGGCGGGCCGCCCCCGCCCGCGCGGTCCGCGGCGCGGCGCGTCGCGGACCTCGGCCTCCCCGTCGGCGAGCAGCGCGTCGAGATGGCGCCGCACGGCCGGGGCCGACAGCTCCAACGCCGCCGCCACCGCCGCCGCGGTGATCGGGCCCTGCTCCATGAGCAGGCGGGCGACCGCCTCACGGGTGCGGCCGTCGCCGGTCGGCGGGCCCTCTGTCGTGCGATCGGGCGCGTCGACCGGGATGGGGTGCCCGGCGGTTTTCACAACACCAGTGTTGCCTATATCCCCCGGGACCTCAAACGCGCCCCGCCCGGAGGTGAGGACGCTCACTCCGGCGCGGGCCGGCGCCGGTTGCAGCAAGGTGGCTTTACTGCGACAGCACGGCAGCAAGGCCACCTTGCTCCAGCCGGTGGGGGCGTGCGGCGGGCGTCACGCGAGCGGGGGGCTCGCTACGCTGCGGGGCATGGTCGCCCGGGAGCTCGACGCCGCGCGCGCTCCGCTCCCCGGCGAGGCGCCGCACGATGTGCCGCCCCGCGACCCCAGCCGCGTCGCCCGCAGGCTGGGCCTGACCGGGGCGCTGCTGATGGGCATCGGGGCGCTCGGCTCGGGCGCCCTGCCCGTCCCGAACCCGCTGTTCGGGCTCCGGCTGATCGGCCTGCCCAGCCGCAACGTCACCATCGCGATCGCCATCACCTACACCGGCATCGGACTGCTGGTGCTGTCGTGGCTGTGGGTGGGCAAGATGCTGCGGGAGAACGGCGCGGTCGCCCCCGCCCCGAACCGCGCGCAGCTGGCCCGCACGGCGGTGCTGTGGGCGATCCCGCTGGCCGCCGCACCGCCGATGTTCTCCCGGGACGTCTACAGCTACCTGGCCCAGAGCGCGATCCTCGCCCGCGGGTTCGACCCGTACGTCCTCGGCCCGGCCGAGGCGCTCGGCGTCGATGACCCGCTCACCCGCAGCATCCCGACGATCTGGCGCGACACCCCGGCCCCCTACGGCCCGCTGTTCCTTGGGATGGGCCGCGTCATCACGGCGATCAGCGGCAACGACGTCGTCCTCGGGATCTTCGCCCACCGCGCGCTGGCGCTGGCGGGCGTCGGGCTCATCGTGTGGGCGCTGCCCCGGCTGGCCCACCGCTGCGGGCTCGACACCGGCCTCGCGCTGTGGCTGGGAGTGGCCAACCCCCTCGTGCTGTTCCACCTCGTCAGCGGCATCCACAACGAGGCCCTGATGGTCGGGCTGATGCTCGCGGGCATGGAGGTCGGCCTGCGTACCGGCTCGCGCCTGCTCGACGCCCGATTCCTCGGCGGGGCCCTGCTGATCGTCGCGGGGTCGGCGATCAAGCTACCCGCGCTGCTCGCGCTGGGCTTCCTCGGGATGGAGTGGGCCCGCAGGCGCGGCGGCCGGTTCGGCCACGTCGCCGCCGCCGCCGGGGTACTCGGCCTCGTCACCGCCGCGAGTTACGTGGTGCTCGCGCTCGCCACCGGCACCGGGGTCGGGTGGGCGACCACCCTGGACACTCCGGGGTTGATCCGCAGCTGGATGTCGGTCTCCACCGACCTCGGCCTGGTCGGCGGGCAGGTCGGCATCCTCGGCGGCCTGGGCGACCACACCGACTCGGTGCTGGAGATCACGCGGGGCCTCGGGCTGCTGGCGTCCGCCGTCCTGGTCGGGATGTTGTTGCTCGCCACCGTCCGCGGCAGGCTCGACCCGATCACCGGCATGGGCGCGGGCCTCGGCGCCGTCGTGCTGCTCGGCCCGATCGTCCACCCCTGGTACCTGCTGTGGGCCGCGATCCCGCTGGCCGCCACGAAGGGCCTGCCGCGCTACCGGCGTGCGGCACTCGCGGCGTCGGCCGTGCTCGCGCTGGTGGTGCCGCCTACGGGCGCCGACTTCAGCTTCCGCGCGTACCAGCTCCCCATGGCCATCGTCGCCGGCATCCTGATCTTCGTGCTGGTGCTGGTGCTCCAGTACCGCAGGCTCGCCGGGCAGATCGGCGCCGACATCGACGCCCTGCCGGTGCGGGTGCCGGGTCCGGAGCCGGACAAGGTCGCTCAGTAGACTTGCCCGTCGTGAGTACTCCGCCGCCCGCCGTCGCGGTCCGGGGGCTGGTGAAGCGCTACGGCCGCACCACCGCGGTCGACGGTCTCGATCTCGAGCTGGCCGCAGGGTCGGTGCTCGCCCTGCTCGGCCCCAACGGGGCCGGCAAGACGACGACCGTCGAGATCTGCGAAGGGTTCCTCGCCGCCGACGCCGGTGACGTGCGCGTCCTCGGCGTCGACCCGGCAGGCGCGCCCGACGCCCTGCGCGCCCGGATCGGTGTCATGCCCCAGGGTGGCGGCGCCTATCCCGGCGTGCGCGCCGCGGAGATGCTGCGGCTGGTCGCCGCGTGCTCGGCGCGCCCGCTGGACGTCGGGTGGCTGCTGTCGGTCCTCGGGCTCGAGTCGTGCGCGCGCACCCCGTACAAGCGGCTCTCCGGCGGGCAGCAGCAGCGGCTGGCGCTGGCGTGCGCCGTGGTCGGCAGGCCCGAGCTGGTGTTCCTCGACGAGCCCACCGCGGGCATGGACCCGCAGGGCCGCCACCTCGTGTGGGAGCTGATCGACGCGCTGCGCCGCGACGGGGTGGCCGTGCTGCTCACCACGCACCTCATGGAGGAGGCCGAGTCGCTCGCCGACGACGTGGTGATCGTCGACCACGGCACGGTGGTGGCCCACGGCTCCCCCGCCGCACTCACCGCCACCGCGCAGCAGCAGGAGCTGCGGTTCCGGGCGCGGCCCGGCATGGACCTCGACGACCTCACCGCCGCCCTGCCCGCCGGGTACGGCGCGGCGGAGTCGGTGGCGGGTCGCTACGTCGTGCGCGGCCGGATCGATCCCTCGGTCCTGTCGACGATCACGAACTGGTGCGCGGGCCAGGGGGCGCTCGCCGACGACGTGCAGGTGACGCGGCGCAGCCTCGAGGACGTGTTCCTCGAGCTGACCGGACGGGAGCTGCGATCGTGAACCGCTTCCCCGCGGGGACCTTCACCCCGCAGCCCGGCGCGGGCGCGCCGCTGCGGATGCTCGCCGCCCAGTCGGCCACCGAGCTGCGGCTCGCGCTGCGCAACGGCGAGCAGGTACTGCTCACCCTGCTCATCCCGATCGTGCTGCTGGTGGGCCTGACGGCGCTCGCCGTCGTCCCGCTGCCGGAGCCACGGGTCGCCGCCGTGACCCCGGGAGTGCTGGCGCTCGCGGTGATGTCCACCGCGTTCACCGGGCAGGCGATCGCCCTGGGCTTCGACCGCCGCTACGGGGTGATCCGGCGGCTCGCCGCCACCGCACTCCCCCGCTGGCTGCTCGTCGCCGGCCGGCTCGTGGCCGTCCTGGGGATCGTCGCGCTGCAGGTCGCGGTGCTGTCGGCGCTCGCGGCCGGGCTCGGCTGGCGGCCGGAGCCGTCGGGCATCGGGTGGGCGCTGCTGCTGGTGCTGCTGGGGTGCGCCGCGTTCGGCGCGCTGGGGATCCTGCTCGGCGGGTCGCTGCGCGCCGAGGTCACCCTCGCCGTCGCCAACCTGGTGTGGTTCGTGCTGCTGCTCGCCGGCGGGATCGTCATTCCCCTCGACGCCCTCCCCGGCCCGCTCGCCGCCGTCGGCGCCTACCTGCCGTCGGGTGCACTGGCTGAGGGCCTGCGCACCGCGCTGGCGGCGGGACAGGCCCCGGTGCTGTCCCACGTGCTCGTCCTGCTGGGCTGGACGGCCGTGGCCGGCGGACTGGCCCTCCGCACGGTCAAGCTCCGCTAGAACCACCCCACGCCGGCACGCCCGTCGGCCGTGCCCCCCGTCTCGGCCCGTGCGCCTCGTCTCGGCCCGTGCGGCTCGTGTCGGCCCGTGCGCCTCGTGTCGGCCCGTGCGCCTCGTCGACGGGGCGCATGGGCGCACACGGGGCGCACGGATGGCGTCCTTCCCTCCTCCGCCTCCCTTCGGCCGTCTCCGGTCCGCGAATGATTGCCGATCCGAGCGCGTCAATGGTTCGTTGACATCGGAGGGCGGCGGACGGGTGCCGCCTGCGGCGCGCCTACCATCGACGGCGTGGCCCGACCCGCCTTCCTCGACCGGCTCCCCCCGACATCGGCGACGCTGATGCGCGCACTCGCCATCGCCGCCGTCGTCGCCCAGGCGGGGATCGCGGTCACCGGGTCGGTCGTCCGGGTCACGGGCTCGGGCCTGGGCTGCCCGACGTGGCCGGAGTGCTTCCCCGGGAGCCTGGTCCCCACCGCGCACCCGGAGGTCGAGCCGCTCACGCAGTGGATCGAGTTCGGCAACCGGCTGCTGACGTTCGCGGTGGTGCTCGTCACCGGGGCCTGCCTGCTGGCTGCGCTGAACACCCGGCCGCGACGCGCGCGGCTCACCCGGCTCGCGCTGGTCCAGCCGCTCGGCGTGGTCGCGCAGGCCGTGATCGGCGGCGTGACCGTGCTCACCGGGCTGGTGTGGTGGAGCGTCTCGCTGCACTTCCTGGTCTCGATGGTGCTCGTCTGGCTCGCGGTGCAGCTGGTCGAGGCCGCGGGCGACGGGGACGGCCCGCCCCGGCAGGTGGTCGGCGGCGCGGTGCGCGGCCTGATCGCCACCAGCGCGGTCGTCCTCGGTGCCCTGCTCGTCGCGGGCACGTTCGTGACGGCGGCCGGTCCGCACGCCGGTGACGCCGATACCCCGCGCCTGGACGCCAGCGTGCCCGCGCTCGCCCAGCTGCACGCCGACCTGCTGTTCGGCTACCTCGGCCTGCTCATCGGCCTCGGGTTCACGCTCAAGGCCGTCGGCGTGCCACGGCGGATGTGGCGCCGGTTCGCCGTGCTCGTCGCCGTCGTGCTCGCCCAGGGCGCCCTCGGCGGCGTGCAGTACGCCCTCGGGGTGCCGGAGGTGCTCGTGTCGCTGCACGTCCTCGGCGCGGCGCTGGTGACGGTCGCGGCGGGCGCGGTGTGGGCGGGCACCGTGGAGCGTCCGCACGTCACCCCCGCTCCGGTGGCGGACCCGCCCGCACTCGTGCGCAGCAGCTGACCCGCCACGTCCCGGTGCCGGGGCACGGGAGAGGATCGGGGCGTGCGCGCCATCCAGATCAGCACTGCAGGCGGTCCCGACGTCCTGACCCCAGCGGAGGTGCCGGATCCCGAACCCGGGCCCGGTGAGCTCCTCGTCGAGGTCGCCGCGGCGGGCGTCAACTACATCGACACCTATCAGCGCGAGGGCATCTATCCCATGCCGCTGCCCTACGTCCCCGGCATGGAGGGCGTCGGGCGGGTGCGCGCGGTCGGCGACCGCGTCGACGGGTTCGCTGTCGGCGACCGTGTCGGGTGGGCCGAGGTGCTGGGCAGCTACGCCGAGCTCGTCGCCGTGCCCGCCGCGAAGGCCGTGGCGGTGCCGGACGGCGTGTCCGACGAGGTCGCCGTCGGTGCGCTGCTGCAGGGCATGACCGCCCATTTCCTCGTGCACGACGCCTACCGCGTGCAGCCCGGCGAGCACGTCCTCGTGCACGCCGCGGCGGGCGGGGTCGGGCTGCTGCTCACCCAGCTCGCGACCGCGTGCGGCGGCCGCGTCGTCGCGACGGTGTCCACCGCCGAGAAGGAGGAGCTGGCGCGCGCGGCCGGGGCGGCCGACGTCATCCGCTACACCGAGGTGGACGACCTGGCCGCCGAGGTCAGGGCCCGCACCGGCGGGGCGGGCGTCGCCGTGGCCTACGACAGCGTGGGGCGCACGACGTTCGACGCCAGCCTCGCGAGCCTGCGCCCCCGCGGGATGCTCGTCCTGTTCGGCGCCGCGAGCGGGCCGGTGCCGCCGGTCGACCCGCAGCGGCTCAACGCCGCCGGCTCGGTGTACCTCACCCGCCCGAAGCTGTTCGACTACATCGCCACCCGCGAGGAGCTCACCGCGACGGCGGCCGCGGTGCTCGGTGCCGTCGCCGGCGGCACCCTGGACGTCCGGATCGGGCACCGGTACCCCCTTGCGGACGCCCGCGCCGCGCACGAGGACCTGCAGGCCAGGCGCACCACCGGAAAGCTCGTGCTGCTCCCCTGAGGGCACGTGCTAGACACGCAGGCGTGACGGAGACCCCGATCGACCCGCCCCCGAACGACTCGGCCCAGCGCACGTTCCACGACCTGCAGGCCTACGTGGCGCTACCCCGCCTGTCCGGGCTGGCGCTCTCCCCCGACGGCACCCGCCTCGTCACCACGGTGGCGGCGCTGAACCCCGAGCGCAACGGGTTCCGCACGGCGCTGTGGGAGATCGACCCGGCCGGGGAGCGCCCGGCCCGGCGGCTCACCCGCGGCGCCACCGGCGAGTCCTCCCCGGTGTTCACCCCCGACGGGGAACTGCTGTTCACCTCGGCGCGCCCGGACCCGGACGCGAAGGACCAGCCGGAGGAGGCCCCCGCCGCGTTGTGGCGGCTCCCCGCGGGCGGGGAGGCCCACGTGGTCGGGGCCCGGCCCGGCGGCATCGGCGGGCCCGTCGTGGCGCGCGAGGCGGGGACCGTGGTGGCCACGTCGATGACGCTGCCCGCCGCCGAGTCGGCCGACGACGACGAGGCGCGGCGCAAGCAGCGGCGCGAGAAGAAGGTCAGCGCGATCCTGCACGCCGGATATCCCGTCCGGTACTGGGACCACGACCTCGGCCCGGACGAACCGCGGCTGGTCGCGGGGAGCGTCCGCGAGGACGGGCCCGTGGAGTGGCGCGACCTCACCCCGGTGCCGGCGGGTGCGCTGCTCGAGGCCTCCTACGACGTCACACCGGACGGCGCCACCGTCGTCACCGAGTGGCGCGTACCGGAGCCGGCCGGGGCCACCCGCACCGCGCTCGTGGCGGTCGACGTGGCCACCGGGGAGCGGCGGGTGCTCGCCGACGACCCCGACCACGACTTCGGCGCGCCGGTCGTCAGCCCGGACGGCACGCAGGTGGTGTGTGCCCGGGACGGGCGTTCCACGCCCTCCTCCCCGCCCGACGTCCGCCTGGTCGTGCTGCCGCTCGCGGGCGGCCCAACGGTCCCAGCCCGCGAGGTCGCCCCGGGCTGGGACCGCTGGGGCGCCGCGGCCCGGTGGACCCCCGATGGCGCCGCCCTGATCGTCACCGCCGACGAGGGCGGCCGCTCGCCGGTCTTCCGCATCGAGCTGGAGACCGGCTCGGTCGCCCGGCTCACGGGCGACGACGGCGCCTACGGCGACCCGCGGGTCTCCCCCGACGGGTCCACGATCTACGCGTTGCGCAGCGCCGTCGACGCGCCGCCCGCGCCGGTCCGGCTCGACGCGACGACGCCGGACCAGCGGCCCGTCCTGCTCCTGGGTCCCGCCGAGCGGCCCGCCCTGCCCGGGAGCCTCACGGAAGTGCACGCCACCGCCGCCGACGGCAGCCCGCTGCGCGCCTGGCTGGTGCTGCCGCCCGGCGCCGCCGAGTCCTCCCCCGCCCCGCTGCTGCTGTGGGTGCACGGCGGCCCGCTCAGCAGCTGGAACGCCTGGCAGTGGCGCTGGAACCCGTGGCTGATGGCCGCGCGCGGGTACGCGGTGCTGCTGCCGGACCCGGCGCTGTCCACCGGGTACGGGCTCGACTTCATCGCCCGCGGCTGGGGGCAGTGGGGCGGCGCCCCGTACGCCGACGTCATGGCGATCACCGACGTGGCGCTCGAGCGTCCGGACGTCGACGCCGAGCGGACGGCGGCGATGGGCGGGTCGTTCGGCGGCTACATGGCCAACTGGATCGCCGGGCACACCGACCGCTTCCGCGCGATCGTCACCCACGCGAGCCTCTGGGCCCTGGACCAGTTCGGCCCCACCACCGACGCGTCCTACTACTGGAGTCGCGAGATGACCCTGGCGATGGCCGCGGAGAACAGCCCGCACCGGTTCGCCGACGCGATCGACACGCCGATGCTGGTGATCCACGGCGACAAGGACTACCGCGTGCCGGTCGGCGAGGGCCTGCGGCTGTGGTGGGACCTCGTGTCGCGGCACACCGGGGACCCGGCCAACCTGCCCCACCGGTTCCTGTACTTCCCGGACGAGAACCACTGGGTGCTCAAGCCGCAGAACGCGGCGGTCTGGTACGAGACGGTCACGGCGTTCCTCGACCAGCACCTGCTCGGCAAGGAGTGGGAGACGCCCGACCTGCTGCGCTGAGGTGACGCCGGGGGCCGGCCCGGGGCGTCCACGCGCCCGGCCGGCTCCCGCCGCTGATCGCCGCGAGATGCGCACCTGCGCACCCGGCAGTGCGATGACGACGCTCTCGCGGCGACCACCGTCGCCATGATCGCCGCGAGATCCACATCCGTGCACGGGAATCTGCAAGGACCGCACACTCGCGGCGATTCCCGGCGACGGCGGGGCGGCCGGCTTGTCATGATCCCCGCGAGATGCGCGTCCGCGCACCGCGGCCGTCGAGAAGGGCGCGCTCGCGGCGATCGTCCCGCGCGCCCGAGTCCCGTCCCGCCCGTCACCCCGGTTGCGTCCCCTCCCTCCCGGGTGTAGGCCCGTGGCACGGGACACATGAGGAGGAGCGCATGAGTGGCAACAAGATCGTCGTCTACAAGGAGCCGGGTGTCGTCGCGGTCGAGGACCATGACGCCCCGAAGCTCGAGGTACCCGCCGAGGTCGCCGACGCGATGGGGATGAGCCGCAAGGCCGAGCACGGCGTGATCCTGCGGTGCGTCTCCACCAACATCTGCGGCTCGGACCAGCACATGGTGCGCGGGCGCACCACCGCCCCGCCCGGGCAGACGCTCGGCCACGAGATCACCGGTGAGGTGGTGGAGAAGGGCAGCGACGTGCAGTTCGTCGACGTCGGCGACATCTGCTCGGTGCCGTTCAACATCGCCTGCGGCCGGTGCCGCAACTGCCGCGAGGGCCACACCGGCATCTGCCTCAACGTCAACCCCGGCCGCGCGGGGTCCGCCTACGGGTACGTGGACATGGGCGGCTGGGAGGGCGGCCAGGCCGAGTACGTGATGGTGCCGTTCGCCGACTTCAACCTGTTGAAGTTCCCCGACCGCGAGCAGGCGCTGGAGAAGATCCTCGACCTGACGATGCTGTCGGACATCTTCCCCACCGGCTACCACGGCGCCTACACCGCCGGCGTGACGACCGGCTCCACGGTGTACGTGGCGGGCGCCGGGCCGGTCGGGCTGGCCGCGGCCTACTCCGCGCACCTGCTCGGGGCCGCCGTCGTCATCGTCGGCGACCTCAACGCCGACCGCCTCGCCCAGGCCCGCTCGTTCGGCTGCGAGACCGTCGACATCTCCCAGGACGCCACCCTGGAGGACCAGATCGCGCAGATCCTCGGCACGAACGAGGTCGACTGCGCCGTCGACGCGGTGGGCTTCGAGGCCACCGGGCACGGCTCGGCCGGCGGCGAGGCGCCCGCCGCCGTCCTCAACTCCGTGATGGCGGTGACGCGGGCGGGCGGACGGCTCGGCATCCCCGGCCTCTACGTCACCGGCGACCCCGGCGCGTCGGACGAGGACGCCCGGGAGGGGACGCTCAAGGTGCGCCTGGGTCTGGGCTGGGCGAAGAGCCACTCGTTCGCCACGGGCCAGTGCCCGGTGCTGAGGTACAACCGGAGGCTGATGATGAGCATCCTGCACGACAAGGCGCACATCGCCGACGCGGTGAACGCCACCGTCATCGGGCTGGACGACGCCCCGCGCGGCTACCGGGAGTTCGACGAGGGCGCGGCCCGCAAGTACGTGCTGGACCCGCACGGAATGGTCGCCCGCGCGGCGTAGCGCGCGCTAGGGCAGCAGGACCGGCAGCCCGATCGCCGCGTCCACGGCGATCGCGGCGAACAGCACGCAGAGGTACATGTTCGACAGGTGGAACAGGCGCATCGGCCGCGCCTCGCGGCCGGCGACGACCCCGCGGTGCAGCCGGTGGGCCTGGAACACGAACCACGCCCCGCCCAGCACCGCCACCGAGGCGTAGATCCACGAGGTGGCGGGCGCCAGCAGCAGCGTCCAGGCCGCCATCACCCACGAGTAGGCGACGATCCGGCGGGAGACCTGCACGGGGGTGGCGACCACCGGGAGCATCGGCACGCCTGCCGCGGCGTAGTCGTCGCGGTAGCGCATGGCGAGCGCCCAGAAGTGCGGGGGCGTCCAGAAGAAGATGACTCCGAACATCACCAGCGCGGGCCACTCCACGGTGCCGGTGACGGCGGCCCACCCGATCACCACGGGCATGCAGCCCGCCGCGCCGCCCCAGACGATGTTCTGCGAGGTGCGGCGCTTGAGCAGCAGCGTGTAGACGAGCACGTAGAACGCGATCGCCGCGACGGCCAGGCCGGCGGCGAGCCAGTTCGTGGTGAGCCCCAGCCACACCGAGCTGACCGCGCCGAGCACCAGGCCGAAGACGAGCGCGTGCCGGGTGGGGACCTGGCCCTTCGCCAGCGGCCGCCGCGCCGTCCGCTTCATGACCGCGTCGATGTCGGCGTCGACGACGCAGTTCAGCGCGTGGGCACTCGCCGCGGCCATCGCACCACCCAGCAGGGTGGCGATGATCAGCCAGACGGACGGCACGCCGCGTTCGGCGAGGAATATCGCAGGCACCGTGACGACGAGCAGCTGCTCGATGATGCGGGTCTTGGTGAGCCCCAGGTAGGCCCGCACGGTGTCACGGGCCCGGTCCAGCGCACCCCGGGACCGGGGGGCGGGCGGCACCGGTGTCGCCCCGTGCTGGGCTGTCCGCTTCCTGGACAGGGGCACAGTCACCGGCAACCTCTTATCCGCGTGTGGTGGGGAGCGCCTTACAGCGTTCTTTCTACGGCTTGTCGATGGTAGCCCGGGGCATACGGCAACGCGTCCGCGGGTAGCCGCCACATGACGCACGAGCGGAGATCAGTGCGCGCCTCGTACCCGGCTAGGCTGGCCCGCAGAGCCGGACGCGTCGAGGCGTGCCGCTGCCGCCCCTACCCGACATGACGAGGGAAGTTCTGTGGCCGACAACGAGATCGAGGCCCTCACCCGGGCCAGCGTGCCCGACGACTGGAGCGACCTGGACCGGCGGGCGGTCGACACCGTCCGGGTGCTGGCCGCGGATGCGGTGCAGAAGGTCGGCAACGGTCACCCCGGCACGGCGATGAGCCTGGCGCCGCTGGCGTACACGCTGTTCCAGCGCGTGATGCGCCACGACCCCGCCGACGCCGAGTGGATCGGCCGCGACCGGTTCGTGCTGTCGGCGGGGCACTCCAGCCTCACGCTCTACATCCAGCTGTTCCTGTCCGGCTACGGGCTGGAGCTCGACGACCTCAAGGCGCTGCGCACCTGGGGCTCCAAGACCCCGGGTCACCCGGAGCACCGCCACACCCCCGGCGTGGAGATCACCACCGGTCCGCTCGGCCAGGGGCTCGCCTCCGCGGTCGGCATGGCGATGGGCGCCCGCCGCGAGCGCGGCCTGTTCGACCCGGACGCCGCGCCGGGTGAGAGCCCCTTCGACCACCAGATCTACGTGATCGCCTCCGACGGTGACATCGAGGAGGGCGTCACCTCGGAGGCGTCCTCGCTCGCCGGGCACCAGCAGCTGGGCAACCTCACGGTGATCTACGACGACAACAAGATCTCCATCGAGGACGACACCACGATCGCGCTGTCGGAGGACACCGCGAAGCGGTACGAGGCCTACGGCTGGCACGTGCAGGTCGTCGAGGGTGGGGAGAACGTCACCGGGATCCTCGGCGCGCTCGAGGCCGCCCGTGCGGAGACGAGCCGGCCGTCGTTCATCCTGCTGCGCACCGTCATCGGCTTCCCGGCTCCGGAGAAGATGAACACCGGCAAGGCGCACGGCGCGGCACTGGGCGACGCGGAGGTCGCCGAGGTCAAGAAGATCCTCGGCTTCGACCCGGAGCAGACGTTCCAGGTCGACGACGAGGTGCTGGCGCACGCCCGCAAGGTCGTCGACCGCGGCCGGGAGGCGAAGCAGGCCTGGCAGTCCACCTTCGAGGACTGGACGGGCCGGGAGCCGGAGCGCAAGGAGCTGTTCGACCGGGTGCTCGGGCGCGATCTGCCGGTCGGCTGGGAGAAGGCGCTCCCGAGCTGGGAGCCGGACGCGAAGGGCATCGCCACCCGCAAGGCCTCGGGCGAGGTACTGAACGCCTTGGCGCCGGTGCTGCCCGAGCTGTGGGGCGGCTCGGCCGACCTCGCGGAGAGCAACAACACCACGATGGAGAACGAGGGCTCGTTCGGGCCCGCGTCCACCTCCACCAAGATGTTCAAGGCCACGCCGTACGGCCGCACGCTGCACTTCGGTGTCCGCGAGCACGCGATGGGCTCGATCCTCAACGGCATCGCGCTGCACGGGCCCACTCGCCCGTACGGCGGCACGTTCCTCGTGTTCAGCGACTACATGCGGCCCGCCGTGCGGCTCGCGGCGCTGATGAAGTCGAGCGTCGTCTACGTCTGGACGCACGACTCGATCGGCCTCGGCGAGGACGGCCCGACCCACCAGCCGATCGAGCACCTGGCGGCGCTGCGGGCGATCCCGGGCCTCGCCATGGTCCGCCCGGGCGACGCGAACGAGACCGCGCACGCGTGGCGGGCGGTCCTGGAGCGGCCGGAAGGCCCCAAGGGCCTGGCGCTCACCCGGCAGAACCTGCCCGTGCTCGAGGGCACCTCGGCCGAGGGCGTCGCGCGCGGCGGCTACGTGCTCGCCGACGCCTCGTCGGGCGAGCCGCAGCTGATCCTCATCGCGACGGGGTCGGAACTGCAGATCGCGGCCGAGGCCCGGAAGGTCCTGGAGGCCGACGGCGTTCCCACGAGGGTGGTGTCGATGCCTTGCGTCGAGTGGTTCGACGCGCAGGACGAGGCCTACCGCGAGTCGGTGCTGCCGGCGGCGGTGAAAGCCAGGGTCAGCGTCGAGGCCGGCGTCGCGCAGCCGTGGCACCGGTTCACCGGCGACGCGGGCGAGAACGTCTCCATCGAGCACTTCGGCGCCAGCGCGGACTACCAGACCCTGTTCCGGGAGTTCGGTTTCACCACCGAGAACGTGGTCGCGGCCGCCCGGCGCAGCCTGGCCAACGTCTCCCACTAGGAGGAACGATGAGCAACGAACGACTCGGGCGCCTCGCCGACGCCGGCGTCTCCATCTGGCTCGACGACCTGTCCCGCGAGCGCCTGAACAGCGGCAACCTGCAGGAGCTCATCACCGACAAGCACGTTGTCGGCGTCACCACCAACCCCACGATCTTCGCGGGGGCGCTGTCGAAGGGCGACGCCTACGACGCGCAGGTCCGTGAGCTCGCCGCCCGGGGCGCCTCCGTCCAGGAAGCGGTCCGCGAGATCACCGTGGCCGACGTCCAGCAGGCCTGCGACGTGTTCAGCGGCACCTGGGAGACCACCGGCGGCGTGGACGGGCGCGTCTCGCTGGAGGTCGACCCCGGCCTCGCCCGCGACACGGAGGGCACCGTCGCCGAGGCGCTGGACCTGTGGAAGGCCGTCGACCGGCCGAACCTGTTCGTGAAGATCCCGGCCACCGAGGCCGGTCTGCCGGCGATCACCCGCGCGCTCGCCGAGGGCGTCAGCGTCAACGTCACACTGATCTTCTCGGTGGAGCGCTACCGCGCGGTGATGGGCGCCTACCTCGACGGGCTCGAGCAGGCCGCGGCCAACGGCCAGGAGATCTCCCGGATCGAGTCGGTGGCGAGCTTCTTCGTCTCCCGCGTCGACACCGAGATCGACAAGCGGCTCGAGGCGATCGGCACCGACGAGGCCCGCGCGCTGCTCGGCAAGGCGGGCGTCGCGAACTCCCGGCTCGCCTACGCCGCCTTCCAGGAGGTGTTCACCGGCGCCCGCTGGGACAACCTGGTGAAGCTGGGTGCGAGGCCGCAGCGCCCGCTGTGGGCGTCCACCGGGGTGAAGAACCCCGACTACTCCGACACGCTCTACGTCACCGAGCTCGTCGTCGCCGACACCGTGAACACGATGCCGGAGAAGACGCTGCTGGCCTTCGCCGACCACGGCGAGGTGCACGGCGACCGCGTCACGGGCACCGCGCAGGAGGCCCAGGAGGTGTTCGACGCGCTCGAGCGGGTCGGCGTCGACCTCAGCGACGTGTTCCTCGTCCTGGAGGACGAGGGCGTGGAGAAGTTCGAGAAGTCCTGGTCGGAGCTGGGCGACACCGTCACCGGGCAGCTCGAGCAGGCCCGCTGAGGGCCCGCGGGGAAGACGGGGAGCACTGACCTCGATGGGTGCGCGACCGCTGTCGTCCGACCCGCCGCGGCCGGAGGTCGTCGAACGGCTGATCGGCGAGGCGGTCGCGTCCCGGATCGCCGACCGTGACCCCACGGTCTGGCCCACCGCGGCCCGCCCGGGCTGGGTCGCGGCGGCCCGTGCGGCCCGGCCGCTGGTCGGGGAGATCGAGGGGCTGCGCGAGCGCCACCGCGTCGCGGGGCGGGTGCGGGTCGTCGTCGCCGCGGCCGGCGGCGTGGGGATCGCCGCCGAGGCCCTGGCCGGGGTGGACCCGCAGCTGGGCGCCTCCCGGCTGATCGTGCTCGACACCACCGACCCGGCCCAGGTGGCCGACGCGGTCGCCGGTGACCTGGCCGCCACGGTGCTCGTGGTGTCCGCGCCCGCCGGCGAGGACACCGCGGCGGTCGAGCTGGTGCGCGACACCGTGCACGATGCGCTGCGCGCCGACGGGCTCGACCCGGCCGAGCACACGGTCGTCGTCACGGCCCCGGACGGGCCGCTGCTGCGCTCGGCGGGCCGGGCCACGGTGGTGCTCGGCCCGCCCGACGTCGACGGGCCGTGGGCGGCACTCACCGCGTACGCACTGGTGCCCGCCGGGCTGGCGGGCACCGACGTCGCCGCCGTGCTCGCCGACGCGATCCCGGCGGCCGACGACCTGGCGTCCGACGACCCGGACAACCCCGCGCTGCGGCTGGGCGCGCTGCTCGCGCAGGCCCAGGTCGTGGCGCTCGCCGGGGACGACGCTCCCGGCATGGCCGAGTGGGCGGCGCAGCTCGTGGCGGCCGGCCTGGGCAAGCACGGGCGGGGCCCGCTGCCGGTGGTCGTCGAGGGCCCGGACGCACCGGAGTGGACCGCGGCCGGGGTGCTGGCCGCCGGCCTGGGCGCCGTCCCCGGCGCCGCCGTCGCCGGCACGGGCTCCCCCGCCGCGCAGATGGTGCTCTGGCAGCACGCCACGGCCGTGGCGGCGCACCTGCTGGGCGTCGACCCCACCGACCGCCCCGACGCGGGCGGCACCGGCACCGACATCGACACCGGCACCGGCACCGATGACGGCACCGGCGAGCGGCTCGCCTTCCGCGACGGCGGCATCGACGTCCACGCCGGCTCCTGGCTGCCGTCCGGGACGGCCACGGTCGGCGACGCGCTGCGGGCCCTGCTCGACGGCGGCGCGTGCCTGAGCGTGCACGCCTACCTCGACCGCCTCGAGGACGCCTCGGCGGCCGTGCTGCGGGCCGAGCTGGCCCGGCGCACCGGCCGCGCCGTCGCGTTCGGCTGGGCGCCGCGCTGCCTGCCGGGCACCGGGCAGCGCGACAAGGGCGGGCCCGCGGACACCGTCGTCTGCCAGCTCACGGGCACGGCCGAACCGGACCTGCCACCGGACCTGCCACCGGCGCTCGAGGCCTACCAGCAGGCGCAGGCGCGCACCGACGCCGCGGCGCTCGCCCAGCGCGGACGTCCGGTGCTGCGGTTGCACTTCACCGACCGGGTGGCCGGGCTGGTCACCCTGGCCCGGGCCGTGCAGCAGCTGTAGCGGTGCTGGAAGGATCGTGTGGGAACGGCGGGTGCCCGGGCGTCCCGACCTCTGGCACCACCACCGACGACTGGGAGTGAGATCGATGGGCACCAGCACGATCGGGGCTGCACAATCGGGCTCGGGGCAATCCGACCCGGGTCAGTGGAGCAACCCGCTCCGGGACCCACGCGACAAGCGCCTCCCCCGGATCGCCGGGCCGTCCGGCCTGGTGATCTTCGGGGTCACCGGCGACCTGTCGCGCAAGAAGCTCATGCCGGCGATCTACGACCTGGCCAACCGCGGCCTTCTGCCCCCGGGCTTCGCGCTCACGGGGTTCGCCCGGCGCGACTGGGCCGACCAGGACTTCGGGCAGGTCGTGTACGACGCCGTGCGCAAGTACGCCCGCACCCCGTTCCGCCAGACGGTCTGGGACCGGTTGGCCGAGGGGTTCCGGTTCGTCCCCGGCAGCTTCGACGACGACGACGCGTTCGACCGGCTCGAGCACTGCGTGAAGGAGCTCGACCGGCTCCGCGGCACCAACGGCAACCACGCGTTCTACCTGTCGATCCCGCCGGGCGCGTTCCCGGTGGTGCTCAAGCAGCTGGCCCGGTCCGGCCTGGCCAGCCAGGGCGGCGAGCGCTGGCGCCGGGTGGTGATCGAGAAGCCGTTCGGGCACGACCTGAAGTCGGCGCAGGAGCTGAACACGATCGTCAGCGACGTCTTCCCCGAGGACTCGGTGTTCCGCATCGACCACTACCTCGGCAAGGAGACGGTGCAGAACATCCTGGCGATGCGGTTCGCCAACCAGCTGTTCGAGCCGATCTGGAACAGCCACTACGTCGACAGCGTGCAGATCACGATGGCCGAGGACATCGGCCTGGGCGGGCGCGCCGGGTACTACGACGGCATCGGCGCGGCGCGCGACGTCATCCAGAACCACCTGCTGCAGCTGCTCGCGTTCACCGCCATGGAGGAGCCGGTCTCGTTCTCCTCGAACGAGCTGCGGGCCGAGAAGATCAAGGTGCTGAACGCGACCAAGCTCGTCGGCCCGCTGGACGAGACCACCGCGCGCGGGCAGTACAGCGGTGGCTGGCAGGGCGGCGAGCGCGTGCGCGGGCTCAAGGAGGAGGAGGGCTTCGACCCGAACTCCCGCACCGAGACGTTCGCCGCGATCACCTGCGAGGTCGACACCCGCCGGTGGGCGGGCGTCCCGTTCTACCTGCGCACCGGCAAGCGGCTCGGTCGCCGCGTCACCGAGATCGCCGTGATCTTCAAGCGGGCCCCGCACCTGCCGTTCGACGCGACGATGACCGAGGAGCTCGGGCAGAACGCCTTCGTCGTCCGGGTGCAGCCCGACGAGGGCGTCACGATGCGGTTCGGGTCGAAGGTGCCGGGCAGCCAGATGGAGGTCCGCGACGTCACGATGGACTTCGGCTACGGCACCTCGTTCACCGAGGCGTCACCGGAGGCCTACGAGCGGCTGATCCTCGACGTCCTGCTCGGCGAGCCGTCGCTGTTCCCCGTCAACGAGGAGGTCGAGCGGTCCTGGCAGATCCTCGACCCGGTGCTGGAGCACTGGGCGGCGCAGGAGTCCGGGCCCGACCCCTATCCCGCGGGCAGCTGGGGCCCCGAGTCGGCCAACGCCATGCTCGCCCGCACCGGCCGCACCTGGAGGCGCCCGTGATCGGCCCCGTCGAGCCTGCGAGGCGAGCATGATTGTTGACCTTCCGTCGAGCACCAGCTCCGCGGTCAACAAGAAGATCATCGAGCTGCGCGAGCGCGGCGGCGTGCTCGCGCTGGGCCGCGTGCTGACGCTCGTGATCGTCACCGACGACGGCAGCGACATCGAAGGGGCCATCGAGGCCGCCAACTCGGCCAGCCGTGAGCACCCCTGCCGGGTCATCGTGCTGGCCCGCGGGCAGCGCAAGGCCGCGCCGCGGATGGACGCACAGATCCGCGTCGGCGGCGACGCGGGCGCGAGCGAGGTCATCGTGCTCCGCGGGTACGGCGCGCTCGCCGAGGACCAGGCGGGCGCCGGCATGGTGATGCCGCTGCTGCTGCCCGACGCGCCCGTCGTCGCCTGGTGGCCGGGCGAGGCGCCGGTCGTGCCGTCGCAGGACGCGGTGGGCAGGCTCGCCCAGCGGCGCATCACCGACGCGCTGTCGTCACGCAACCCGCTGCGCTCGTTCGAGCAGCGGCGGACGCACTACGTCGCGGGCGACACCGACCTCACCTGGACCCGGCTGACGTCGTGGCGGGCGCTGCTCGCCACCGCGCTCGACGCCCCGCCGCACGAGCGCGTCACCGGGGCCGTGGTCGCGGGCGAGGCGGTCTCCCCGTCCACCGACCTGCTGGCCGGCTGGCTCGCCGTCCGGCTCGACACGCGGGTGAAGCGCTCCCCCGCCGAGCACGGGCCGGGCCTGGTGTCGGTGCGTCTGGACCGCCCGTCGGGCCCGGTGGAGCTCGTGCGCCCGGACGGCAAGGTGGGCCGGTTGCGCCAGCCCGGCCAGCCGGACCGGCTCGTGGCCCTCTCCCGCCGGGAGGTGCGGGACTGCCTCGCCGAGGAGCTGCGCAGGCTCGACCCCGACGAGATCTACGGGGCCGCGATCGAGGGGGTGGGTCGGCTGGCGCGCGGCCGCACGCCGATCAAGGTGCCGGCGCCGGCGGAGATCGCCTGATGGCGGCTCCCGACATCGCCGTGCACTCCCGGCCGGACGTCCTCGCGGCCGCGGCCGCGGCGCGGTTGCTCACCCGGCTCGTCGACCTGCAGGCGGCCGGCACCGTCCCGAAGATCGTGCTCACCGGCGGCGGCGTCGGGATCGCCCTGCTGGAGCAGATCCGCGAGACCGTCGCCCGCGACGCCGTCGACTGGGGTGAAGTCGAGTTCTACTGGGGCGACGAGCGGTTCCTGCCGCCCGGTGACCCCGAGCGCAACGAGACGCAGGCCCGCGCCGCGCTGCTCGACCACGTGCGCATCGACCCGGCCAAGGTGTTCCCGATGGGTGCCGACACCGGCACCGGCCCGGCGGGCGCCGAGGCGGCCGCCGAGGCCTACGCGGAACTGCTGGCGAGCAAGGCCCGCCCCGAGGACCACGGGCCGGTACCGGCGTTCGACGTGCTGATGCTGGGCATGGGCGGCGAGGGCCACACCGCTTCGGTCTTCCCGCACTCCCCCGCCGTCTACGAGACCGAGCGCTCCGTGGTGGCCGTGCACGGCTGCCCGAAGCCCCCGCCCACCCGGGTGTCGCTCACGCTGCCGGCGATCCGCCGCGCCGCGGAGGTCTGGATCGTCACCACCGGCGAGGCGAAGGCCGCGGCCGTGGCGATGGCACTGTCCGGGGCCGGGGAGGTCGCCGTTCCGGTGGCCGGGGCGCAGGGCAGGCGACGCACCCGGTGGCTGCTCGACCGGGCGGCCGCGGCGAAGCTCCCTCGGGACCTGGTGCCGCCGATCGCCTAGACACCGCCACGTCGCCTACTCGGTCCGCCTGCCGTTGGGTCGTGCGAGCGCGTCCGCGGCAATCCGGCCGACCGTGCAGGGCCATCGGGTCGGAGTGGTCGTGCACCCGCCACAGCTGCCGTTCGGTCGCGAATGGTGTAGGGAAAGAATCTTCCTCGCTCCGCCGGGCTGCGCTGCCACGAATCGGATGGCCATCTCGATGCTCGAGACCCCTTCGTTGCCTGGTGCGGGCTCACCGGGCGTGCTCACCGGGTCGGTTCGCATTGCTTTTCCGTGCCGAGCGCTACTCGCCTGCCGGACACATCTCGCTTCGTGCGGAAGCCTGGAGCAACGGTTCCGCGAACCGGATCCGCCGTCACGCGGTACATCACTCGCGGCCCCTCGAATGCGCAGCGGCCGTGTAGCCACCAACAGTTGTTGAGCACGTATCCCGATCCGATGCCGAGCGGCAGCGTGATGGTGTGACGCTGAATCGCGGCCAGGTAAGCATTCAGCCCGATCTTGAGCGTGACCTCGTGTCGGGGTCAGTGTGATCTTGGCGGCAGTGGCGTGTCGATCACGAATGATCGGCTGGTCTGCGGTGTGATCTTGGGGTGTCCGAGCCGGAG
>NZ_JAHKRK010000310.1 GCF_019396355.1 Pseudonocardia nigra
GGCCGGGGGGCAGCGGCGGCGCCCGCCGGCGCTGCCGGGTATCCGGCAGCGGCCCGGAGCTCGGCGGCGTAGGCGGCCGGCGTGCCGAGACGCGCGGTGAACGCCGCGAGGTCGGCGTCGGTGCCCAGCTCGTCGGTGAGGTCGGCCAGGTGCCGCGCGCACGTCCTCGAGGATCTCGGAGACCTCGGGCGCGGGCAGGTCCGCGAGGGCGGCCCGCACACCGGCGAGGTACTCCTCGGCAGGGCCCGCCGCGAGCCGGACCGCCGGCCCCGCGTCGGCGGGCGCGGTGTGGCTGTCGTCGCCGTTCATGCGGCCTCCACCAGTCCCTCCATCGTCTCGGCGAACGCCCGCCAGCTCTTGGCCAGCTCCCGCAGCCGTTCCCGGCCGGGCGCGTTCAGGCTGTAGTACTTGCGGTGCGGGCCCTCCTCGCTCGGCACCACGTAGGACGTGAGCAGCCCCGCGTGGTACAGCCGCCGCAGCGTGCCGTACACCGACGCGTCCCCCACCTCCTCCAGGCCGGCCGCGCGGAGCCCGCGCACCACCTGGTAGCCGTAGCCGTCCTCGCGGTCGAGCACCGCGAGGACGGCGAGGTCGAGCACTCCCTTGAGCAACTGGCTCGTGTCCACGCCGCCCCCTCTCTCGCGCCGCACACTACTACGCAATGCGCAGTACTCCGCGGTGCCCCACCCGCTCGTGGGAGGAAGCAGGATGATCGGACCCCGACTACCCTTCGGAGCGGGGACCCGGCGACCGCCGGGCGGCGGGTCTGGCCGGAGGACATGCATGTCGGTGGTGGACAACGCCATCTACGTCGACGGGCGCCGCGAGCTCGCGCCGCCGTCGCTCGACACCGCGTTCGAGGCGCTGCGCAGCTGCCCCGACGACGGACACAGCTTCTGCTGGATCGGGATGCTCCGCCCGAACCTCGACGAGATCAACGCCGTGGCGCGGGAGTTCGACCTGCACGATCTGGCCGTCGAGGACACGGTCAAAGCGCACCAGCGGCCCAAGCTGGAGCACTACGACGAGACGATGTTCGTGGTCCTCCGGCCCGCTCGGTACGTCGACCCGAACGAGGTCGTCGAGCTCGGCGAGGTGCACCTGTTCCTCGGGCCGGACTTCGTGATCACCGTCCGGCACGCGGAGGAACCCGACCTCGGCGAGGTGCGCAGGCGCCTGGAGAAGGACCCCGACCTGCTCGCGCACGGGCCGCTCGCCGTCCTCTACGCGGTGCTGGACCGGGTCGTCGACGACTACGCACCCGTGCTCGACGGCCTGCAGAACGACATCGACCAGATCGAGGAGCAGGTCTTCGACGGCGACCCCGGCGTCTCCCGCCGCATCTACCAGCTCACGCGCGAGGTGATCGCGTTCCAGCGCGCGCTGGAGCCGCTCACCGGGATGCTCGCCCAGCTGCGGTCCCGGCTCGGCAAGGCGGGCGAGGACACCGATCTCGAACTGCGGCGCGCGCTGCGCGACGTCGGCGACCACGCCACCCGTGCCCTGGAACGGACCGAGGCGTTCCGGCAGCTGCTCACGAACATCCTGCAGGTCAACGCCGCACTGGTCGGGCAGCGCCAGAACAAGGAGATGGCCCGGCTGACCCAGGCGGGCTACGACCAGAACGAGCAGGTCAAGCGCATTTCGTCCTGGGCGGCGATCCTGTTCGCGCCCACCCTGATCGCCTCGGTGTACGGCATGAACTTCACCCACATGCCCGAGCTGAGCTGGGTGCTCGGCTACCCGATGGCGCTGGCGCTGATGCTGCTGCTCGGCCTGGTGCTCTACGCGATCTTCAAACGCCGCGGCTGGCTGTAGCCCGCCCCGCCGGCGAGTCGGGGCCTGGACGCGCGCGAGTCGGGCCGCAAGGGTGCGCGAGTCGGGGCCTGGATGCGATGCGCGGGCGGCGACCACGACCGCGATGACCCTCGGGGGCCTGCTCCCGAGCCATCCCGGACCCGACCCATGCGCGCGAACAGCCCGACTCGCGCACCCGCAGACCCCGACTCGCGCACCCGCAGACCCCGACTCGCGCACCCGCAGACCCCGACTCGCGAGCATGCGCCGCGACTCGCGGATCAGGGGTGGGGGCGACGGGGTTTCGGCTGGCAGCGGGGGCAGGTGAAGGAGCTGCGGTTCATGAACGCGTCGCGGCGGATCGGGGTGCCGCAGCGGGGGCACGGCCGGTCGGTCTGCCCGTAGACGGCGAGCGAGCGGTCGAAGTACCCCGACGCCCCGTTGACGTTGACGTACAGCGCGTCGAAGGAGGTGCCGCCCGCGGTGAGCGCCTCGGCCATCACCTCGGTGGCGGCCGTCAGCACCTCGCGGCCCTGCTTGCGGGTGAGCGCCTCGGTGGGGCGGGCCCCGTGCAGCCGGGCCCGCCACAGCGCCTCGTCGGCATAGATGTTACCGATCCCGGAGACGACGGTCTGGTCGAGCAGCGCCCGCTTGAGCCCGATGCGGCGGCGCCGGATCGCGGTGACGGCGGCGTCCAGGTCGAAGGCGGGGTCCATCGGGTCGCGGGCGATGTGCGCGATCGGCTCGGGCAACAGGCCGCCGCCCGCCGCAGGGGCCAGGGGGTGCACCGAGAGCCCGCCGAACGTCCGCTGGTCGACGAACCGCAGCTCGGACCCGTCGTCCGCGAACCGGAACCGGACCCGCAGGTGCTTCTCGTCGGGGTGACCCGAATGGGTGACGAGCATCTGCCCGCTCATACCGAGGTGCGCGAGGACGGCGTCGTCCCCGGTGGCGCCCCCGTCGAGGTCGAGCCAGAGATACTTGCCCCGGCGGCGCGCACCGGTGATCGTGCGACCGGTCAGCCGGGCGGCGAAGTCGGCGCCGCCCGCCGCGTGCCGGCGCACCGCGCGGGGGTGGGCGACGTCGACCGCGGCGATCGCGCGGTCGAGGACGTGGTCGGCGAGGCCGCGCCGGACCACCTCGACCTCGGGGAGCTCGGGCATCCGGGTGGGGTCAGGACCCGGATCCGGACGAGGGGGCGGGCTCGCCCGCCGCGGCCTCGGCCGTGAGCGTGCGCCAGGCCAGCTCGGCGGCCTTCTGCTCGGCTTCCTTCTTGGTGCGCCCGTCGCCCGACCCCAGCTCGCGCCCGCCGACGACGGCGGTGGCGGTGAACGTCTTGAGGTGGTCGGGCCCGTCCTCGGTGATGCGGTACTCCGGGACGCCCAGCTCGGCCGCCGCGGTGAGCTCCTGCAGGCTCGTCTTCCAGTCCAGCCCGGCGCCGAGCAGCGGGGCGCCCTCGAGGAGCCCGTCGAACAGCCGGTGGACGAGGCCGCGCGCGGTCTCCAGACCGTGGTCCAGGTACACCGCGCCGATGAGGGCCTCGGTGGCGTCGGCGAGGATGCTCGCCTTGGTGCGGCCGCCGGTGAGCTCCTCACCGCGACCGAGGTAGAGGTGCGCGCCCAGCCCGTCGTCGCCCAGGGTGACGGCGACGCCCGCGAGCGCGTGCATGTTGACGACGCTCGCCCGCAGCTTGGCCAGCTGCCCCTCAGGGAGCTCCGGGTGGTCGCGGTAGAGCCGCTCGGTGACGACGATGGACAGCACCGAGTCGCCGAGGAACTCCAGCCGCTCGTTGGTGGGCAACCCGCCGTTCTCGTACGCGTACGACCGGTGGGTCAGCGCGAGCGTGAGCAGCTCGTCGGAGATCTCGACGCCCAGGGACGCAAGCAGGGGCACGTGGTCTCCCACGGGCCCCTGCGGGCCACGTTCTGCCATGCCGCTCGCGGCGATCAGGCCGGCGTGACGACCTGGCGGCCGGCGTAGGTGCCGCAGGTGGGGCACGCCGTGTGCGGCGGCTTCATGGCGCGGCAGGCGCGGTTCTCACAGGCCACGAGGGTGGGAGCAGCGGCCTTCCACTGCGCCCGGCGGGAGCGCGTGTTCGACCGCGACATCCGGCGCTTCGGAACAGCCACAGTTGATCTCCTAGAGTTGCTCGGTGAAGCCCGTGTGCGGGCTCAGTCTGCGGACAGGCGCCCGCGCAGGGCGGCCCATCGAGGATCCAGTGTCTCATGCCCGTGATCCGGCGGGAGGTCGGCCCGCTTCCCGCCGCACTCGGGACACAGGCCGGGGCAGTCCTCCTGGCACAGCGGGGCCAGCGGGAGCGCGAGGACGACGGCGTCGCGCACCGTCTGCTCGACGTTCACGTACTCGTCGACCACCCGCGGCAGCTCGTCCTCGTCGGTGGTCTCGTCGGTGACGCTGTCGGGGTAGGCGAACAGCTCCGACAGCTCGACGTCGACCTCGTCGGTCAGCTCGTCCAGGCAGCGGGAGCACTCGCCGGACAGTGGCGCGTGCACCGTGCCCGACACGTAGACACCCTCGGTGACCGACTCCAGCCGCACGTCCAGCTCGACGGCTGCAGCCGCGGGCACGGCGATCGTGTCGAGGCCGAGCCGTGCCGGGTCGGCCGGGGCGTCGATGGTGCGCGTGTAGGCGCGCATGTTGCCCGGGCGCCTGCCGAGCTCCCGGGTGCTGAAGACCCACGGGCTCGCCGGGTCGGGCCGGTCGGGGGTGGGGTGGTGCGTGGTCACGTATCCAGAGTAGGCCCAGCCACCGGTGGGGTCCCGCCGGTTGCAGCAAGGTGGCCTTACTGCCGTCCAGTGACAGTATTGCCACCTTGCTGGCCTTCCGGGGGCGGGGATGGGCGGGCGCTACGACGGGGTCGCCTGGAACACCGCCCGGTCGCCCTCCACGCTCGTCACCGTCACCGAGTACGCCCCGACCGTCGCCGTCTCCCCCGCCGCGACGAGCGTCTCGACGCCGGCCGCGGCGAAGGTCACCCCGCCGTCGCCGATCGCCGTGATGTCGATCAGCGGTCCGCTGGCGCAGGAGAAGGACGTGCCGTCGGGTGTGGTGGAGGCGCGACCGCCCGAGCCGGTCATACTGATCTGCCCGAGACCGGCCACGGTGACGGTGCAGCCGCCCTCCGGCGCGGGCGGTGTCGGGGCCCGCGACGCGCCGGGGGCGCTCGAGGTCGTCGGTGCCGCCCGCGTCGAGGTGACCGCCGGCGCGGCCTCCGGGGTGGCCGTACCCGCCACGCCCGAGCACGCCGCGATCACCAGCGCCGGCACCGCGACGGTCACGGCCGCGGCGAGCCGGCGCGCTGCGAAGGTCTTCACGCCGTCGACCGTGCCACCGATCCGCGGCGTTGGCGAGGGCGGCCCGTCATCCCGTGCGCCGCATCCCGTCCTCGCCCGCGACCGGCACCGGCCCGGGGTGGGCGGGGTGCAGGGGTTCGACGCGCGCGGGCGCGCCGATCCGGGCGGGGTGGCGGGGCCGCGGCGCGCGGCCGTGGGGCTGCTCGACCGGGTCGACGGGGTCGGCCGCCGGGATCGCACGCACCTGCGGCTCCTCGGCGAGCGCGAGCGGCTCCCCGTGGTGGCGCAGCCGCATCGGCGGCCCGGACACCAGCCGGTACTCCACCTCGTCCGGGCGCACCTCCACCCGCAGCTGCCGCCCCCGCCACTTCAGCCCGAACGAGATCCGCGACAACGCGGCGGGCAGCCGGGGCGCGAACTGCAGCGTCCCGTCGTCGGCCTGCATGCCCCCGAACCCCGCGACGACGGCCGTCCAGGTCCCGGCCATCGACGCGATGTGCACGCCGTGGTCGGAGTTGCCCGCCAGGTCGTGCAGATCGACCAGCGCCGCCTCGGCGAGGTAGTCGTAGGCCAGGTCCAGATGCCCCGTCCAGGCCGCCACGACCGCCTGCGTGCACGCCGACAGCGACGAGTCCCGCACCGTCAGCGCCTCGTAGTAGGCGAAGTTGCGCCGCATCTGCTCCGGGGTGAACGCATCCGGGCGCAGCTGCATCGCCAGCACCAGGTCCGCCTGCTTGATCACCTGCTTGCGGTACAGGTCGAAGTACGGGACGTTCAGCAGCAGCGGGTACATCTCCGGCCGCGTGCCCGCGAAGTCCCACACCGCGTGGGAGGTGAACCCCTCCGACTGCGGGTGCACCTGTAAGCCCTCGTCGTAGGGGATCCGCATCGACTTCGCCGCGTCCCGCCAGCTCGCCATCTCCTCCGCGTCGACGCCCAGCCGGGCGGCCGCGCGGGCGTGCCGGGCCGCCACGTCCGCGGCGTAGCGGAGGTTCAGCTGGGCCATGAGGTTGGTGTAGACGTTGTTGTCCACGATCGCGGTGTACTCGTCCGGCCCGGTCACCCCGTCGATCCGGAACTCGCCCGTCGAGTCGTGATGCCCCAGCGACCGCCACAGCCGCGCCGTCGCCACCAGCAGCTCCAGCCCGACCTCACGCTCGAACTCCACGTCCCCCGTCGCGGCCACGTGGCGGCGGACGGCGTCGGCGATGTCGGCGTTGATGTGGAACGCCGCCGTGCCCGCCGGCCAGTACCCGGAGCACTCCTGGCCGCGGATCGTCCGCCACGGGAAGGCCGCGCCCTGCAGCCCGAGCTGCTCGGCCCGCTCGTAGGCCTGCGGGAGGATCGACTGCCGCCAGCGGAGGGCGTCCACCGCTGCGTGCGGGGCCAGGTGCGACAGGACCGGCAGGCAGAAGGTCTCGGTGTCCCAGAACGTGTGCCCGTCGTACCCCTCCCCCGTGAGCCCCTTCGCCCCGATCGCGCGCCGCTCCGCCCGCGCCCCGGCCTGCAGCACGTGGAACGTCGCCACCCGCACCGCCTGCTGCAGCTCCGCGTCCCCGTCGATCTCGACGTCCGCGGTCTCCCAGA
>NZ_JAHKRK010000311.1 GCF_019396355.1 Pseudonocardia nigra
CACCCCGGCCCACCCCCTCCACCTGCACCGCCACCCACCCCCGCGCTAAGGACCGCTTCGGGTCGGCGGGGTCGGGCGGGGCGGCAGTGGGAGCTGCCGCTGGAGGACCCGCAGCGGTTCGTCTTCGCCGGGAACCGGCCGCTGCCCTCGGGCCAGTACCCGCTCCCGCTCGGGCCTCTCCCGCGCCAACCCCGACCCACACCACCACCCGCTACTCCACCGCTGGGCACCTCGAGCCCGGTTTCCGGGCGGCGGGTGCGGCGGGGGGTGCAGCTGCAGCTGCCGCTGGACCCGTATCACGGGAACCGGCCGCTGCGCGGCGGGCAGTACCCGCTCCCGCTCGACGGCCTCACCCGACACCCCCGCCCCACCCCACCCAGCACACCCCCGGTCCCGCCAACTCGCGGCGCCGCGCCGACACCCCGACGCGGGCGACAGCTCCCGCTCCCGCTGCCCCTGACCCCACCAGCCCGACCGCTGCACCCGGATCACCGGGGACGTCGTCCCGGACGGCGTCGCCCGCGCGCCGGCCCGCCCCGAAGGCGGGGCCGGCGCCCGCCGCCCCCGCGGCTTCGGCTACGCGCGAGCCGGCGACGTCGCGGTCGACGCGGCGCACTCCGCCCGCTACCGCACCCGCCACTCCACCAGCCGCCCGCCCGGACGCGGAGACGCCGCCTCCCACCCAGCCCGAACAACCCGGCAAGGCCGCGACGGCCGACCCGGGGAAGCGTCGACCCGCGCGGGCCGAGCCCAGCGGCGACGGCCCGCCCGAAAGCCCCGCGGACGACGGCACCCGCGGAAGCCACGGTGGCCGTGGTGGCCGTTCGCGAAGGAGTTCCTCATGACCGCACCCGTGCGGATCCCGGCCGACATTGGGCGGGAGGACCGGCTGCTGGCCGGGCTGACCGCCCGCCAGCTGGCGATCCTCGCCGCCACCGGCGCCCTGCTGTATGCCCTGTGGACCGTTCTCACCCCGGTGGTGGCGCTGGTGGTGTTCCTGGCCTGCGCCACCCCGATCACCGTCGCCGGGCTGGTCCTGGCCCTCGGGACCCGCGACGGCGTCCCGGTGGATCGGCTCCTGCTCGCCGCCCTGCGTCAGCGCGCCTCTACCCGCCGCGCCCGCCGCCCCGCAACCGGGAGCACCGAGCGAGGCCCGGGCAGCCGAAACGACGACGGCGCGGATCCAGGCTGCGCCCGCCGGGGCGGGCGGGCCGTGGTGCCGCGCGTCCCCGCCCGCACCGTCCGGGCCGGCGCCAGCGGACGCGAGGTCGGTGTGGTCGACCTCGGCCGGGACGGACTCGCGGTGGTCTGCGCGGTGGCCCCGGTCAACTTCGCCCTGCGCAGCGCGCCGGAACAAGACGCCCTCGTCGCCGGGTTCGCGCGCTGGCTGCACTCGCTGACCCGGCCCGTGCAGATCCTGTCCCGCACCAGCCCACTCGACCTCACCCCCACCATCCACCAGCTGGGCGCGCAGGCGTCGCGGTTGCCGCACCCGGCGCTCGCCGCCGCCGCGCACGCGCACGCCGCCCACCTGGCCGAGCTCGGGGCGCACGCCGACCTGCTGCGCCGGCACCTGCTGCTCATCTTCCGCGAACCCACCCCCGACCCCACGACCAGCCACTCGCGGCGCCGGGACGGGTTGGGACAGACAGCGCGGGCCGCGGAGGAGCAGCTGCTGCGCCGGGCCGCCGAGGCCGAGCAGCTGCTCGGCGCGATCGGGCTGCGCGTCACCCTGCTCGGCCCACGCGCCGCCGCCCGAGCCCTGCACACCGCGACGAACCCCGAGCAGCAACTCCCCACTCGCCAGCCGAGCGCGCTGCTTCCACCTCCGCCCGCCACAAGATCACAGACGCCGAATCGCTGGGTCGGGCCGACCCCGGGACCGGCGTGGCCCGACGGCGACCAGGTCCCCGACCGGCACGTGATCACCGCGCGCATCCCCGGGCCGGGGCAAGCGCGAGCTCACCGGCACCGGGCGCCCGACCGGCACCCCGCCACTTCGCCCGGCATCACCGGTGTCGGCGGCCGTGACGCACACCCGCCCAGCAGTGCCCCACAGCCAGGGCCGCTCGGCGGCGCGCACCACCCCGACCACCCCGCTACCGGCGCCCAGGTCGAAATGGGCTGGGGCGACGGCTGGCACGACGACAGCTGGGGCGAGAGCGGCGCAGTCGAGGAGTGGGACGACCTGGATGTCGAGGCGCACAACCACGAACAGGCAGACGCGAAGAGGCACGCCGGATGAACCGCCAGCACACCGAGAGCGCCACGCCCCGCGGCGGCCGGCGCCCGACAGGTCGAGGCCGGTTCGATCCGAGCGCGCTGGTGGTCGCCGCCCGGCACCTGCAGGTGGACGGGGCGTGGGTGGCGACGCTGGTGGTGACCGGCTACCCCCGGGAGGTGCAGCCGGGGTGGCTGGCGCCGCTGACCACCCACCCGGGCCTGGTCGACGTCTCGCTGCACATCGACCCGGTCGACCCGGCCGTGGCCGCCGGGCGGCTGCGCCGCCAACTCGCCCGCCTGGAATCCGGCCGGCGGCACACGGCCGAGCACGGCCGGCTGCTCGACCCGCACGTCGAGGCCGCGACCGAGGACGCCTACGAGCTATCCGCGCGGGTCGCCCGCGGCGAGGGCCGCCTCTACACCGTCACCTTGACCCTCACCGTCCACGCCGCGACCGCGGATGAGCTCGACGAGGACGTCGCCGCGGTCCGCGCGCTGACCACCAGCCTGCTGCTCGATGCCCGCCCCACCACCTACCGGGCCCTGCACGCCTGGCACACCGGTCTCCCGCTCGGGCTCAACCGGCTCGGCGGCGAGCGGCCGGGCGGCGGGCGGGTGATGGACACCGCCGCCCTGGCTGCGGCGTTTCCGTTCACCAGCCCCGACCTCCCCGGCGGCGACGGCCCCAACGGCGACGGCCCCGGCGGGGTGCTCTACGGGCACAACCTGGGCTCCCAGGGGCTGGTGTTCTGGGACCGGTTCGGCTGCGACAACTACAACTCCGTCGTGCTCGGCCGCTCCGGCTCCGGCAAGTCCTACCTGGTCAAGCTCGAACTGCTGCGCTCCCTGTATCGCGGCGTCGATGCCCAGGTGATCGACCCCGAGGACGAGTACAGCAGGCTCGGCGTCGCGGTCGGTGGCACCGTGGTCCGCCCCGGCGCCCCGGGGGTGCGGCTCAACCCGTTCGACCTGCCCATCCACACCCACCCCGGCACGGGCGCCCGGACCGCGGCCCCCGACGCGTTGGCGCGGCGGGTGTTGTTCCTGCACACCTTCCTCGCCGTCGCCCTCGGCACCACCCCGACCGCGACCGAACGCGCCGTGCTCGACGCCGCGATCACCGCCACCTACCGATACGCCGGCATCACCGACGACCCGCGGACCTGGACCCGCCCAGCGCCGCTGCTCCGCGACCTGCACGCCACCCTCGCCACCCCCGACAGGCTCCACCAGGAGGAGGCCCCGGGCGGCGACCACGGCTCCCCCGAGGCCCACCTCGAGGCCGACGCAGGCGAGCCCGTCACCCCAAGCGGGAAGGAGCCGGTCGGGGAGAACGGGCTGGCCGAGGTGGCGGCGTCATTGGCGACCCGGCTGCGCCCATTCGTCGACGGTGCCTATGCGGGCCTGTTCGACGGCCCCACCAGCACGCCACCGCACGGGCATCTGGTGGTGTGGTCGCTGCGCGAGCTCGCCGACGAGGTCAAACCCCTCGCCACGCTGCTGGTGCTGGACGCGATCTGGCGCACCGTCACCCACCCCCACGACCGCCGCCCCCGACTGATCACCGTCGACGAAGCCTGGCTGCTGCTGCAGCACCCCGACGGCGCCCAGTTCCTGCTCCGCGCCGCCAAGTCGGGCCGCAAGTACTGGACCGGATTGACCGTCGCCACCCAGGACACCACCGACGTGCTCGGCACCGACCTCGGCAAGGCCGTCCTCACCAACGCCGCCACCCAGATCCTGATGCGCCAAGCCCCCCAAGCCATCGACCACGTCTCCACCGTATTCGACCTCTCAGCCGGGGAGCGGGCGTTCCTGCTGGCCGCCGAACGCGGCGACGGGCTCCTGCTCGCCGGGCAACACCGGGCCGCGTTCACCGCCACCGCGTCCGCGTTCGAGGACAGCCTGATCACCACCGACCCCACCCAGACCGCCCACCAGACCGCCACCGCACCGGAGTGGATTGACCTCGACCACCCCGACCACCACCGCGACCAAGGTGATTGGGGCGGGCAGCCATGGTGAGCGTGCCGCTCGTGGACGCCGTGGTCGGCTGGGTCGCGGCCTGGTGGCCGCTGCTGGCACCCGGCGGGCTGCTCACCGCGGCAGCGGCGGTGGCGTTCTCTCGCAGTGCAGCGCGGTGGCGGCACCGCCGGTTCGCCCACCAGGCGCGGCTGATCACGATCCTCCCGCCGCCGCGCGTCGATCCCGACGGCGCTGTGGCGTTGTGGGGGAATCTGCTCGGGCTGCTCCGCCCGCGGTGGCAGCGGCTCGCCCTGGGGCAGCCGCATGTCGGGTTCGAGTACCTGTTCTCCTCCGGTGGCATCCGAATTCGGATGTGGGTGCCCGGCACCGTGCCGCCCGGCCTGGTCGAGCGCGCGATCACCGCGGCCTGGCCCGGCGCGCGCACCGACACCACCCCCGCTCCGTCCCCCCGCTGCCGCGCACACGCGGCCAGGCCGGAGATGGTGGCGGCGGGTGGCGTGCTGCGGCTGGCCCGCGGCGACACCCTGCCCATCGACCACGACGGCCGCGGCGTCGATCCGCTGCGTGGGCTGCTCGCCGCTCCCGGCCCGCTCGGGCCGGGGGAGTGGGCGTGCGTGCAGATCCTCGCCCGCCCTATCACCGGATACCGCCTCACCCGCGCCACCCGAACCCGCACCTCGACCGGCACCCCGGCGCTGGGCCGACTCGTCGGCACCGCACACGCTGCCGTGGTGTTGGTGCTGCGGGAGGTCCTCGACATCGCCACCCCCGGCCCCCTGCACACCCGCACCCGGAACACCTCGGCGGCGACCGCGCGGAGCACGGCCGCACCGCCACGGGTCCGGTTAGTCACGTCCGCGCAGGACCGGGCCGCCGCCGGCAAGACCCGGGGCGGCGCCTATGCCACCTCCGTCCGCTACACCGCCACAACCGCGCTCAAGCCGAACACGGCCCCGCCATTCGGGCAGCAGACCGGCCACCGCGACCAGGCTGTCCGGGAGGCGGCGGAGCGGGCGCGGGCGGTGGTCCGGGGCCGTGCCCACGCGATCGCCTCGGCGTTCGCCGGGTTCTCCGATCACAACCACTACCGCCGCCACCGCCTCCGCCACCCAGTCGAGGCGATCAGCGGGCGCCGGTTGGGCCGCGGTGACGTGCTGTCGGTCGCCGAGCTTGCCGCGATCGCGCACCTGCCCCTCGACGAGCACATCCCCGGCCTGTCCCGCGCCGGCGCCGCCACCATCGCCCCACCACCCGACATCCCCACCACCGGGCCCGGGATCAAGACCCTCGGCGACAGCGACCACACCCGCGGCCGACCCGTCGGGGTCGCGGTGGCGGACGCGCGGCATCACCTGCACGTCATCGGCGCCACCGGCTCCGGGAAATCCACCCTGCTCGGGCGGCTGATCCTCGACGACGCCCGCGCCGGCCGGGGCGTGGTGGTCATCGACCCGAAAGGCGACCTGGTCACCGACGTCCACCACCGCATCCCCGCCCCGGTGCGGGCCAGCGGGCGGCTGGTCGTGTTCGACCCCGACCATCCCGGCCCGCCGCCGTGCCTGAACCCGCTCGCCCCCCACCCCTCGGCCGAGATGCCGCTATCGCGGGTGGGGGATGTGGCGGTGGAAAACGTCGTCTCCGTCTTCCGCCGCCTGTTCGCCGCCACCTGGGGGCCCCGCACCGACGACCTGCTCCGCGCGGCCTGCCTCACCCTGCGCGCCGGCCCCGAACCCCCCACCCTCGCCGCCCTGCCCCGGCTGCTCACCGACTCGCAGGCCCGCCACCGCGCCACCCGGCATGTCCGCGACGAGGTCCTCGCCGGGTTCTGGGCCTGGTTCGACACCCTGTCCGACCAGTCCCGGGCGCAGGTGACCGCGCCGCTGCTGAACAAGCTCCGCGCGATCCTGCTGCGCCCGTTCGCCCGGGCCGCGCTCTGCGCGGGCCCGTCGACGGTGAACCTGCGCGCGGTGCTCGACCACGGCGGGATCCTGCTCGCCCGCCTCCCCAAGGGCGCCCTCGGCGACGACACCACCCGGCTGATCGGATCCCTGCTCGTGGCGCAGGCGTGGCAGGCCACCACCGCCCGCGCCCACCAACCCCCCACCGCCCGCCGGGACGCCTCGCTGGTGATCGACGAGTGCCACAACTTCCTCAACCTGCCCTACCCCATCGAGGACATGCTCGCCGAAGCCCGCGGATTCGCCGTCTCGCTCACCCTGGCCCACCAGCACCTCGCCCAACTCCCCCGCGAGCTGCGCGACGGCATCGCCACCAACGCCCGCAACAAGATCTTCTTCTCCGTCTCCCCCGACGACGCCACCCACCTGGCCCGCCACACCAGCCCCGAGCTCGGCGGGCACGACCTCGCCCACCTCGACGCCTTCCACGCCGCCGCCCGCCTCGTCACCGGCGGCGCCGACACCCCGGCGTTCACCCTCACCACCCGCCCCCTCCCACCCCTACCCACCCCGGCACGCGG
>NZ_JAHKRK010000312.1 GCF_019396355.1 Pseudonocardia nigra
GGGCCGGCGTCGACCTCGCCCGGCGCCGGGCGATCCTCGCCGCCGCCGCGGTCGCCCACCGCCTCGAGGCGGCCTGCGAGCTGGGCGGCGAGGCGGGCCGCGAGCTGTTGCGCAAGGTGCAGGGCATCGGGGTCTGGACGGCCGCCGAGGTGGCCCAGCGCGCCTGGGGTGACGCGGACGCGGTCAGCGTCGGCGACTTCCACATCCCCACGCTCGTCGGCTGGGCGCTGGTCGGCCGCCCGCTCGACGACGCCGGGATGCTCGGCGTGCTCGCCCCGTACACGCCGCAGCGCCAGCGGGCGGTGCGCTACGTCGAGCTGTCCGGTTTCCGTCGCCCGCGGTTCGGGCCGCGCTACTCCCCGCGCGACCACCGGGCGATCTAGCGACGGCCGCACCCCACCTGCCGGGGGGCATGCCCCACCCGTGATCGGCGGGCGGCCGGATGGGTCCGGGCTGCCCTGGAGATCAGGCTCGAAAGCATGATCTTCGGTTGTCGCGCGCTCCGCCCGCTGTCGGCGGCGGGCGTGCTGGGCGCGGCCGCCGCAGCCGTGGTCGCGCTGCTGGTCGACCCGCTCCTGCCGCTCGCGCCCGCGGTTGCGCAGTGGCGCGCAGAACGTCTTGGGCCAAACGCGCCATGGGAGCCAACGCTCATATACGCTGGTTCCGGCGAAGTTAGACTTTGGACGGGCCGGGCAATGGTTTTGCCCCTCGTTCGCCGCCTTGGATTACGGGCGACGGTCGCGGTGATTTCGGCCCTTGGAACCCTTCGCGACGAAGCGTCAGCGGGCCAGGCGGTACCGCCGGGAAAACCTTTCGGATTGACACGGAAGAAGTTCCTGCAGCTGGGCGCCGGCGCAGTAATCGCTGGCACCATCGTGGCGACAGGCCAGGTTCCGGCGTATGCCTCCAACCCAGCGAGAGCATGGGCCAACTCAAACAAAGCTAAGCCACCCACAACGTATGATGAATTCTCGACCTACCCACCCGACTACCGGCGTGAGATCTACCAGAAGCTGCAGCCCGCGAAGCGGAGCGAGTTTTGGACTGAGCAACTGCAGCGGTACCAGTCCAGCCACGCGAACCTTTCCGCCTTGCAACGGGAAATCCTCGGAGATGCGTTACGCATCGCATCAGACCCAGCAGTGTTCGACCCGACAACCTCGCAGAATAGTGCTACCGAAGTTCAATCGCTAGGGATAAGGGCGCGTGAAGCGTTTGGCACCTCCGAGGCAGCGAACTTGTTCGCCACACTCGGCCCACCGTCGCCCACCTCCAAGTCTCTTGCGGCGGCGGGATGTGGCTGCTCCATATTGGACGATTATTGTGGAGCGTTCCTTAACTGCAACCCATCGGAGTGTTCCTATTCACCGAGCGGCTGCGGCACCTTCCTCCAGTACCCCTGTAATGGTGACTGTGGGTGGTGAGTGGCCGGAGCCTTGCTTCACTCGAACGGCCGCGAGGCAACTATGCCTCCGCGTGACAAGAACAAGTCAGCTCGTCTTTAAGCCTGCGGGAGGGGAGCGCGTCGAATTGAGCGCTCCACCCACCCTCGACGCCGAGTTCTAAACTTGCCCACTGGAAGCCGATCAATCATGCAGCATGTGGCCGCGTCACTCATCGCTCTTCTGCTAATTGCGACCGCCATCGGGAAAATCGTTCGACCCGGCGCGTTCTTGGGGATTCTCCAGGCTACTGTGCCTGAGCGCTTCATTACGCCTGTCCGCTGGTCTACAGTCGCCGCTGAAATCGTCATGGCTGCAACTCTTATCGCTGCCCCGCCCCTGGGCGCAAGCCTAGTACTAGCGTTTATTGTCACCTCAACTATCACAGTCTCGGCCAGTCTATCGAGACGCGACGGCGTATCCTGTGGATGTTGGGGCGGCGACACAGGCAATGCCAATAGTGATGCGATAGCGTCGGTCGGCGGACTTGTCCGCTTCCTGATGCAGAATACAGTGATCGTTCAAGTGAGCTTATGGATCTCGCTGACCCCTGTAGGCATCTGGAGCCCTTACTTCGCGTTGGGCTGCGCACTCTCAATTCCTGCAATCCTAATGGCAGGAATCTGTTATGACATACGCCGACAACGTCGTATGACCTATGCATCCTGAACATATTGAGCGCCATCAACCGTAAGTCATCTCACATCTAGAGATGGTTTGGCGCGAGTGAGTATCCAACAATGCGCAATCGGACCGATCGGCCGTGCCGGTACGATGCTAGGTGGGTTATCCGTGACGAACGCACTAGCTATAGGCTTGGCTGCCGCAGCACTCTGCATAGCCGTCATATCGATCATTGCGGTTCTCGGTGTGATGCGAGAAGTCGCGAGGCTCCAGAACGAGGTACTCGCCCGGACAGTGGCGACTGAGCCAGCGTATATAGGATCCGCCCTTCCGTATGAGTTTTCTTCGGCTCTTGAGGCTTTCAATCCGAACCTCGAGCACCGCCAGATCGTGGTCTTGTTCCTTTCGGAGAACTGCTCAGGCTGCAAGACGCTGCTAGCGGATCTTGCCGAGCAATCGAACCAAAAGGAAGTATCCGCGGTGGCGCGGTTCGTCCTAGCGGTCGTATCAGGAGACGGACGTGCCGGCAGGAACTTGATCCAGGAGTTGGGGATTCCCATCCTGCTAAGCCGTGACCCTGCACGGGTGTTCCGCGCGGCGACAGTAAACGCAACTCCTTCTGCGCTCTGCATATCACCAGGCTTCGTAGCAGACGAGTACCGGAAAGGGGTGGACTTTGAATGGCTGATCAGTCGGGTCACGCGGATGACGGACAGCGAAATGGAAGTGGAGGCGCGTCAGGTTTAGGGCGAGCCGGCCGCTGGACTCGCCGCCGGTTCCTGAGGCTCACTGCCGGAACCGTTGCCGTGGTAACAGGAACTGTCGGCAGCATTGTCGGGTTCGCGCCGAAAGCACATGCCTTGTCCTGCTATGAGCGATACAACCGATGCTACGGTTGCGACCCTGGGCAAAATCGTTGCTGCATCGACTGCTACGTTGGCTGCAAGTCTGGAGGGATGGATGCACCCCTGTGCGAGCCTTGGGCTTGCGCGGGCTGCTGGGTCCCCAGCTAAATCAACGGTCGCGGCCTAGGATCACGGAAGGGACGGATGCTGTATGGGTATTGTCAATCTCTCTGCAGAAGAGATGGAGTCCTTTCGCAATAGAAGCCCCGACGAACCCAGCGTTCTTGCGGATCAGAAAATTCGTGCGTACGCCGAGCGGACAGGTGGACTTACTTTTGAGTATTGGCGGCTTGCAATGGGGCGGATCTGGGGGGATCCGTATATGATGACGGTTGAGGAGGTGGCGAAGAGGCTGAATCGACCTGTTGCTGATCTCAAGGCGGTTATTGAGGAGACCAACGTGGCCTGTGGCTGGAGACCCGCGAGAGGTAGGGGCGCTGACAACCGTGCTTAGCTCTCAATCGACCCGGCTCCCTTTTCACTGCACCCCTCATTGTGGCGTTCCGTCAATTAGTAGCCGTAACATGCGCTGAGGCTCAGATAGGAATGCGCGGGTAAGCTGAACGGGAAGGGCGTCGTCGTAACAGACCTCGGACATGCTTCCATCCTCCGAGATCTGGAGAATGGTAGCGCCGGGCAACGCCAGGAGTACAGGGGAGTGTGTAGCTATTAGCAGCTGGCAGTTCTGGTCGACAAGTTCGGCGAGGCGTGCCAGTAAAGCCATGCAGCCGCGCACGGACAGGGCGGCCTCTGGCTCATCGAGAAGATAGAGTCCGTCTCTGTCGAAACGGTGGATCACGAGATCCAAGAATGACTCACCGTGAGACCGCTCGTGCGGAGAGATGCCACCGTAAGCAGGTAGAAGTGGTCGACCGGAGATCTTGTCAAGACGCTCGATCTCGGTCGCGACGTTGTAGTAGGATTCTGCCCGTAGAAAGTATCCCGTTCGCGGCTTGGCCGTACCCCATCCTAAGGTAATCTTACCGCCCAGCTCTGATTCGGACGACCGGGTGGCAAATTTGAAGTTGCGGCTACCTCCTTCTGGGTTAAAGCCCGCGCCGATAGCCACCGCTTCGATCAAGGTGGACTTACCGCTACCGTTCTCGCCGACCACGAAGGTTACGGCTGTGCGAAATCGTAACTCTTGGATCTTGGCCAACCACGCTATCACCGGAAGATTGAATGGGTACCATCTGCCTCCGGAGCTGAGTCTTAGGTACTGCAGAAACGGCGCACGCGGGCTATTTGTAGCCATTACCCTCCCCTCCATGGATCATGGTGGTTGCTGAAGCTGGGGTGGAGCCAGAATCTACGCTGCCGGTGCCGTACGGGAGCGTGGTCGCCGACCAGCCCCGCGCACCGTCCAGGGCGACGGTGATGCCCAGCTCCTCGGCGAGCTCGGCGAACTTGCGGTTGTGGTAGCGGCCCTGGCGGCTGGTGTCCTTGATCCCGCGGGTGGTGGCCACACCGTGCGCGGCCTCGTGCAGCAGCGTCCCCAGCACCGGCGCCGGCGACGGTGGTGGCGACGTCGGTCATGGCGCGGGCAGGCGGTCGACTTCCTCGCACTGCCCGGCGCGGAGGTGGCGGCCGACGTCACCGACGCCGCCGCCGACCGCGACGACTGGCGGACCTTCCGAGTGGACCGCGCGCCTCCCGCGGCATGCTCCGCGCCAAGAGCGGCCGCATGATCTTCATCTCCAGCGTCGTCGGGCTCACCGGGTCCGCGGGCCAGGTCAACTACGCGCGGCGCAGCCCCTCGCCGCCCACGAACAGCTCGGCCATCCCAGGCTCCGCGGCGGCCTGCTCGTCGCCTGCGTGGTCGGCGGTCTCGGTGGTGTGCCAGCGGCCAGCGGCAAAGTGGCCCAGGTTGATCTCTCCACGGCGCGCACCGAGGGTGCCCGACCCGAGGGTGAGCACGACGTCGGGGACGTCGGCGTGCCGGTCCTGGATGGCCACCCACGTGGCGGTCAGCGCGGCCACCAGACGCTCGGTGATCGAGGTCCCGGTGGTGGACTGGCGGCTCATCACGCGGCCTCGATCGGCTCGGCCACGGCCCCGGAGGTGGTGCGGCACAGCGCGGTGGCGTCGTGGTGGGTGGCGCGCGGCGGGTTCTCGGTGTCGGTCATCAAGATGTGGCCCTCCGGTGAGTCGGTGTGGGGACGGGTCTACTCGGTGGTCTTGCCGCGCCTGCGGGCCGTCGGCGTGCTGCCCGTCCCGGCCGTCCCGGCCTCGCCCTGCTCGGCGGGGGCAGCGGTGTTGAACCGGGCCAGGACGGCGTCGAGCTGCTGGCGCGCCTCCTGGCGCAGCGCGGCGCGCTCCTCGGCGGCCTCGTCGGCCTGCGCCCGCAGCTCCGCCTTCTGCTCAGCGCGTCGGCGTGCCTCTCGGGCGTCGCGCTCGGCGCTGGCCTGCGCGCTCTGCGCCTCGGCGATCCGTACCCCGGTCTCGCGCTGCACCTGCTCGACCTCGTACGCCGCGGCCTCCGGGTCGGCAACCGTGCGCGCGACCTCGGCCGCCCGCTCCAGGATCGCGGTGAGCTGGGCCTGCTGTTCGGCCAGCGCCCGCTGCGTCTGCCCGGCGGTGTCCTCGAACCGCGCGAGCAGCACCCCGAACGACGCCCGCCCGTCGGTCACCGGCCGCTCCGGCACCTCCGGCCCCTGCTCGACCCCCGACCACCGGCGGGCCGCCTGCGGCCGCCAGCTGGAACGCCCGCCGGGCCGCGAACGCCTTCGCCCGGTTGTGCCCCGGCAGGTCGCAGTACCGGGCCGGCGGCCCCGGGCCCCCGGACCGCTCGATCGGCCGCCCGCAGGTCTGCCCGCCCGGCCCCGTCGGGAACTGGCACCCGCCCGCAACCTCGGACGCCCCGCCTCCACTGCCCGCGGGGCCCGCGGGCGCCGCGCCGTCCGCTGGTCGGCTGCGCCTCGAGCAGGGTGATGAAGCTCAGCGTCGTCAGCCCCACCACGAACGGCAGGAAGAACACCGTGCGCAGCAAGGTGGCCCCGCGGCGCCTGCTGCGTACCAGCACCGCGAGGGCGTAGCCGAGCACGAGGATCGGCAGCGTGACGACGGCCGTGTAGAGCAGGGTGTAGAGCACGGACGTCACGAAGCCGGCGTCGTTGCCGATGGCGACGTAGTTGGCGAACCCGGAGAACTCGACCTCGCCGATCAGCGGCCAGTTGGTGAACGAGATCCCGAGCGCGAACAGCAGCGGGGCGAGCACGAACACCGCGATCATCAGCAGCGCGGGCGCGACGAGCAGCAGGCCGGTGCGCGGGGGGTGGGTCAACGAGTGCCGGCGGTCGGCCCTGAGCCGTGTGGCGGGGCGGGCCGCGACGGGGGCGGCGACCACGGTCGTGCTCATAGCTGGGCCTGCCCGAGGATCCGGTCGTAGTCGTCCTGTGCCTCTGCCATGGCCGCCTCGATCTCGCCGTCGAAGACCGCGCGGCGGAACATCCTCAGCCACGGCCCGTCCGGCTGGTTGTAGATCTGGTTGTAGGACAGCGTCTTCGGTGCGTAGCCCTCCTCCTGCGCCTGCAGGGGTGGGAGGACTAGAGCGTGTCCCGTGGATCATGCGGGTCGGCTGCGGTAGATCTCTTCTGTGCTTGATCGCCACGACTTGACCGACGCGGAGTGGGCACGGCTGGAGCCGTTGCTGCCCGACCGGACACCGC
>NZ_JAHKRK010000313.1 GCF_019396355.1 Pseudonocardia nigra
CCCGAAGCCCGCACCCAGGAACGCAGCGTCGACTTGTCTTTGCCCCGGACCTCCAGGCGAGCAGCAGTCGGCATGCGGCATTGTCTCAACCAGCCATCGTAAAGTCACTTACGACACGCAACACTAGTAGTACTTTGTTACGTGTGTCGCTCCCGCTGATCCGGCTCGTCGTGTATCTTGTTCTGAGCTGTGACGCCGGAGGAGATGGACCAGGTCAGGCCTCGGCTGGAGGCGTTCGCGGCCGAGATGCTGGGCGGGCTGGCGCGGTCGGATCAGCGGGCCAAGAGCGAGCTGTATCTGCGCGGGCTGCTGCTGGACGGTAAGCGCAAGTCGATGCAGCCGATGGCGGCACGGCTCGGTGTTGGACCATCAGCAGTTGCAGCAGTTCGTCACGTCGTCGACGTGGGATCACGTCCAGGTCCGTCAACGCCTCGCTCGGTGGGCCGATGGGTTCATCGAGCCCGAGGCCTACGTGATCGACGACAGCGGCTTCCCCAAAGACGGTGCCGATTCGCCCGGGGTGGCGCGCATGCACTCCGGGACGCTGGGAAAGGTCGGAAACTGTCAGATCGGGGTCAGCGTGCACGCGGTGACCGACTGGGCCTCGGCGACGATCGACTGGCAGCTGTTCCTGCCGAAATCGTGGGACGAGGCCACGGTCACGGATGCAGAGATCGCCGCTGAGATCGTTCGGCGCCGTGCTCGGTGCAAGATCCCCGACCACGTCCGCCATCGGGAGAAATGGCGCCTGGGGCTGGACATGCTCGACCGGATCCTCGGCGCGGAACCGGACGAGGGCTGGGGCCTGCCCGCTGGCGACACGGCTCGGCCAAGAATGCGCGCAACCCCACCGCCGCGATGCGCTCCCGCTTCCTCGCGCTGCGGGTCCGCCCGGCCAACCGCGACATTCCCCGCAACCCCGACGGGACTCTTCCCGAATGCTGGCTGCTCGCTGAATGGCCACCCGGCAAGGCCGAACCCACCGACTACTGGCTGTCCAACCTGCCGCCCGACACCCCGCTGCGCGACCTGGTCCGCCTGGCCAAGATCCGCTGGCGCATCGAGCACGACTACCGAGAACTCAAAGACGGCCTCGGCCTGGACCATTTCGAGGGCCGCAGCTACATCGGCTGGCACCGCCACGTCACCCTCACCTCGCTCGCCCAGGCGTTCTGCACCCAATTGCGCTACGACCCAAAAGCCCCTGCGCCGGCCTGACCCTCTACGCCGTACTCCGCGAACTCCAGACCCTGCTCGGCATCTGGACCGGCGCCTGCCGCACCTGCCTGCAACCCGTCCCGACGCGACGACCCCACTCACCTAACTCGACCTAACAAAGCCCTACTAGCCATCGTTCGCGTTCCTTTGCTCGCCGAATGACAGCGTGGCGAGCAACGCGCTCGTTCGTTTCTTCGAGTGATCGGCCATGCGGGCTATGGCCCGCTGAGCAGCCGGGTGAGCAGCGCCAACTGTGCGTCCGCCTCGCCGGGCCGGATCGGGACGGTGTAAGGGGGTAGCGGCGGGAAGTACAGTGCGGTGATGGTTCCGGGCAGGGACTGGAGCTGCACGATCCGCCCGCGGACGCCCTCCTCGAGCCGGATCTCCTTCAGCTCGGCCTGCGCGATCAGCTGCCGGATCCGGACGTCGGAGTTGAGCGCCTCCGCCCACTTCCGGGCCTTCTCGCTCCTGGTCCTGGCGAGGAAGCGGCCGTTGCGGCCGAAGCGGTAGGCGAGGACGGCCGCGGACCCGTGGGCCGCCTCGTGCTTGCCTGTCCACAGGGTGTCGATGAGAGCGCCGAAGATCCGGAAGTTGTGCGCGAAGCCCACCTCGATCGTGGTGGCCGGTCCGGACCGGCTGCGGGCGTAGCGGTGGCGCGCGTCGACGACGGGATCCAGCCCGGCCCGGCGCATGGCGGCGACCGGCTCGCCGAGGATCGTGGCTCGGCGACCCTCGTAGAGCAGCGAAACGCGGTGGCGCAGCGACAGCGGCAGCGGCCGCTGCTGTCGCGCTGCTCGCTTACTCGTCATCGCCTCCCCGGTCCGGTGGGTCCCACCTCGCGCGGCGGCTGTCCCTCCGAGTCCGGGACCGGGCCCCGCCCCCAGCGGGCGAGTGCGTAGGAGACCAGCGCGGCGAGCAGCGCGCCGCCGAAGATGTACAGCGACGGGAGACCGTAGGTGGCGTGCGCGCCCTGGAAGGCGTAGTAGAGCGCGAACGCGGTCCCGGCCGCACCGATGATCGGCACGATGAGAGGGAGCCGGAACGGCCGCTCGACATCCGGATTGGTGAACCGGGAGACGATGACCAGGAGGTGCCAGAGGATGTAGATGATCACCCAGGCATAGGAGGCGGCGAAGATCAGCGCGACCACGTCGTTGAAGAAGATCGCCACGACGCAGTACACCGCCGCGGTGAAGAAGATCGCCACCCAGGGCGTCCGGAATCGGGGGTGCAGATAGCCGAACGCCCGCGACAGCGGACCGAAGAAGTAACCGTCGCGGGCGATCCCGTACAGGATCCGCGGCATCGCGGCGAGCACGATGACCATGGACGTGTATGTGGCGGCGGCGGTGGTGAGTGCCATGAGGCCGCGACCCCAACCGCCGAACATGGCCTCCCCGACCACCAGCTGCGGGCAGCTCCCGTCGCAGCCGGCCGGTCCCAGCGCGGCGTCGGCCCACTCCCCGATGGGCCGGGTGCCGCCGACGCCGGTCCCCATGAACGCGGAGGTGGCGAGGATGGCCAACAAGCCCAGGACGATCCCGACCGGCATGTTGCGCCGGGGGTTGCGGGTCTCCTCGGCCAGCGGCGCAACGAACTCGATGCCGACGAAGCTCCAGTACGCCAACGCCATCGCTCCCGCGATCGCCGACCACTCGAAGACGCCGATCTCGGAGGTCCAGGCGCTCGCCGACCACGCGCCGGTGTCGGAGAAGCCAGCCCATCCGGCGAGGCCGAAGAACCACCGAACGCACAACATCGCGACGAGGACGACCGCCTCGATGATCGCCATCGTGCGCACGTGCCCGAGGTTGGGCAGCGTGGCGAGCACCACTATCGCGATGATCCACGGCGTGAGGCTCCCGGTGGCGTTGAAGACCGCCTGCAGCCCGAACGAGCCGGCGGCGACCTCCAGCGCGCCCACGATGCCGAACATCGCGTAGAACGCGAAGGCCAGGAAGAGCCCGACGACCGCTGAGCTGCCGCCCCACGGAACGGCCCGCGAGCCGTACTCGTACAGGGCGCCGGCCTTCGGGTACGTGCTGGACAGCTCCGCGCAGGACAGGCCGAGCAGCAGGTTGATCACGAACGCGATCAACAGCGCGACGAGGAACGCCAGGCCGACCGTGAAGTAGCCCACGAAGTCGCTGACCAGGGTGCTGGCCGCCACGACCAGACCCACCCCGGCCACGAAGATTGACCACGTGCCCAAGGTCTTCTCCAGCCGGCCCTGCTCGGCGCCGGCAGCTCGCTCACTCATCATGGCCTCCCCGGCCCGTCGGTCACCCGCAGTGCCCGTTGCTCGGGCGCGGCACGTCCAGCGCCGGGTTGCGGTCGAAGAAGCCGTTGGGCTGTAGCGAGAACCCGACGTACTGCACCGGCATCACCGGCCAGTCCTCCAGCCGCGCGGCGTGGTGCGAGCCGAACGTGTACCAGACGACCACGTCGGTGTCGGCGACCGGCCGGTCCGCCGCCGTCCAGGCGGGCAGCCCGTCGCCGCCCTGGTGCTGGTTCGGGTAGTCGCCCGCCGCGTGCATCTCCCGCTCCTCGTGCGGGGTGACCCACAGGTGGTGGTTCATGAACCCGGCCCGGGTCGCCACGCTCGCCTCCGGCCGCACGAACGGCACCACCGTGCCGTGCGGCTTGAGCACGTAGCCCGTCGGCTCGCCGACGGCGTTGCGCGCGTTCGGGTTCACCACCTTCCAGTAGCGGGCGCGGTCCAGGCTCACCCGCCGCTGGGCCGCGAGCTCGGTGCCGAGCAGCGTCGCGTGGGTGCGGAAGCCGTTGCCGATCGGGTTGTCCGGGCCCGCCGGGTCGGTCTCGGTGTCGACCTCGTAGACGGAGTTCGCGACCCCGTCGACGTCGAAGTCCAGCCGCATGTTGAACACGTGCTGGTGGATCGGGGCGTACAGACCGTCGGTGTTGAGCAGCTGGCCGTGCGTGGGCGTGGTGCCGGGCGGCACCGCGCCGGTGGACATGATCCCGGTCAGCTTGACCTCGAACTCGATGTTGCCGTCCTGGTAGAGGTACCAGAAGAAGCCGTACTCGTAGTTGCCGACGGTGGCGACGAACGAGACCACGAGCCGCCGCGACCGCCGCACCTCGGTCTTCTCGGTGCGGAAGTCGGTGTGCTTCCACAGCAGCCCGAAGTCCTCCTCGTGCATGCACACCGCGTTCGGGATGACGAGCGGGTTGCCGTCGCCGTCGGCGAGCACGCCGTCGAAGTAGTGAATCTCGCCGAGGCAGTCGCAGCCCAGCTCGAGCGGGTTGGCCAGCGTGCCGATGTTGTACTCGCCCGCGTCGAACGCGTTCTTGCGGCGGTGCGTGGGCGCCGGGTCGCCGTAGGGCACCACCATCTCCGACAGCGACGCCCGGTACAGCACCGACCGCTCGCGCTCGCCGTCGGCGTAGCGGACGGTGTGCAGCACCACGCCCTCGCGCGGGGTGAACCCGACCCGGAACCGCCACTTCTGCCAGCGCACCTCGTGCCCGTCGACGGTGAACGAGGTGCCCTCGGGCTGGGTGATCGACACTGGCTTCAGGTCGGTGCGCGGCGCGACCACGTCCGGGGTGTAGTTGCCCGGCTCCTGCGGCACCGGCACCACGCCGTGATCCTCGATCTTCGCAACCCGCTTCTCGTTGGTGTCGACGTAGACCACCAGGTTCTCGACGGGGTGCGCGTAGCCGTTGTCGTCCGGGCCGCCGATCTTCACCCAGACCAGGGCGCGCAGCAGGCGGCCCTCCTCCTCGTCGCCGTAGTGCCCGGCCGACCACGGGTCGACCATGACGCCGTCGAACTCGGTGATGCCGCGCAGCCGCAGCGCCTCCTGCACCCCGGCGTCGGCCTTCACGATCTCCTCGCACTCGAAGAACTCCTCGAGCAGCACCTGCGGCTGCACCCCGGGCACGTGCTCCCAACGCGTCACGGCGCGATCGGTCAGCGAGACGACCGCCTCGTACGTGCGGCCGTCGGCCTTGTCCAGCACCACGGCGGCCGCCTCCCGGGCGATCGGGGCGCCGTCGGCCTCGAACGCGAGCACCGCATCCTTCGACGGCTCGCGCAGCACGATCGAGACGAAGCGGCTCCGCTCGCCGACGTGTCCGGCATCGCGCAACAGCCCGGCGGCTGCGCCGATCTCGTCGCCGGACAGCGGCTCCAGCGGGTGAGCGAGCGCGGTGGTGAAACGCGACTGGGTGGCGGTCATGCGTCCCACCCTGACAACCGAAGGTGAACCAAACAAGACCTCGCACTTGGTCAGACTTCTGTTGCCGATCACGGCCGGGTGGTCACTGCTCGCCTCGAACTCGATCTAGTACGGCAGCCGCACTTTGATCTTGTCATGTTGTTGCTGCTTGTCGGCGGAGCCGGGCGCGGTGATGGAACCATTTCGCGCGGGCTTGGTGGCGTCGTCGCCACCAGGACCAGTGCAGGTGGCGGGCTTCGGGCAACTGAACCGCCCCGGGTTTCGTGGAGGCGCTGATCCCACGGGAGAGTGGAACAGTGCCTGCACCACGGAAGTACCCCGACGAGCTGCGTGAGCGTGCGCTGCGGCTGGTCGAGGAGGCCATGACAGTGGACCCGCAGCTGTCGCTGAACGCGGTGGTGCATCGGATTGGGCAGCGGGTCGGGATTGTGCCGGACACGCTGCGCGGCTGGGCCAAGCAACGCCGGGTCGACACCGGGAAGGTGCCCGGCACGACCAGCGACGATGCGAAGAAGATCAAGGCCTTGGAGGCTGAGGTCCGCGAACTCAAGCGGGCCAACGAGATCCTGCTGGCGGCCAGCTCGTTCTTCGCGCGGGAGCTCGACCCGCGACTGCCCTGGTGACCAGGTTCATTGACGATCACCGTGGCCGGTTTGGGGTCGAGCCGATCTGCCGGGTGCTCACCGAGCACGGCGTGCCGATCGCCCCGTTCGGCTATTGCGCCGCCCGTGTCCGGCCGCCCTCGGCGCGGGCGGTGCGCGACGAGCGGGTGCTGACCGAGATCCGCCGGGTCTTCCACGACCGCCAGCTCGGCAGGGGCCTCTACGGCGCCCGGAAGGTGTGGCACCAGCTGCGCCGCGAAGGCGGCGTCGACGCAGAACCGGTGCCACGCTGCCAGGTCGAACGGCTCATGCGCGGCGACGGGCTACGCGGCGCGGTCCGTGGCCGCCCGACGATCACCACCCGACCGGACCGAGCGGCGGCCCGGCCGCCGGACCTGGTGCAGCGCACGTTCACTGCGCAGCGGCCTAACCAGCTGTGGGTCGTGGACTTCGAGCGCCACGAGGCGCTGCTGAACCGAGTGGAGGTGGGAGACCGTGCGCCACGAGGCGCTGTGACCCGTGTGCGGGTGTGAGTCCCGCGCCGCCGCTCCGTCGCAGAGGAGCGGTCGAAGCTGGGGGCAGCCGGGTCCGGTGAGACGACCG
>NZ_JAHKRK010000314.1 GCF_019396355.1 Pseudonocardia nigra
CCGGCCACCCCTGGATGCCGGCACTACCCGCGCCCACCTGACCACGGACACCGAGCCGAGCGCACCGGAGGCCGAACGGCCGACCGGCGATCACGCCATGCCACCACACCGCTGAATGTTTACGCGCGGCCGGCCCTTCCGCACGACCCACGTGCACGATTGTTGGCCCGCGCCGTGGAGCTCGGGCCGAGCGCCGCGAACGGAATCAGGCACCGCTGCCGACGGGCCCCGGCGCGAACCCGTCGGCCACGGTCGCCGCCAACTCGAGGAATGCGCGTGCGGTGGCCGGGCGCAGCATCGTCGGATCGATGCGCCCACCCGTCGCGAGATGCGGATCGTGCGGGATCTCCACCACCTCCCGGCAGCGCTCCGCAAAATGGGCGCGCAGCAGACCGGCGTCGACCTCTTTGCTCGTGCGGTCGAGCGAAAGCACGACAACGGCCCGGGCGACGGCATCCCGGTGCCCGTGGGCCACCAGCCAGTCCAATGTCTTGCTGGCGCGGCTCGCACCGTCGACCGTGGGTGACCCGACCACCACGAGACTGTCCGCGAGCGCGAGCGTGCCCTCCATTGCGGAATGGACCATCCCGGTTCCGGAGTCGGTGATGACGATGTTGTGGAATCGGGCGAGAACGGCGCAGACGCGCTCGTACTCCGCTCGATCGAACGCCTCTCCGCGAACGGGGTCCTGCTCCGAGGCGAGCACCTGCAACCGACCCGCGAGACTGGTGAAACGGACGACGTCGGGAAGCGCCCGTAACTCCTCGATCGCCCCGAGCAGATCCCGGACGGTGGCGCGCGGTTCGCCGGTGAGCCGATCGGCGAGCGTGCCTGCATCCGGATTGGCATCCATGACCACCACCCGGTCGCCGCGATGCTCGGCGAGCGTCAGACCCAACAATGCGGCAACGGTGGTCTTACCGACCCCACCCTTGATCGAGGCGACGGCGATGCGGTGCGGCGCCGGCAGTTCCCGGCGGATCCGGCGGACGAGTTCGCGGCGGCGCTGCTCGGCGGGCCCGATACCGGCGTTGATCGCGCCACCGGTCGCCGTGAAGACCGCGCGACGCCAACCCGAATCCGGGATGTCCGCGCGGTTTCGCACGATCGTGGCGTCGGTGAGTTCCACCGCCCCTCCGGCCGTATTCGGTACGACGCGTTCCCGCCTGCCTGCCGGTACCGCCTGCACCGTCTGTTCGGGGACGGGCGGCGCGGGATCCGATCGCGGCGGTTCCGCATCGGTCGAGACGAAGGATCGCTTCGGCATGTCCCCCCTATCCGCACGGCCATGGCCGACGCTGGGGCACTGCTGTCCGGCACAACGCACGCGCGACGGCGAGATCGTGCACGACCTCGCGCTGGTCTTCCTCGAACCGCAATCCTACGACCTCCGTGACTGCGACCCACCCGGCCGGCGGCGAGGGGCTCCCGCAGCGACGCGGCCGGGGCGCAGCCGCACCCAGCCCTGCCCCCGGTGGCCTATTGACACGAGACAGCCCAGTCCGTTCGCATGCCTTCGAGAAGCGTGACAATGCAAATACCAGCACCTCCCCGACACCGAAATGCCTGGACCGACGCGTGTCGTGCCGGATTTGCCCGCTTCTTTCGATGGTAACTGTGCGCACTCGAATGGATACACAGTGCAATGCAGGGAAATGTCGTCGGTGCGACATGTGCGCGCGACCTGTCCGCACTATGCTTCACACGAATCACATCCAGTTGTGCACCGGAGCGTGTGTACGACGTGGTGGGAGTGCATGGGGGGCCAGTGCGTTCTCGGCAACACGTGATGGCGGGCGCGGCCGACCGCGTGTCGGCATCCCCGTCCGCGAGTCCGACCGCGATTTCGCAGTCCGGAGTGCAGTACCCGAACCAGCCGGACATCGCCGACCGGTGGCGATGCCGGCACAGCCGTCATGTTCACGACCTGACGGTCACCCGCGCAGGGGGGACGAGATGACCGACGAGCCGATCCGGTGTGCCCTTCCGGGGTGCGACGCGATCATCGAGCAGCCGGACGACGGTGGGCCGCCGCGGCGCTACTGCACACCTGCCCACCGCGCGGCCGCCCGGAGGAAGCGCCACGAGGCCCGTCTCGACGCCACCGTCGAGGAGGCGTCCGCGACGGAGGCCGGCGCCCCGGTGGCGCCACCCGCACCGCTCGCGGCGCGGACTCCACGGGAGGATCCGCCGCGGACGGAAGACCTGTCGCAGCCCGACGGCCGATGGAGCCCGGCGGCGAGTTGGACCATCTCGCCGACGCCTCCGCCCCCACTTCGGGAACGCACCCTCAACCGCAAGGCCGCCCGCACGGCCGGAGAGCGCCGGGCGGCTGCCACGTCCCGTCGCCGCCGCGCCGTGGCCGGCCTCGCGATCGTGAGTCTGGTCGCCGGGGGTGGCGGCTACCTCGTCACCGAGACCACCGTTCCCGTCGCGCCTCCCGTCCAGCAGCCGCCGCCCGTCGCCCAGCCGGTCGCCGATGCCGACCAGTGGGTCACCCGCGCCGAGGTCGTCCTCGCGTCGATCGACGAGCAGCTCGAGGCCGTGGCTCAGACCGAGGCCACGTGGGCGCGGCTTCCCGAACACCGCCGGAGCGGGCAGCCCCCGGCGCCCGTGCAGGCGCTGCTCGATCGGAAGGCGCTCCTCGAGCAGCAGCGGGCCACGCTCACCTCGCAGCTCGGGGCGCTCCGCGCCCTGCCGGAGGTCCGCACCGACCTCACCGCCGCGCAGGCACAGCTCGAGGCGGTGGAGCGCGCGCTGGCCACCGGGCCGGACGCCACCACCTCCGCGGCCCAGGCGGAGGCGGTTCGGCGGCTGCAGGCGCAGCGCGAGCTGCACATGCGGCAGCGCGATCACAACGCACAGGAGTTGGCCAGCCTCCGCGACGGCGTCGAGAAGGCGCGCGCGGCGCCACTGCCCGAGGTCGCCGACGCGACGGAGCCGATCGTCAGCCAGGTCATGGCGCTGATCGAGCGACGGCCCGACCCGCAGCCGCAGGAGGCCCGCGACCGGACCGCGGTGCAGGCGGCCGTCCTGCCCCGGCGCGACGGCGACCGCGGCCACGAGCGCCAGGACGTCAGCCCCACGGCGCCGCCGAACCCGTCCCGACCCACGCTGGTCACCCTTCCCCAGGACCCCCGTGCTGCCGGGGACCACGACCACCACGACGACAAGCACCGCGACGACGAGCACCGCGACGACGAGCGGTCCCGGGCGGGTGGCAGCAACGGCAACGTCGTCACCCATGTCGCGGCGAACACGGTCGGCGTCGTCCGCAAGGTCCTTCGCAGCGACGACGACTCGTCGCACGAGCGGTCGGACCACCGTCGCGCCGACGCGGACCGCCACCACTCCCAGTCGGACGACCGGAAGGACGACCGCGAGCGGCGCGACCGCGCCGACGACGAGAAGTCCGACAGCAAGAAGGACGACAGCAAGAAGTCCGGCAGCAAGAACAAGAAGTCCGACGACGAGAAGCGGCCCGTCGCCGAACTCGTCAGCAACGTCACCCACACCGTCGGGTCCGTGCTCGGCGGCTCGGACGACGACCGCAAGCGGTCGAGCTCGGCGAAGGACGATTCGTCGAAGCCGGTGGGGAAGGCCGAGCGGGCCCGCGACAAGGAGGAGCACCACTCGCGTGACTCCCAGTCGCGCGGCTCCCGGGAGGACGACCGGTCCGACCGGGACGGGCACCACGACCGGCACGAGGAGCAGGCGGACCGGGACGCGTCGAAGGACCACGGGAACGAGGACGAGAAGGACTCCTCCGACAGCGACTCGCGAGAGCGGAAGAAGCCGAGCGGCAAGGCTCAGCGCGCCAAGGACAAGGCGGCGGCGGAGGAGGCCCGGGACAAGGCCGGGTCGCTGGGCGAGCGGCTGGAGGAGCGCGGCGCGTCGGACGACAGGTCCGGCTCCGGTTCGGACCAGGCCGACGACGGCAAGAAGGACGACGGCAAGAGCGACGACAGCAAGAAGGACGACGGCAAGAAGAGCGACGGCAAGAAGAGCGACGGCAAGAAGAGCGACGGCGGCGGCTCCTCGTCCGACGAGGATTGACCGGTCGTCCGACGAGGACTGACCGGCTCGGCGAACGCCGGGTCGCGCCTTCGGGTGCGGCCCGGCGTTCGTCGTTCTCGGCAGGGGGCGATCGGCCGCGGCGCGGACGGATCGCCGCGCGGGAGCTCAGCTCGCGCTCTGCACCGGGTCGGCTGCCGTGTCGTGCGCCCGCCGCGGGCCGAACCCGTCGGCGAGCAGTGCGGCCAGGCCGAGGAACGCGTCGTGGGTGCCCGGCTTGAGCCGCGGCAGTTCGATGCGGCCGCCCGTGGCGAGGTGCGGGTCGTGGGGCACCTCGACGACGGCGCGGCAGCGCTCCTCGAAGTGCCCGCGCACCCGGTCCAGGTCGACCTCCTTGCTGGTGCGGTCGCAGCTGAGCACCACGACGGCGTTGTCGACCTGGGCGCGGTGGCCGTGCGCAATGAGCCAGTCGAGGGTCTTGCTGGCCCGGCTCGCGCCGTCGACGGTAGGGCTGCCGACCACCACGAGGCTGTCGGCGAGGGCGAGGGTGCCCTCCATCGCCGAGTGCACCAGGCCGGTACCGGAGTCGGTGATCACCACGTTGTAGAAGCGGGTGAGGACCTCGCAGACCCGCTCGTACTCGTCGCGGTTGAACGCCTCGCTCATCGCCGGGTCCTGCTCGGACGCGAGCACCTGCAGCCTGCCGGCGAGGCTCGTGTACCGGGCGACGTCGGTGAGCGAGTGCGTGGACGCGATGTTGTCGAGCAGGTTCCGCACGGTCACCGACGTCTCGGCGGTGAGCCGGTCGGCGAGGGTGCCCGCGTCGGGGTTGGCGTCGAGTGCGATCACGCGGTCGCCCCGGTTCTCGGCGAGGACCAGCCCGAGGCAGGCGGTGACGGTGGTCTTGCCGACCCCGCCCTTGATCGAGCTGACCGCGATCTGGTGGGAGCCCGGCAGCGGTTTGCGGATGCGCCGCAGCTGGTCCTGGCGTTGCCGCTCCGCCGGGCCGATCCCGGGGTTGATCAGGCCACCGGTCGCCTTGTACACCGCGCCGCGCCAGCCGTGCTGCGGCCGGTCGCTGCGAAACCGGACGATGGCGTCCTCGGTGAGCTCCGCGGCGGTGGCGGCGTCGGGGCGGGGTGGGGTCCGCGCGGCGGTGCGGTCGTCGGGCCCCGTCATCGGCTGCCGTCCCTCGCCGAGCTCGCCGGATCGCGCCACGTCTCCCCCTGACTGTTCACGTGGTCCCCCTCAGGACACGAAGCGGTCGGCCATCAGCGCGGCCAGCCGGTAGGCCGCGTCGCGCGTGGCGGGCCGCAGTCGTCGCAGCTCCACGCGCCCGCCGGTGGCCAGGTGCGGGTCGTGCGGGATCTCGATCACCTCTCGACAGCGTGACGCGAAGTGCTCACGGATCCGGGTGATGTCGACCTCGCTGCTGGTGCGGTCGCACGACAGCACCACGACCGAGTTCGACGCGAGCGACGAGTGCCCGTGGGCGAGCAGCCAGTCGAGGGTCTTGCTCGCCCGGCTGGCGCCGTCGACCGTGGGCGCCCCGACGATGATCACGCTGTCGGCGAGCTTGAGCGTGCCCTCCATCGCCGAGTGCACCAGGCCGGTGCCGGAGTCGGTGATGATGATGTTGAAGAAGTGGTCGAGGACGGCGCAGATCCGCTCGTACTCCTCGCGGCTGAACGCGTCGCCCGCCCCCGGGTCCTGCTCCGACGCGAGTACCTGCAGCCTGCCCGCGAGGCTGGTGTAGCGCGACACCTCGGTCCACGAGTGGATCCGGTCGAGGTCGTGGAGGAGCTCGCGGACCGTCACCGACGACTCCCCGGTGAGCCGGTCGGCCAGCGTGCCGGCGTCGGGGTTGGCGTCGAGCACGATCACGCGGTCGCCGCGGTTCTCGGCGAGCACCAGGCCCAGCAGCGTGGAGACCGTGGTCTTGCCGACGCCGCCCTTGATCGAGGTGACGGCGATCCGGTGCGGCTGCAGCAGCGGGTGGCGGATCCGGTGCAGGATCTCGCGCCTGCGCAGCTCCTCCGGCCCGGGGCCGGGGTTGACCAGGCCTCCGGTGGCCCGCAGGAGGGCCAGTCGCCACCCCTCCGACGGCTCGTCAGGACGCTCCTTGACGATCGCCTCCGAGCTCAGCTCCGAGGCCGTCGTCGCCGTGCCCTCCCCGCGGTTCGAACCCGTCGAGCTCACTGCACCCCCTGGCTGTACCGGACCCCCACCGACCCGCCGCCGACCCGTGATCACGGTGCCGGGCTGCGGTTCCAGCCGGTGACCGTATCGCTCCCACCAGATCGACGGGTCGGGTTCGACCTTCTGCCGCACCACGCGGCAGAGAGTAGCGTGCAGTGGCGACACGATCACCTGATCGGTGATCGACGCGCGAGGGCGTGGGCGGCCACCTAGGTGAGCTAGGACCGAAGAAGTCGGTAAGAACGAGTCAAGTTTGGCCATCGCGAGCCGAGACTCAGGGGCGTAATGTGCTCCATGCTCGCTCCACAGCGCAACGACAGCGCACCTGACCTGCA
>NZ_JAHKRK010000315.1 GCF_019396355.1 Pseudonocardia nigra
CTCGCGGGGCGCGCCAACATCGCCCACGCCCGACGCGACCTCCGCAACCACGACGACGCCTTCGCCGTCTTCAACATCTAACCGAATCCGACCAAACCGGACGAAAACGAACAACGCCGGGGCCCTGCCCATCCACAGGGTGCGGATGGGCGAATTCCGGCATGCAGTTCTTCGTTCCTGCCCCGTAGTCAGAGCCGGCCGTACTTGTTGTAGACGTCGATCACCGGGACGCCGGACTGCACCTCCTCGCGCACCTTGTCCTCGATGTCCTTCGCCTCCTCGGACTTCGCGAGGACCTCCTCGAGGGCCTCGGCCGGGATCACCAGCACCCCGTCCTCGTCGCCGAAGATCCAGTCGCCGGGGTTCACGCGGACCTGGCTGGTGAGCGTGCCGGTCATCGAGACCGGCACCTCGATGTCGTGGATCCGGGACCGGCGCAGCGACTCGATGGGCGAGGTGTAGCGGGCGAAGACCGACAGACCCTCGACCTCGCGCACCAGCCGGCCGTCCCGGATGCCGCCGTCGATCACCACCCCGGTGGCGCCGCGGGCGCGGCTGGCGTTGCTCATCAGCTCCCCCCAGATGCCGCTCTGCCGCTCACCCGCGGCACCCACGACGACGACGCATCCCTCGTACATCTGCGTGAAGACGCCGAAGTCGGCGAGCTTCGTGTTGGGGGGCATCTCCTCGCGCTCGCGCATGTCCGGCCCGGCCACGACCGTGTAGGCGGGGCCGGCGACCTGCATGGAGCGGTCGAGCGGGGCGATCCCGAGGTCCAGGCACTGATGGGGCAGCGCCATCTCGTCCATGATGTCGTAGACCACGGCCGTGTAGAGGGCCTTGAGGCGCTTCGCGGTCTGCTCGACCCATGCGGGGTCGGGGCGGGTGGCTGCGTCGGTCACGTCGGGTCCCCTCACTCGAAGATTCCGTAGCCGGGCACGGCGTGCGCACGCACGCCGTCCATGTCGAGTTCCACCCCGATGCCCGGGGTGTCGGGCAGGGTGATGTAGCCGTCCTTGACGATCGACCCGCTGCCGTCGGGCGCCACGACGTAGCTGTCCCACACCTCGCGCTCCTCCAGCGCGTGCCACTCCTGCACGAAGAAGTTGGGGATCGCACCGCACTGGTGCGCGGTGGCCATCGTGCCGAGCGGGGTGGAGACCAGGTGCGGTGCGAACGGCACGTAGTGCATCTCGGCCAGGTTGGCGATCTTCTTGGCCTCGGCGAGCCCACCGCACTTCGGCACATCGGGCTCGATCACATCCACCGCCCCGCGCTCGAGCAGCTCCCGGAAGCCCCACCGCAGGTAGAGGTTCTCCCCCGCGCAGATCGGAGTGCGGGTCTGCGCCCGGACCCGCACCAGCGCGTCGACGTTCTCGGCCGGGATCGGCTCCTCCAGCCACATCAGGTTGAACGGCTCCAGCTCCCAGGCGATCCGGCAGGCGCTGGGCACGTCGTAGCGGGCGTGCAGGTCGATGGCGAGGTCGACGTCCGGGCCGATCGCCTCCCGCACCGCGGCGACCCGCTCGACCATCGACCGCAGCTCGGCGGCGTTGATCGTGTGGTTGAACGGGTCGTGCTTCGCCGGGTGCCGCAGGTCGTCGATGTCGAACTTGATCGCGGTGAACCCCTCGGCGACCATCCGCTGTGCGCGGTCGACGCACCCGGCCACCGAGCCGGACGGGTCGTCGCCGTCGCCGCAGTCGGCGTACAGCCGGATCCGGTCCCGGAACTTGCCGCCGAGCATCCGGTACACCGGCTGGCCCGCGGCCTTACCGGCCAGGTCCCACAGCGCGAGCTCGATCCCGCTCAGCGCGATCACGAAAACACCGGCCTGCGGGCCGGCGAAGACGCGCCGCCGCAGCTTCTCCCAGCACCGCTCGACGTTGCGCGGGTCCTCACCGATGAGCAGGTCCTTCAGGGAGTTGATCAGCCCGACGACGCCGCCGGCACCCGCGTCCGGGTTCGCCTCGCCGAACCCGCTGATGCCCTCGTCGGTGTCGATCCGCACCAGCGTGGCCTCGCCGTGGTAGGCGACCACCGCCGTCGTGACGTTGACGATCCGCATACTGCTCTCCCGCCCGGACCAACTTGTCCTATAAGCTGCTGACATGGCTAGGAGACAAGAGAGCGGCGTCACTGTCAAGACTTGTCCGATAAGCTGCTGACATGAACAGGAGGCAGGAGTCGGCGGCCGGCGTCAAGGTCCGCACCCTTCCGGTGCAGGTGGCCGCCCACCTGGTGCAGCGGATCGCGGGCGGGGAGCTCGCCGACGGGCGCGCCCCGTCGGAGCTGGAGATCACGCAGGAGTTCGGCGTGTCCCGAGTGGTGGCGCGCGAGACCCTCAAGATCCTCGCCTCGCTCGACATCGTCGACATCGCGCAGGGGCGGCGCGTCACCGTCCGCCCTCCGGAGGAGTGGGACTACCTCAACCCGCTGCTGGCCGAGTGGCTCCCCGAGGAGCACGTCGACACGCTGCTGCGCGAGCTGCACGAGATGCGGCTGCTGCTGGAACCGGAGCTTGCCGCGATGGCCGCCGCGAGCATCACGGACGAGACGCTCGCCCGGCTGCGCGCCGAGCTGGACCGGATGTCCGACCTCACCGCCGAACCGGACGACTACCTCGAGGTCGACACGGCCTTCCACATGGAGATCTGCCGGGCGGCGAACAACCGGATACTCGACCGGATCATGTACTCCGCCCGCTGGCTGCTCACCGCCAGCCGACGGGTCACCAACGCCGCACCCGACAGCCTGCACCGCGCCACCGACGCGCACGCGAGGGTCTTCGCCGCACTCGAGGCGCGCGACCCCGACGCCGCCCGCGCGGCGATGCGCGAACACCTGCAGGGCAACATCCCGATCCTCGCCGAGAAGGAGCAGCGCACGAAGCGCGCCTCGGCCCGCCGCGCCTCCCGATAGGCGGCCGCTCCCCCGCACCCCCTGCGACCGCACATGTCCGCATGCCGAGAGGACGGTGGAATGACCACAGGTGACACCCGGCCCATCCGACTGGGGCTCATCGGGACCGGCCTGGCGGTGAAGAAGCTGCACTGGCCTGCGCTGAGTCGGCTCGCCGACCGGTACGTCGTCACCGCCTTCGCCGACCGCTCGGTCGCGCAGGGAGAGCACTTCGCCGCCTACAGCGGCGTCGACCCGGCCGCGTTCACCACCGACCACCGGGCGCTGCTCGACCGCGCCGACGTCGACGCGGTGCTCATCTCGGTGCCGATCGCGTCGCTGTACGAGGTGGCGAGGGACGCGCTCGCCGCGGGCAAGAACGTGATCTGCGAGAAGCCGACCGGCACCGACGAGGAGCAGGCCGAGGCGTTCCTGGCATTCGAGACCGAGTACCCGGACCGGACGGTCCTCATCGCCGAGAACTTCTTCTACCGCGACGACATCCGCCACGCCCGCGCTCTGCTCGACGACGGCGCCATCGGCAAGCTGCACCTGATGGCCTGGCGGCACGCCGGGCAGCACCTGCCCCGCGAAGGCACGTTCAGCGGAACGCCGTGGCGGCACCGGCCGCAGTACCGCGGCGGGGCCCACCTCGACGCGGGCGTCCACCACATCGCCCAGATCCGCATGCTGTGCGGCGACGTCGTCCGGGCCCACGCGGGCGTCCAGTGGGCCAACAGCACCATCGACGCCCCGTCCGACCTGGCGCTCAACCTCGTCTTCGCCGACGGCGCGATCGGGAACTACACCGCCAGCTACGCCGAGATCGCCGTGCCGCGGGAGCCGAACGACATGCGGCTGTACGGCACCGAGGGCGTGCTCGTCCTCGCCGGCCCCGAGTCCGAGCGCCGCGTCACGCTCACCCGCGCCGACGGCACCACGCGCACCGACGTCTTCCACGGCATCGACAACGGCTACTACGCCGAGCTGTGCAACTTCGCCGACGCCGTCCAGCACGGCGAGCCCGTCGTCGGGACGATCCGGCAGAGCTACGCCAACATGCTCGTCGTCCTCCGCGCCCTCGACTCCGCCGAACAGGACGCCGTGATGGCCCTCGACGACGTCGCCGCCGGCGCAGTACAGCTGTGGCGGCCGCGCGGCGCGTCCGGGCTGTTCGACGGGCTGCCGGGGGAACGCGCGCTCGACGGGGCGATCCGATGACAGCGGAACGCCCGCTGATCCTCGTCGGCGGGGACATGGGGCGCGGGGACGGCGTCGACTACCGGGCGGAGCTCGCGGCGGCCTTTCCCCAGGCGGATTTCGTCTCCTACGAGGGAGCTCCGGACACGCTCGAGGCGCACATCGCCGACGCGGATGCCGTGATCGGTCATGTACCGGACCGCCTGCTGCCGCGGGCGGTGCGGCTGCGCTGGGTGCAGACGACCGGCGCGGGCGCGGACGCCGTCTCCACCACCGCCTACCAGGAACGTGAGGACGTGGTCGCGACCACCGTGTCGGGTGTCCACGTCGCGAGCGTCCCCGAACAGGTGCTGGCGATGATGCTGGCCTTCGCGCGCTGCCTGCCCGAACAGATCGTCAACCAGCGTGGCGCCAAGAAGTTCTACTGGCCGACGCCCCCGTTCGAGGTCGAGGGGCAGACCATGGCCGTTCTCGGGATGGGCAGGATCGGAACGGCGCTGGCCCGGAAGGCCAGGGGCCTCGGGATGCGGGCCGTCGGCTGGCGCAGGCGGGAGACCACCGACGCGGACGACCTGTTCGACCACCGGTACGCCCCCGGGGACCTGTCGGCCGCACTCGGCGACGCCGACCACGTGGTCGTCACGCTGCCGCTGACGCAGGACACGCGGCACCTGATCGGCGCCGCCGAACTGACGGCGATGAAGCCCACCGCCTACCTGTACAACGTGGGGCGCGGGCCCATCGTCGACCAGGACGCGCTGCTGGCCGCGCTCCGCGCCGGGACGATCGCCGGCGCCGGGCTCGACGTCAGCGACCCGGAGCCGCTGCCCTCCGAGCACCCGTTGTGGGACGAGCCGAACGTCATCCTCCTCACGCACTACGGAGGGCTGACGCCGAAGTACGGCTCGCGCGCGTACGCGATCATCCACGACAACGTGGACCGGTTCCTCTCCGGTCGGCCGCTCGTGAACGTCGTCGAGAAGCAGTGGGGGTACTGAGCCCGCCGTCAGCACCGCGTCAGCAGCGGATGTGACGCTCGGGCCGTGATGCCCACCCTCCTGCGGCGCCCCGCCGTCGTCCTGACGGCCGGATGCGTCGTGCTGCTCATCGGCATGGGGCTACGCAACAGCTTCGCGCTGTTCCTCACCCCGGTCACCGAGCACCTGCACTGGACGCGCGAGGAGTTCTCGCTCGGACTGGCCGTCCAGCTGCTGGTCTGGGGACTGGCGCAGCCGTTCGCCGGGGCGCTGGCCGACCGCTACGGGTCGGGGCGGGTCGTCCTGTTCGGCGGCCTGAGCTACGCCCTCGGCATCGGGCTGGCGGCGCAGGCGTACGAGCCCGCCCACTTCGGCCTGACCGTGGGCTGCATGGGTGGGATGGGGCTCGGTGCCGCGGGGTTCGCCGTGGTTCTGGCGGCGATGGCCCGCGCCGTGCCGCCGGCGAAGCGGTCGTTCGCGATGGGGCTCGGCACCGCGGCGGGGTCGGCAGGCCAGTTCCTGCTCGTGCCGGTCACCCACGTGTTCCTGCACGTCCACGGCTGGGCGAACGCCTACCTGTTCCTGGCCGTCGCCGCGGCACTGATGATCCCCGCGGCCGCCGGACTGTCCGGCCGGCCCGAGCCCGTGGCCGGGGACTGGCCGCGCCAGTCGGTCGGCGGCGCGATCGTCGAGGCGCTGCGCCATCGCGGGTTCGTGCTGCTCATGGCCGGCTACTTCGTCTGCGGGTTCCAGCTGGCGTTCATCACCAACCACCTGCCCGCGTACCTGACCGACCACGGGCTGGCCGACACCCTCGGGGTGCTGGCGCTCTCGGCGGTCGGGTTGTTCAACATCGCGGGCTGTCTGTGGTTCGGAGCGCTGGGCGGGCGGCGCAGCCGCAAGAAGCTGCTGGCGGCGATCTACGCCTCCCGCGCGGCGCTCATCGCGCTGTTCGTGGTCGTCCCACTCGACACCGCCACCGTGCTCGTCTTCGCCGCGGGCATGGGGTTCACCTGGCTCTCGACCGTGCCGCTGACCACCGGGCTGGTGGAGCAGATCTTCGGGCCGCGCTACCTCGCCACGCTCGGCGGGCTCGTCTTCTGCACCCACCAGATCGGCAGCTTCCTGGGGGTCTGGCTCGGCGGGCTGCTGTACGACGAGACCGGCTCGTACCTGGCCGTGTGGTGGGCGGCGTGCGTGCTCAGCGCGCTGTCGGCGATCGTGCACCTGCGGATCGACGACCGGCCGGTCGTGCGGTCACCTGAAGATTCATCCCGGGGAAGCCCACCTTGGACGAGTACAGGTCGGGGATGTTCCGCCAGTCCCATGTCGGGCACAGCGTGCCGTCGACCAGCACAGTTCCCCTGCCGGCGACCTCCCGCGGGGTCGGCCGGACCGCGGCGAGGGCATCGCCGATGATCGGCCGCAGCAGGTCCCAGCGGCGGCTGACCGTGGACTGGCTGACC
>NZ_JAHKRK010000316.1 GCF_019396355.1 Pseudonocardia nigra
TGCCAGCAGCCGCCGCTGCCGCTCGTCCAGGTGCGGGAACAGCGCCTGGAACTTCACGGACAGCGAGTGCTGAGTCTCCACCGGTATGGCCATACCACACCAACGACGACCACGACGAGAAGCAGCGCCTTATTTCTCTGCAAGCCCTTAGCGGGTTCGGTCGAGGGTCAAGGATCTTGGTGTCGGCGTGTTGGTGCCGCAGATGGGAGCGGAGCTCCGGTAAGAGAGGTCGTCCTCCAAGACATCCTCTTCACCAGGAGCTCCGCTGAGCACGGATTCTGTCATCACCCGTGTCGTCACCGTGGCGGGTGGGTGCTTCGCGCGGGTCATCTCGGCGAGTTGACTGACTTCGCCCGGGCGCCGACGCGCAACACCTCGGCGAAGCCGGAAGAGTTCGCGGGCTGGAGGCGACATGCTCAACCAGGACGATATCCTCGAGGCGATCGAGCAACAGCTCCAGGCCAGCGATCCCGACCTTGCTCATCTCCTGACGGCCGCTCCCGGCCCAGGCGCGGTGGGCCAAGGTCACCGCGGTGCTCACCGTCGTGGTCGGCACCCTCGGGGTCCTCATGGGCATGATCGCCTTCAGCCCATTGTTGGTTCTGTTGTCCGCGTGCAGGCAATGACCGGTTGGATCTGGGTGTTCCGCTGCCGGCGTCGTCGCACCGAGCCCGGCCCGCGCACGGGCGGATGACGGCTAACCTCGAGGTGATTCTCCCCGAGTGCCTCGGTACACCTGCGCACGCCATCCCCGACCAGTGAGGCTGCCGCGTCGTCCGTTGCAGCCGGTCTCAGAGGGCATGACCGTCAACTCCTTCCTTCCGCGGCAGTGAGCTGGTCGGACAGGGAACGGCGGGCGGGTGCACTGTCCGGCGTGGACTTCGACCTGCACCGCGGCGAGACGCTCGGCGTCGTCGGCGAGTCGAGATGCGGCAAGTCCAGCCTGGCCAGGGCGGTCCTGCAGGGCCCGCCTCCGACGGCGGGGACGGTGCGGTTCGAGGGAACCGACTTGACCGTGCTGAGCCGCGAGCAGATGCGCGCGGTACGACCCCGGCTGCAGATGGTCTTCCAGGACCCGATCTCGTCGCTGAACCCCCGCCGCCGGGTCCGCGACATCGTCGCCGAACCGCTGGACATCTGGCAGCTCGGCGACCCGCGGGAGCGAAGGACGCGCGTCGCGGACGTGCTCGCCGACGTCGGCCTCGACCATGACACGGTGGCCGATCGCCGACCGGGTGAGCTGTCAGGCGGGAAATGCCAGCGGGTCAGCCTCGGCCGCGCACTGGTGTTGAACCCGCACGTGATCGTCTGCGACGAGGTCCTGTCCGCCCTCGACGTGTCGGTGCAGGCCCAGATCCTCAACCGGAAGCTGTGCGAGATCGGCAGCGCCGACGGGGTCGAGGAGCGCCGCGGTTTACGGGGCGACCGTCACCGGAGTGTCGAGCAACCGCGCGGCCAGCGTCGCGATCCGGTCGAACGCGCCGTCGGGTGGGGTATCGAGGTTGGCGTAGTGGCCCACCGCCAGAATCCAGTTCGATCTGTGGAATGCGTAACACCGCGCTGGTCGCCGCTCGTCTGGCCGTCCATCGCTTGGGCACGACACTGACTGCTATCAGCCTGGTGCGACGCGTAAGGTCACTGCAGTGCACTGATCCTCGGGCGCTGCAGTCCCGAGGTGCCCGCATCCGGCAGGGCCCAGACCATCGCGGGGATCAGCCGCGGGACGCGCCACTCGGGCGAGCACCTGTACCGAGGGCGAGAAACCGCTCGCCTCGTCGGGCTCCAACGCTGTAGAGGAACAGCGCCAGCAGGTGGCCGTAGACGACGTGCACGACCAGCTCGAAGGGCTGGTTGGGCATCTGGAACTGGGGCAACACCGTCATCCCCAGCACCACGAAGTTGACCACGTAGAGCAGCAGGCCGTACAGGCCACCCGCGAGCGCGGTGGTCCCGTTGGTCCCGAACGGCGGCGCGACCAGCGCGAAGACGATGCCGAACACGATCGACAGCACGGCGTGCACCACGACGCCGAGCCAGACGCTCGCCGCGCCGGTCATCATCGCGTCCGCGCCGAGCAGGATGGTCGAGATCAGCAGGAACGGCTGGGTGGCCGGGTTACCCATCGATGCCGCGAACCACATGGTCAAGCCGATGAACACGGCGCCGGCGAGCAAGCCGCCCAGCGCGCCACGAAGGACAGAGGTGCCCAGTTCGCGGCGAGGGGCCGTCCTCATCCCGGGGTCGTTCGTCCCCGTCATGGTGTGCTCCTCGGTCGGTGTCCGACAGCGGTCACGATGGGGCTTGCCGGACCGGCACCGCGGAAACGCGTGCCGGGGTCACAAGTCGGTATCGCGACGAGTTCACGAGCTGGACGGCGCGGTCAGGTCACGGGGCGAGTTCGCCGACCCCCTGCCGGAGGATCCGCAGAACGGTGGCGCGGAGCATCCGAAGTGGGAGGCGGCTTCGGCAGCGGTGTAGCCGCGGACGCAGAACGCTCCAATGCGGTACAAGCCATGGGGTCGAGGCTCTTGACCGACGCCGGCGCGGTGCCGGCAGCGGGCGGCACCGCGGCGGACCCAGCCCGGCGATCCCGCACGACGCGGACCGCGCGCTCATGGGTGTTCACGAGCAGCGTTGTCAAGCAGCCCTCGCCGGCGTGCGCGGCAGCAGCGAACACGTCCTTGGTGATCTCCTCCGCGGCAGCGGGCTCACCCACGATGGCCCTGGCCAGCGAGTACACGGCGACGCCGTGCCGGTCGAACTTCTCGACTGCGGCAACGGCGACCGAGGGCGAGTCGCTCTCACGTGCGCCGGTCTGCGCCGCGGCGCTCGCCTTTTGCCAGCGGAGGAGAGTTCTCGTCGGTGCGCTCGTGCGTCAACGCGCCTCCCCTGGCCCCGATCGTGTGAAACCGATGTCAAGCGCAGCAGTGCCAGGTGATTATCCACGTGGCCGGGCTTATTCAGTAGGGCGCGCTCGTCCTCGCGCTGCTGCGCCTCGTCACCAGGCGGCTGCTGTGAGCACGGCGGCCCTTAGCGCCGGGCGGACCGCTCGGGCCGGTCCTATCCTCGACCCATCCGACGAGGGACGGGACGGGCGTGTACCGGGATCTTCGCGTGTCGGACGCCGAACGACATGCCGTCGTTCGGCGTCTTGAGCGAGCGTTGCGGGACGGACGGCTCACGATCGTCGAGTTCGACCAACGCATGCAAGCCACCTATGCGGCGCGCATCCGCAGCGAGCTGGAGGTTCTGACCGAGGACCTTCCTCCCGACCTCTGGTGACCTCCTACCTCCCCACCCCGTCGTCAGCGGTGCGCTCCGACCCTCGAGCGACGGCGTCCACCGGAGCAGGCGGCTCCGCCGGCACACCGGCCGGCGTGGAGGTCGGTGTGGAGGTCGGCGGTGTCGAGAGGGCCGGTGCGGAGACGGACGCATCACCCGTGCCGCCGGTCGCGTACTCGAAGAAGCGCAGCAGCTCCACCGGCAGCGGCATCACCAACGTGCTGTTCTGGTCCGAAGCCACGTCGGAGACGGTCTGCAGCAGTCGCAGCTGCAGCGCTCCGGGAGTGTCGGCCATCGCCCGTGCGGCGTCGGCGAGCCGGGTCGAAGCCTGGTACTCGCCATCGGCGGCGATCACCCGGGCGCGGCGGTCACGCTCGGCCTCGGCCTGGTGGGCCATCGCACGGCGCATGCTCTCCGGAAGGGCGATGTCCTTGATCTCGACCCGATCGACGGTAATGCCCCAGTCGTCGGTGGGGGTGTCGATCACCGCGCGCAGCTCGGCGTTGACCTGCTCACGGTCGGACAGCATGGTGTCCAGGTCCGCCCGCCCGATCACCGAACGCAGCGAGGTCCGCGCTACTTGCGAGATCGCGCCGAGGTAGTTCTCGACGTTCACCACCGCCTTCACCGGATCGGTCACGCGGAAGTACACGACCGCGTCGACGCTGAGCGTGACGTTGTCCTTGGTGATCGCGCCCTGCGGCGGGACGTCCATCACCACGGTCTGGACGGGCACCTTCACCATCCGGTCGGCGACCGGGACCATCAGCCGCAGACCCGGCTGACGGACCTCGGGTAACAGCCGCCCGAAGCGCAGGACGACGCCACGCTGATACTGCTGCACCATCCGGACGCCGCTGGCCAGCAGCAGCGCCACCAGCGCAATGACCACGATCAGAACCGTCGTGAGCACAGATCCCACTTCCTTCGATTCGACGACGTACGGCCTTCAGTCCGATCTGGCATGCTCGATCGCGCAGAGCAGGATCCACGGCACCACCACGATCGTGGTGATCAGGCCGAGGACGGCCCGCCACGACGCCGGCACCAGCGCACCGACGAGCACGAGGACGACCAGCACGACGAACAGCAGCACCGTGCACCGAGCCGAGAGCGGCCACCACTCCGCGGTCGAACGGCGAACGCAGCTGCTCATCTCCTGGGCAAGGCAGGGGTCGCCAGCGGCCAGGTCCGCCTCGATGCCGGCGAGGACTTGCCGCTCCCAGGAGGACAGAGCGTCGAGGTCGCCGGGGCCGGAGTTGGAGGGTCTGGTCATCGCCGGGACCTTTCGCACAGCAGTCAGCTGGTGCCGACCAGCCTTCCCGGCGCGCCCTACCTGCAGCGTAGGCCCCAAACGGCCTACCGACCACTCCTGGCAATCCGCCGATCAGCCGCACGCTTCGTCCACCTCGCACACGGCGGGCACACCGACGGCGTCGCTGGCGCGCCCCTTCACCACCCCGATGAGCAACGACACCGTGAACCCAACCCCGGCGAGCAACGCAAGGCCCAGCACGTCCCAACGACTCAAACCCTTCGGCGAGCTGATCGCGGGTGAACGTGGCACCAGCCAGGTCAAGCCGAGCACGCCGATGGTCCTGCCTACCACCAGGCCGACGACGGCCCCGAGGGCCACCGAGTCCACGAGGGCCGCTCCCAGCCCGCCGGCACCCCCGATCGACAGTCGGCGGCGAACAACGCGAACACCGGCAGGCAGCGGCCGGAAGCGGTGCACGAACTGCTCGGCTGGCCCCGGGCCGGGACCCTCGGCGCGGATCACCGGCACGGTGAACCCGAGCAGGACACCTGCAACGGGGCGAGCGACGCCGGACTCGTCCACCAGCACACACGTGATCACCGCGAGCGGGAGCAACAGCCGCCACGCCCGCCCCCGCCGCTGCACGAACAGCATGAACATCAGAGAGGGACCAGGGCCAGCCAGAGTGGAACCGGTTCCAGCGACCCTGGTGTAGATGACCCCGCGATAATCATTATCGTGAGCAGGTTGTCGACCACCCGGCCAGGGTGAGCAGGAACGTGCGTCGCGCCGCGGCTGATTGGGTGTCGATGATCGCCAGCCAGAACGGCGGGTGCGAACGCGATGTCGGTGGCAGCCGGGACTGCCCAACCCACCAGCGCCCCGCTACCCGCAGAGGCATTGATCACCACGTAGATCAGCGTGGGGACCACCATCGCCCCGACGACAGCGGCGACCGGCAGCGACGCGCGCCGCGGGTCGCGCAGGTCCCAGCCAAGAGCTCCCGCTTGAGCTCCACCCCCCGCCACGAAGAAGAAGATCGCGAGCGGCCCGTCGGCCGCCCATTGCGCCAGCGTCAGAGTTCAGGTCCAAGCCGCCGGACTGACCGCAGATCGTCCCGACGGGGTGTGGCGTCTGCACGACCGACCGGATCGCTGCCGGTGACTTCTCGCCACGTCGGTCGAGTTCGGAACTCAGCTTGCCAAACCGCTTGCCACGATACCGAACGACGGAGAAGGCACCGGGCGCCAGACGGCCATCAGTCACCCCTCGAGCACGAAGCTGCTCTCAACCATCAGCGATCCGGCATGCACGCGCCGGTCACACCCGTTCCCATCCTTGTCGAGCCCCGCCGGGGGCACCGCGCAGGTTCGAGTCCCGCCGGGGCGGCGAAGTCGCCGCCACCGGCTATCGCTATGCCATAGGCAGGATGCCAGCGATCGCACCGATACCGCTGACATGCCCCAGACCGGGCCGTAGACCGGGCCGTAGGCCGGCGCCGATCGCCAGAAGCGGCCGCCCAGCCGGGATCCGGGAAGACCAGCTGGCCATTGACAGACCTGCCCGGAGCCGACGGCCCGCTCTTGAAAGAGGACGTCGTCGCCGACGTCACAGCGCACATCGCGGGTATGCGAGACCTCCGGCCCCGGGGAGCAATAGTCAAGACCTGTGGATGAAGATTTTTTAGGCCGCGTGGGGTTGTGGGTGTTGCTCGGGCCGTTCAACGAGCTTGCCGGCCTCGAACACGGCGCCGGCGCGGACGAGCGCGACGAGGTGTGGGGCGTTCACGGCGCGCCAGCGGGCTTGGGCGGCCTCGATGAGCTCGAACGCCATCGCCAGGCCGGCGGCGCGCGAGCCGGGGCCGCGGGTGATCTTGGTTCGGTGACGGACGGTGGCGAAGGTCGATTCAATGGGGTTCGTCGTGCGCAGATGAATCCAGTGCTCGGCCGGG
>NZ_JAHKRK010000317.1 GCF_019396355.1 Pseudonocardia nigra
GGTCTCGTCCTTGGACACCACGACCTTGCGGGCGCGGCCCAGCAGCGACAGGTCGGCGTTCTCCAGCTTGAGGCCGACCTTCTCCGAGATGACCTCGCCTCCGGTGAGGATGGCCATGTCGGCCAGCGTCGCCTCGCGGCGGTCACCGAAGCCCGGCGCCTTCACCGCCACCGAAGCGAACGTCCCCTTCAGCTTGTTCACCAGCAGCGTCGCGAGCGCCTCCGCCTCGACGTCCTCGGCGATCACGACGAGCGGCCTGCCCGCCTGCATCACCTTCTCCAGCACGGGCAGCAGGTCCCGCACGGCGGAGATCTTCGCCGCGACGAACAGCAGGAACGGGTCGTCGAACACCACCTCCATCCGCTCGGTGTCGGTCACGAAGTGCGGGGCCAGGTAGCCCTTGTCGAAGCGCATGCCCTCGGTGAGCTCGAGCTCCAGACCGAAGGTCTGGGACTCCTCGACCGTGATCACGCCCTCCTTGCCGACCTTGTCCATGGCCTCGGCGATCAGGTCGCCGATGGACTTGTCGGCCGCGGAGATCGAGGCGGTGGCCGCGATCTGCTCCTTGGTCTCGACCTCCTTGGCGGTCTTGAGCAGCTGCTGCGACACGGCCTCGGTGGCCTTCTCGATGCCCCGCTTCAGCGCCATCGGGTTGGCACCCGCGGCGACGTTGCGCAGACCCTCGCGGACCAGCGCCTGGGCCAGCACGGTGGCGGTGGTGGTGCCGTCACCGGCGATGTCGTCGGTCTTCTTGGCAACTTCCTTGACCAGCTCGGCCCCGATCTTCTCCCAGGGGTCCTCGAGCTCGATCTCCTTGGCGATCGACACACCATCGTTGGTGATGGTGGGCGCGCCCCACTTCTTCTCCAGGACGACGTTGCGGCCACGCGGGCCGAGCGTCACCTTCACGGCGTCGGCGAGGGTGTTCATGCCGCGCTCGAGCCCGCGGCGCGCCTCCTCGTCGAACGCGATCTGCTTCGCCATCGCGAAACGTCCTCTCCTCGGGTGTCGGGTGATCGGCGCAGGCGCCCGCGACGGCCGGACCTTGGTCCTCACCGGCGCCGATCACCCGGGGCTGGCACTCGCGGATGTCGAGTGCCAGGCGCGAGACTACACTTCTGCGTGCACGCAAAATTGCGTGTACGCAGAAGGGGGGTACGATCGCATCGTGACCGACAGGGAGCGCACGGGCCTGCGCGAACGCAAGAAGGCCGCGACACGCGAGGCACTCAGCGCGGCGGCGTTGCGCCTCGCGCTGCAGCACGGACCGCAGAACGTGCGGGTCGACGACATCGCCGAGGCCGCGGGGGTGTCGCCGAGGACCTACAACAACTACTTCTCCAGCCGGGAACAGGCGATCGTGGCCGCGGTCGCTGCGGAACGCGCGCTGCGGGTCGGCGCGGCGCTACGCGCCCGGCCGGCCGACGAGCCGCTCGCCGACGCCGTCACCGCCGCGGTCGTGGAGCAGTACATCGCTGACGGCGAACCGGGCGGCGAGGTGCTCCGGCTGATCACGTCGACGCCGGGGCTGCGCGCGGAGTTCCTCGACGCGGTGGCCGCGATCGAGCAGCCCCTGGCCGCCGCGATCGCGGACCGCACCGGCAACGGCGACGACCTCGCGGCCCCGGTGCTCGCGGCCGCGGTCTCGGCCGCCGCCCGGGTCGCCACCGAGCAGTGGTTGCGGCCCGCGCCCGACCGCGGCGAGGCGACGGGCGACCTGCTCCTCGTCGTCCCGCGCGCGTCGTTCCCCGACCTCCTGCGCGAGGCACTCGGGCACGTGGCCCCGGCGCTGCGCGCCGCCGGCCCCGCGCCGAGGGAACAGCCGCATCGTTCGACGCCACGGCGCGGTGGAACTCGCTAACGTCGCTCGGATGGCACGACTCGTTCGAGACCTCATGACCGCTCGCGTCGTCACCGTCCGTTCCGACGAGCCGATATCGGCGGCGGTCGAACGCATGACCCGCTTCGGTTTCAGCGCGTTGCCAGTGGTCTCCGCGTCGTTCCGGTTGGTCGGCATCGTGAGCCTGCTCGACGTCCTGCGGTATCGCGAGGAGTACGGGGCCGAGGGCGCGGCCGCCGACGGACGGGTTCGCGTCGAGGAGATCATGAGCTCCGATTTGCTGTCGATGTCGGCCACCGCCAACGCGGCGGTCGTGGCGCAGCGCCTGCGCAGCCATGGCGAGCTGCGCGTGATGCCGGTCGTGCAGGGCGGCAAGCTGGTCGGCGTGATCACCCGCAGTGACCTGCTGCGACACCGCGACGGGAGCAGCCGCCGGGCCGGCCCGCGACGCTTCTTCGGGGGCCGGGAAGAGCCGCTGGACGACGCCTTGTTCGCCCTGCAGCGGGGGCGCCGCGCCGGGCCCGCCCCGACCGCTGCCACTCCGGTGCGCGACGTGATGACCCGACAGGTGGTCACGGTCGGCTCGGCGGAACCGGTCGCGTGGGCCGCGGAGCTGATGCTGCACCACCGGCACACCGCGCTCCCGGTCGTCGACGGCGAGGGCCGGCTGCTCGGGATCCTGAGCGAGGCCGACATCCTGACCAACCCGCTGGCCGGCCGGTCCGCGCACGCCACGGTCAGCGCCGTGATGACGAGGACGCCGATCACCGTGCAGGTCGGTGCGACCGTCGGCGAGGCGCGGGCGCTGGTCGCCGACCGAGGCCTGCGCGCGGTGCCGGTGGTCGACGGCGACCGGCTGGTGGGGGTGCTCAGCCGCAGCGACCTGGTCTGATCGGTGCCGGCCGCTACTTTCCCGCCCATGGCGCCTTCTCGAACCGTCCTCCCCTCGTCGCCGACGCGGGACAGCGGGGTGGCTACCTCCCCGTGGCCCGCCGCGTCCGCGCGAGCGCCTCGGCCTGCGCCCGCTGCGCGTCGTCCGACTCCCCCAGCGCGGCCAGGGTCGACGCGAGCAGGGTGATCAGCCGGATTGTCACCGGGTCGTCCGGGCGACGCAGGTCCTCCAGCACGTGCAGGAGATCCCGCGCCTCGTCCTCGGCCAGTTCGAACTGTCCGAGGACGTGCAGCTCCGCGACGCGCTGCAACCGCCGCTCCAGTTCGCGCCCGGCGCGGAACCGGCCGACCTTCGGTGGCAGCGGAGGCACGGGCGGAGCGTCGGGGCCGAGCGGTTCGCCGGGCTCGCCGGGCGACCTGCCCCGCAGCAACGCCCGGTTCACCTCGATCGAGCGCCTGCGGTCGTCCGGGTCGCGCCGGATCCCGTACCGCAGCCGCAGCGCGTACCGGAGGTTGCGCATGTCACCCGGGCAGAACGGGTGGCTCGGCGGGTAGACGGCGACCGTGCCCTCGAAGATCTCGACCGCCTGATCGAGGATCGCGACGTCGGGATGCGTCTCCGCCTGCCGCAGGAGGCGGATGCCGACCCGGCCCCAGTGCTCCGGCCCGATGAACTGGTGGTCGACCGTGACCCCGCGCGCGAGGATCGGCCGGAGGTCCGCGGGCACGAGCTCCGGGTCGACCTGCCCGACCCGGGCGAACAGCACCAACGCGGCCTGGAGGTCGTTGAGCACGTCGTTGCCGTCGCAGGCCCGGTACCGGCACCAGTGCAGCCGGGCGAGCGCGTCGAGCACCTCCACCGACGCCCCGGCCTCGGACAGGCCCGCCCGCCACAGGGGGCCCGCGTCGGGGAGCACTCCGGGCCCCAGCACGGCGGCCCGATCGCCGGTCGCGAGGTACCGGTCGACCCGGGAGAGCACGGACTCCAGCGTCGGCACGGGCATCGGCACCGTCCTTCGGGTCGGGGCATCCCCCAGTCTGGTGGGCCGGACCCGTGCCCGGTACCGCCCAACCGTCCGCACCAGAGCGTGCCGGCGGACGCGTCCACGCCGGCCCGCATCGAGGCTCGTCCGCGTGAGTTTCCTGGTGGGCGCGGCAGGGTTCGAACCTGCGACCGCTCGGGTGTAAGACAGCCCTTCCGTGTTGCCGGTGGCCTCGACCGGCGACAAGGCTCGTCAAGGCCCCCTCTCGGGTAGCGGCTAAGCACGCTCGTACACACTGTTTCGTGCCACATCTGGTGCCACAGCAGGCCGAGCACCAGTGTTGCTACGACCTGCCCGTGATGCGCGCCCACAGCCCCCCTGTCGTACCGGCACGGCGGCTGCCTTGAACGTGGTGGGATAGCGCCGCGAGCGCGGCGGCGAGCCAGCGCCGCTCCTGCCGGTCGTCCAGGCGCTCCACGGTGCTGTCAACAAGATCGATCACGCTGGTCAGAGAGACGTCGCTCGTGGACGTGCTGCCTCCGGTGGCGACGCACAGCCGACTTTCGCCGTCATCGCGATTGACACGGCATCCACGGTGAATGATCCAGCATTGGACACGGCTTGGCCGAGTGCGCCAGCGCCTCCCCGCAGTCTTGACGGCTGCTCACCCGGGCCCGTGTGCGTCGTCGACCGGCTGGACCACGGGGACCTCGGGGAGCGTGCCGGCTTGAACATGGTGAGCGAGCGCAGCCAGGGCGGCGGCGAGCCAGCGCCGCTCCTGCGCGTCGCGGCACCGCTCGGCCACGCGCTCAACAGCCCGGGCCAGTGCGGGTAGCGCCTCGACCACCACCTCCGGCGCAGGTTCGAAGTCCAGGCCCCGTTCAGCGGCCACGCGCTTGAGCAGCTCGACCACCGCCGGCGGTTGAGGCGATTCCGGGACGGTCGGGTGGACAGAGTCCGTCAGCATGCCACGTATCGTGCCTGGCGCAGTCCCCGCGATGGACGGTTCATCCACAGCCCTCCGGTTGTCCACACCGCCCGCCGCCCGGGGCCGGTGCCGGTCAGCGGTCACAGGATCCGCAGCGCGACGCACCGCCACACGGTCTGCTGCTGCTCGAAGCGTGCCGCGACGGCGCGGCGCCGCTGCTCGACGGCCACGACGGCAGCCGCCTCGGCGGCGTGCTCGGTCGGGCGGAACACCCGAAGCGACAGCAGCCGCGACACCCGCGCCGGCCGCCCGGCCAGCCGGGCCGCGCGTGCGTAGCGCAGCACCGATGGCGCAACCACCTCGTCCAGCTGTGCGACCGGGCGGCGCGCGTCGATCACCTCGAGGATCAGCCGCAGTACCCGCGCCACCGGGACCCGCACCGCCGCGGCGTCCGGCAGGTCCACGACCAGCGCGGCCGGCGCCTCCCCGGACGGCTCCGGCGCAAGGTTGCGGGCCCCGATTGTGATCGATGCGCCGCAGTGCGGGCATGCCACCCTCGACGGCGGGGTCGGTTCGGCGGTCGGTTCGTAGGCCATCGAACGGATCCGGCGGTTGTGCCCGCTGCTGCTGGTCATGCTGGCCTCCGACGCCTTGGGCCTGTCGACCCGTCCCCCTTGGGGTGGCGGGGTGCTGTTCCCCCGCCGCCGCAAGGCGCCCCAGCACGGCCGTGGAGGCTCGCCGTCAAGGGCGGCCGCAGGGCCGTCGCGATAGCGACGCGGAGCGCCAGCGGAGCGCCCTTGACGGTGAGTCAGGCGGTGCTAAGCCAAGGGCCGACAGGCCCCCGCCGCAGGCGGTCCGTCAAAGCTCTTGGCCCGCGCGGCCTTGAGCGCCGACCCCACCCTCGGGCGTCTGCTGGGTCGACGACGATGGGGTCGTGCAGAAGGATCCCGCCGCTGGCGTGCGCGGGAAGCTCGGCCGCGCACGTGTGCACCTCGCCGAGCTCGAGCGCGATGCCAAGGCCTACATGGACAGCGAGCCGTTCGAGATCTACCACGAAGCCGATCCGGACAGCGGCCCGATCAGGGCCCACGTCCACGTCCGCGCCGAGCCGCCGGAGCATCTCGGCCTGGTACTGGGCGACGCGCTGCACAACGCGCGCACCGCGCTCGACCACGTCGTGTGCCGGCTCGTCGAGGACGCCGGCGGCACGGTCGGGCCGGAGACGATGTTCCCGACGGCCAAGAAGGCAACGGACTGGCCGAAATGGGTCAAGAAGCGGCTTGCCGGGGCGTCACCGGCGGCGGTAGCGGCCGTCATGGCAAGCGCCGTGCACCCCGGGGGCGACGACCAGCTCTGGGCGCTGCACCGCCTGGATATCGACGATAAGCACAAGGTCTTGATCCCGCTCGGGATGTACCTGGGCACGGTGAACCTGCGCTTCGGTCACTCCGTGCTGGGCGACGCCGCCCCGCTGATCGGCCTCGTGCCCGAGGACGTCATCAGGATCGAGGAGGGCGTCGAGATCTTCACCATCGCTGAGCAGGCGCGGTTTGCCGACGAGCCACCGCCGGCGCTCAAGCAGGACTTCGGCTTCACGTTCGACCTCGGGCTCGACAGCGACGGCGCGCTGGGACCTCGCCCGGTGCGGCTCGTCCAGACGGCCACGGCGCTGATCGACCACGCCGAGACGGTGGCACTCGACCTGGCGAGGCTCCTGGCCTGATGTGATGAAGGAGCGGGGCCTCCGCTCCTCGTGACTCCCGGCTCATGCTCGGGGTGCTCACACCATCGATTTGAGGAGGCCCCTGTGAGCGAATCGTACGAGGGTCGGCAGATCGTCGGGATG
>NZ_JAHKRK010000318.1 GCF_019396355.1 Pseudonocardia nigra
CAGCGCCGTCGCCGCTGAGCCGGCCCCCAAGTGGCAGGAAAGCCACGTTCCTGACGTTCAGCGTCGGGAACGTGGCTTTCCTGACGTTCGGGTCAGGCGGCGGCCACCCGGCGGGAGCGCACCCGGCCCACCAGCCGGCACCCGACGTAGAGCAGGAACGCGATCGTCGCGACGTAACCCGACACCGGCAGTCCGGGTGCCAGGGACAGCACCGTGCCGCCCACCAGGGACAGCTCGGCGAACAGCACCGCCAGCACGGTGGCGAGCAGCGGGTTCGCCGTGACCCGCGCCGCCGCGGCGCCCGGCGCGATCATCACCGACAGCACGAGGATCGCCCCGACGATCGGGACCGCGAGCGCCGTGGTGAGCCCGATGAGCACGGCGAAGACCAGCGAGAGGAACCGCACCGGCACGCCGCGCGCCAGCGCGACGTCCGGGTCGGTGCTGGCGAACAGCAGCGGCCGGTACAGCACCGCGAGCGTGACGATCACGAGCACGGCGACGACCGCGAGCACGGCGATGTTGGTGGAGTCGACCGACACGATCGAGCCGGTGAGCAGGCCGAACTTGTTCGACGCGCGTCCGCTGTAGAGCGCGAGCATCAGCACCCCGAGGCCGAGGCCGAACGCGAGCACCACCCCGATCACGGAGTCGCGCTCCCGTTGGCGCAGCCCGAGCAGCCCGAACACCAGCCCGGCGACGACGGCGCCTGCAACGGCCCCGACCCCGACACCGATCCCGATCAGCAGGGCGGCAGCGCCGCCGGTGAACGCCAGCTCGGCGGTGCCGTGGACGGCGAACGCCATCCCGCGCGAGACGATCAGCGGGGCGAGTGCCCCCGCGACGAGCCCGAGCACCGCGCAGGCGATCAACGCGCTCTGCACGAAGGGCAGCGCGAGCAGCTCGCCGATCCCCTCGAAGGTGAACAGGCTGCCCAGCAGGTCAGCTGCATTGATGGATGAACTCGCAAGCTCGTTCATTGGGGGGCTTCCTCGTGGCAGTGCTCGCCGTACGACTCCGCGCCGACGACCACGAGCCTGCCGCGCACGTTCAGCACGTCGATGTCGGTGCGGTACAGCTCGGACAGCACCTCGGAGGTCATCACCTCCGACGGCGGGCCGATCCGGAACCGGCCGTCCACGAGGTAGAGGATGCGGTCCACGAGCGGCAGCACCGGGTTGATCTCGTGGGTGACGAACAGCACCGCGGTGTCGGCGGCGCGCCTGCGCTCGTCGATCAGCCGGGTGACCGTCCGCTGGTGGGACAGGTCCAGCGACAGCAGCGGCTCGTCGCACAGCAGCACGTCCGGGTCGCCGACGAGGGCCTGCGCCACGCGCAGGCGCTGCTGCTCGCCGCCGGACAGCCGCCCGACCGGTGCGTTCGCGTACTCGGTGCCCCCGACGGCCGCGAGCGCGGCATCGACCCGTTCCCGGCGCCCGCGGCGGCCGCGCAGGCCCAGGCCGGGCCGGTGCCCGTCCAGGCCGAGGCCGACGAGGTCGCGGCCGCGCAGCGGCAGGTCGGGGTCGAGCGCCTTCTGCTGCGGGATGTACCCGATGCTTGGGCTGCCCCGATGCGGAGGACGGCCCGCGATGCGCACCTCGCCCGCCGACAGCGGCAGCAGCCCCAGCAGCACCCGCACCAGCGTGGTCTTGCCCGACCCGTTGGGGCCGAGCACGGCCACGAACTCGCCGGGCGCGACGTCGAGGTCGAGGCCCTCCCACAGCGTGCGCTCGCCGAAGCTGACGCGGGCACCGCGCAGCGACAGCGCGGGCGTCCGGACGGCCTGCTCGGTGCCGTCGCGGGTGGTGGCGGTGGGAGGTGCGGTCACGGTCTTCAGCTTCCGTCGAGGGCGCCGGCCAGTGCGTCGATCTGGCCGCCCATCCAGGTCACGTAGTCGGCGTCGTCGGGGAGGGTCTCGGTGACCTCCACGACCGGCACCCCTGCAGTCTCCGCGGCCTGTCGGACCTGGTCGGTGGTGGGGGTCTGGGTCTGCGCGTTGACGATCAGCGCCCGGACCGGGTCACCGGTGAACAGCGCGAGCGTCTCCGCGACGACGGCGGCGGGCGGGTCGGTGTCCTCCTCGATCGCCTCGGCGAACTCCGCGGGGGTGACGTCCGTCAGGCCGGCGGCCTCGATCAGGTACCCGGCCACCGGCTCGGTGGCGGCCACCCTGGCCCCGGACTGCGCGGTGCCGATCGCCTGCGCCCTCGTCAGCAACTCGCCCACCTCGGCGTTGAACGCCTCGGCGTTCGCCGTGTATTCCGCAGCGTTCGCGGCGTCGATCGCGCCGAGTTCGGTGGCGAGCTGCGTGGCCACCTTCTGGACGGTCGGCAGGTCGTACCAGACGTGCTCGTTGAACGCCCCGTGGTCGTGCGCGGGGGCCTCGCCCTCGGCGTGCCCCTCCTCGGCGTGCCCTTCCTCGGCGTGCTCCTCCGCGGGCGCAGGCTGCTCGGCGGCCTCGCCCTCGGCCGGGGCGAGCCCGGGGAGCGCGACGGCCTCGATCACGGTGCGCTCACCGCCTGCGGCCTCGACGAGCTGCGGGACGAAGGGGTCGTACCCGCCCCCGTTGAACACCACGATCGCGGCGTCCGCCACGGTCGCGGCGTCGGCAGGGGTGCTCTCGTAGGAGTGCGGGTCGGCGGCCGGGTCGGTGATGAGCGCCTCCACCGTCACGCGGTCGCCACCGACGGCGTCGGCGATGCTCCCGTAGACGTCGGTGGACGCGACCACGTTGATCGGCGCGTCCGCACCCGGTTGGTCGGCCGTTCCCGGTGCGGCCTGGGAGCCGCATCCGGCGAGGGCGAGGGCGGCGAGCGCGGCGACGGCGCTTCGGCGGAGCGACATGACTGCTGATCTCCCCGATCACAGTGGACTGATAACCATTGTCATTCACTCTAGCGTGTGAGGAGCAGCTCCCTCCTCGGGTGGGTCCTCGACTTTCCGTCTGAGTGTCTGAACCGTTACGGTTCGCCGATGGGGCCATCGAACGTGCGGCGTCCGGCGACCCTGGCCTCGCTGGCCGCGGAGCTGGGTGTGTCGCGGACGACGGTCTCGAACGCGTACAACCGTCCGGACCAGCTGTCGGCTCCTTTGCGGGCCCGAGTGCTGGAGGCGGCGCGCCGGCTCGGGTACCCGGGTCCGGATCCTGTGGCGCGGTCACTGCGCACGCGCAAGGCCGGGGCGGTGGGGCTGCTGCTCACCGAGGCGCTCTCGTACGCGTTCCGGGACCCCGCAGCCACCGGATTCCTGGAAGGCCTCGCGCTCGCCTGCGAGCAGGCGGGGCAGGGGCTGCTGCTCGTCCCGGTCAGCCCGGAGCACGCCGACGTCACCGCGGTGCACCAGGCGGGTGTCGACGGGTTCGTCGTGTACTCGGTGAGCGAGGACGATCCGCACTTCCTGGCCGTGCTGCAGCGGCCGGTGCCCACCGTCGTCTGCGACCAGCCGGTGGGCGTGGAGGGCGTCGACCGGGTGGGCGTGGACGACCGCGCCGGCATGCTGGCGCTCACCCGGCACGTCACCGGGCTCGGGCACCGGCGCATCGGCGTGCTCTGCATGCGGATCGCCGCGGGACGCAACGACGGGCCGGTTGCCGTCGAGCGGGAGGTCGCCGCCACCTACCCGGTGCAGCGCAACCGGCTCGCCGGGATCCGCGACGGCCTCGCCGAGGTCGGCGTGGACTGGGCCGACGTGCCCGTGCACGAGCGGTTCGAGCACAGCGTCGAGGCCGGGCAGGACGCGGCAGCGGCGCTGCTCGCGGCCCACCCTCGGCTCACCGCGATCGTCTGCACCTCCGACATCCTGGCGCTCGGCGCGCTGCGGCACGCCGCGGAGCGCGGGCTGTCCGTACCGGGGCAGCTGACCGTCACCGGGTTCGACGGCGTTCCCGAGGCCGAGCGGGCCGGGCTCACCACCGTGCGGCAGCCGGTGCTAGAGAAGGGGCGCGTGGCGGGCGAGCTGCTGCTCGAGCGCGGCGACCGCAACCGGCCCCGCCAGGTCACGCTGCCGACCGAGCTCGTCAAGGGCGCCACCAGCGGCGAGCCGCGCGCCGAGGAGCGGTTCTTCTCCGGCTGGTGACGCTCTACCCGTCGGCGCCGCGCAGGCGCTCGGCGACCGACCGGGCGAGCGCCGCGACGTCGCTGCCCGGCTCGGAGGTCACGGCGCCCTCGAGCAGCAGGGCGGACAGGCCGTGCACCAGCGACCACGCCGCGAGGGCGGTGACGCCCGCGTCGCCCGGGTCGCCCGCGTACCGGCTCGCTCCGGCGTGCAGCTGCGCGCCTGCCTGCTGCATGGCCGTCGTGAGCTGTGGGTCGTCCCGGCGGACGAGGCCGGGTGCGCGCATCACGGCGAAGTGGGCGGGGTGGCCCGTCGCGAACAGCACGTAGGCGACGCCGACGTCGACGAACCCGCCGTCCGCCGCGGCCTCGTTCAGCGCCTGACCCAGCAGCGTCCACCCCTCGGTCGCGACAGCGGTGAGCAGGCCCGTCTTGTCCCGGAAGTGGTGGGTCGGCGCGGCGTGCGAGACCCCGGCCCGGCGCGCGACGTCCCGCAGGCTGACGGCGACAGGGCCGTGTTCGGCGATCGCCTCGAGCGCGGTGTCCAGCAGCGCACGCCTCAGGTCCCCGTGGTGGTACGGCACGGGGTTCAGCCTAGCCGAGGTCTTGACGTTGACAAGATTCGCGCGGACGGGCATCTTGTCATTGTCAAGACCTGAAGGAGGAACAGTGCCCACGTTGCCCTGGACCAGCATTCACGAGCCCGACCCGGCCGCCGAGGTCGTGGTGATGGCGTCCCGATTCCGCGTGCGGGGCTTCCGCCACGTCCTGCCGTTCTTCCTCGACGCGATGCGGGTGCACGCCCAGACCCGGCGCGCCGAGGGGGCGCTCGGGGTGTCGCTGGTGGCGCACCCACTGCGCCGGGAGTTCCGCACGCTGAGCGCGTGGCGTGACCGCGCGGCGCTGAACGCGATGGTGCGCAGCGAGCCGCACCGCTCGGTGATGACGCGCCACCGGTCCGTCATGGCCGACTCGGCGTTCAGGTTCTGGACGGTGCCCGCCGCCACACTGCCACCGAACTGGGAGGACGCGGACCGCCGCCTGGCAGGGACGGCGACCCGCTGACGCGCGAGTCGCCCGTTTCCGACGCGCGAGTCGCCCCCGTTTGACGCGCGAGTCGCCGGGATCTGCCGATACCCACGACGGGCGACCCGGGCGGCCCGGATGCTCGTAGGCTCCCAGCGTGGCGATCCTGCGATGGGCCGAAGAGACGGCGCGTGCCGTGCTGGCCGACGCGCTGCCGCGCCGCTGGGTGCACGTGCAAGAGGTGGCCGTCCGCGCAGGGCGCATGGCCGTCGCGCTCGATGAGGAGAACGGAGAGGTACTACACGCCGCGGCGTGGCTGCACGACGTCGGGTATGCGCCCGAGCTGGCCACGACGTTCCATCCGCTCGACGGCGCGCGCTACCTGCGGACGGTCGGCGCCCCCGAACGGCTGGTGGGTCTCGTCGCATTCCATTCCGCGGCGGCCTCGGAAGCCCGATCTCTGGGGTTTTCCGGCGAAATGGCGCAGTTCGAGGACGAACGCAGCCTTGTGCGTGATCTGCTCTGGTTCGCGGACATGACGATCGGTCCCGGCGGGGAGTGCATGACCTTCGATCGGCGCATGGCCGAGTTGCAGGAGCGCTATGCGCCGGATCATTACGTTGTGCGCGCACTGGAAGTCGGGATCGGTGAGCGGCGCGCTGCCGTCGAGCGCGCGGAGCGGTGGCTCGATCTGGTAGGGCTCACCGATCGTAACCATTCAGGTGGTTGAGGCGCAGGGTGGTGACCAGGGGTTTCCGGTGATGGCGTCGCGCAGTGCGGTGAGGACGTCGGCGCCGTGTTTGCGGACGGTGGAGATGTAGCTGCGGATGCGTAGCCAGGCGCGGGCGGTGTCGGCGGAGCGGTGGCAGCCGCTGATCTTCATCTGGGTCTTGGTCGGGCGCACGTCACGCTCGGCCTGGTTGTTGGTGAACGGCACCGTCAGGTCGCGGGCGAACAGCAGCACCTGCTCGTCGCGGTCGCGTAGGCGTTCGAGCAGGTTGCGGGTCTTGGACTGTTTGCGCCCGGGTGTGCGGCGGTGTTCGGCGAGCCCGACGAGGATGGCGTGGCGCCACGATGTCAGTAGCGGTTCGGCGATCTCCGGCGGGATCTGGTGTTGTCGCTGCTCGCGGGCATGGTGGGCGGCAGTGTTGAGCCCGTGCAGCGCCCGGAGGGCCTGTTTGGGCCAGTCCTGGTCGGGGTGGCTTCGGCGGCGGCGACCAGCTCGCGGGCCAGGTGCGCGCCGCACAGGGCGTGCCGGGCATCGGGGTAGGCGTCGTAGACGGCCAGGGCGTCGTGCACGACCGTTCCGCGGAACGCGGGCAGTACGTCGAACTCGGTCACCGCGGCCCGGCCGCGGGAGGGGTGCAGGTGGTAGGCGGTCAGTGTCTCGG
>NZ_JAHKRK010000319.1 GCF_019396355.1 Pseudonocardia nigra
GCTGCTGGAGCGCTGCGACGTGCATTTCGGCCGGGGCCCGTTCGGGAAGCTGCATGTGCGGTTCGGGAAGGGGGCGCGGACCTCGGGGCCGCGGCCGCGGTGGGTGCCGATGCTGGACGGGCTGGACTCGTCGCCGAGGGGTCGGTCGACGCGTTCGCCGACGCGGGCTCGGACACCCACCGGATCGTCGACCTCGCCGCAGCGATGCTCACCGTCCCGGCCGCCGGCGGGGCGGTGCTCGACGTGCACGGCCGGCCGCTGGAGCTCGACCCCGACCTGACCCGGCGCTGGTCCGGCGTCGTCGCGGCCACGCCGCAGCTGGCGGAGGAGCTCGCCGCCGCGATCGCCGGTTGAAGCGGTTGCGCTGACACGGCCGGAGGTCCCCCAGGGGGTGCGGAACCTCACCTGATCGGGTATGTCCGTTACCTACCGGTGCGGGGGCGACCCGCGCCCCGACGACGGGAGCGTCCCCTGGACATCTGGCCCGGATCGCCGTATCCGCTCGGTGCCAACTACGACGGCGGCGGCACCAACTTCGCGTTGTTCTCCGAGGTCGCCGAGCGGGTGGAGCTCTGCCTGTTCGACGACGACGGTGTCGGGACGCGCGTGGACCTGCCCGAGCGCGAGGCCCTGGTCTGGCACGGGTACCTGCCCCGGTGCGGACCGGGCCAACGCTACGGCTACCGGGTGCACGGGCCCTACGACCCGCGCCGGGGGCTGCGCTGCAACCCGGCGAAGCTGCTGCTCGACCCCTACGCCAAGGCCGTCGACGGGGACATCACCTGGAACGAGGCGCTCTTCTCCTACCGGTTCGGGCACCCGCGGTCGGTCAACCGTGCGGACTCCGCGCCCTACATGCCGCGGTCGGTGGTGGTGAACCCGTTCTTCGACTGGGCGAACGACCGGCCGCTGCGCGTCCCGTACCACGAGACCGTGATCTACGAGGCGCACGTCAAGGGCATGACGATGACGCATCCGGACATCCCGGACGCGATCCGCGGCACCTACATGGGCCTCGTCCACCCGGCGATGATCAGGCACCTGAAGCGCCTCGGCGTCACGGCCGTCGAGCTGATGCCGGTGCACCAGTTCGTGCAGGACCACGCGCTCGGCGAGCGTGGCCTGTCGAACTACTGGGGCTACAACACCATCGGCTTCTTCGCCCCGCACGGCGACTACTCGTCCTTCGGCACCCGTGGTGAGCAGGTGCAGGAGTTCAAGACGATGGTAAAGCTGTTCCACCGGGCGGGGATCGAGGTGATCCTCGACGTGGTCTACAACCACACGGCGGAGGGCAACCACCTCGGGCCCACGCTGTCGTTCCGCGGCATCGACAACCACGTCTACTACCGGCTGGTGCCCGGCGACCCCGAGCACTACTACGACACGACGGGCACCGGGAACAGCCTCAACGTGCGGCAGCACCAGTCACTGCAGCTGATCATGGACTCGCTGCGGTACTGGGTCACGGAGATGCACGTCGACGGGTTCCGGTTCGACCTCGCCTCGGCGCTGGCGCGGGAATTCCACTCGGTCGACCGCCTCGCCGCGTTCTTCGACCTGGTGAACCAGGACCCGGTGGTGAGCCAGGTGAAGCTCATCGCGGAGCCGTGGGACGTCGGGGAGGGCGGCTACCAGGTGGGCGGGTTCCCTCCGCTGTGGACGGAGTGGAACGGCCGGTACCGCGACACCGTGCGGGACTTCTGGCGCGGGGAGCCCGCGAGCCTCGGTGAGTTCGCCTCGCGCTTCACGGGATCGTCCGAGCTGTACGAGAAGGACAACCGGCGGCCGATCGCGTCGATCAACTTCGTCACCGCGCACGACGGGTTCACGCTCGAGGACCTCGTCTCGTACAACGACAAGCACAACGAGGCCAACGGCGAGGGCAACCGCGACGGGGAGAGCCACAACCGGTCCTGGAACCACGGCGTGGAGGGCCCGACCGAGGACAACGCGGTGTTCGCGCTGCGCGAGCGCCAGAAACGGAACTTCGTCGCGACGCTGCTGCTCTCCCAGGGCGTGCCGATGCTCTCCCACGGCGACGAGCTGGGGCGCACCCAGTCGGGGAACAACAACGTCTACTGCCAGGACAACGAGCTGTCGTGGGTGGACTGGAAGCGCGCGAGGGAGCATTCGGTGTTCACCGACTTCGTCGCCGAGGTGGCCGCCCTGCGTGCCGCGCATCCGGTGTTCCGCCGCAGGCGGTTCTTCCAGGGCCGCCCGATCCGCGGCTCGAACATCGAGGACATCGTGTGGCTGCGCCCCGACGGCCAGGAGATGACCGACGACGACTGGGGCCCCGGGTTCGCCCGCACCCTCGGGGTCTACCTGAACGGCGACGGGATCCCCGAGCGCGACGCCGTGGGCGAGCGGGTGGTCGACGACTCGTTCCTGCTGCTGTTCAACGCCCACCACCAGCCCATCCCGTTCACGCTGCCGGGGGAGGCGTTCGGCCGGGTCTGGGAGATCGCGGTAGACACGGCCGACCCGCTGCGGGCCCGGGCGCGGCGCAGGCAGCGCGACGCGAAGCCGGGCGGGCGGCTGCGGATCACGGCCCGGTCGCTGTTGGTGTTGCGCAAGAGCTACTGAGCGGAGCTTGCGGAGCGAGCATCAGCACCGAGCGGAACCGGCGACCTCGCCCGCACGGACGAGCGCGGCGGCGCGGTGCCCGATGCGGTGCCGCTCCAGCGCGCGGGTCCCGGCGGGCAGGTGCACCCGTCGGCCGCGGACGACGACCACGATGACCGAGCCGGCGGGCAGGACAGCGTCGAGCGCCGCGACGAGGTCGGCCTCGCCGCTCCGTCCGTCGTGCGGGGTCCAGTGGGTCCGGTCGCCGTGCGGGACGTCGGCGATGACGACGTCGGGGGCCTGCGCGGCGACGATCGGGGCGAGCTGCGCCGGGTCGAGGGCGTTCGCGCGGTGGAGCGACCAGGCGAGGTCTCCGCCGTCGGCGGCGAGCCGGTCCCTGAGCCGGTGTGCCGCGGCGCTCGCCCGCTCGTGCGAGGCCTTGCCGTGCGCGTCGGCCAGCCCGCGGAGCTCGCACTCGCGCTGAGCCAGCCCGTCCGCGGTCAGGAGTGCGAGGTTCCGTTCGGCGAGGGCCAGGGCAGCGGGCTCGGCATCGCTGCCGACCACCGCACCCAGCCGGCTGCGCCGCAGCAGCGCCACGGACGTCAGCAGCTGGCCGGCCCCGCAGCACGGGTCCCAGACGGTGACGGGCCCGGTGCCGGGCACGTGCTCGAGCGCGCGGCCGAGCAGTTCGAGCCCGAGCCGCACCGGGAACGCGGGCTGGCCGGGGGCCGAGCGCAGCACGGCGCCACTGGCGAGATCACTGAAGTCCTCGTCGGGCGCGTGGCGGTACTGCACGTACGCAGTATCGACGGCCCGACCCGGCGGTTCCCGGGCACGGCACACGGTGGGCGGGGGATCGCCGGCAAGGTGGCAATGCCGCCGTCCGGTGGCAGGAAAGCCACCTTGCCGGCACCCGGGACCGGGTCACCCCGTGAAGACGCCGATGCCGTTCGGGACCAGGCGGGCGGACGAGTCCGACGGGTCGTTGACGATCGTGACCTCGCCCGCCCCGGGCGCCCGGAACACCAGGGTGGAGGACCCGCCGCCGTCGAGGTTCATCCCGTCGACGGCGCCGAGCTGCGCGAGCAGTGCGGAGAGCTCGGAGAGGGTCGTCCCGACGCTGTCGTCCTGCCGCCCGTCGACGGTGACCAGGTAGAGCCGCGTGCCGTCCGGGCTGTGCGCCGCGGCGCTGCGCGGAGCGCGCTCCCGGTCGTCGAGGCGCTCGGTGGGCCTGCCGTCGCGCAGGATCGGGCTCCCACCGACGGCGAACTGCGGGGTGACGCCGCTCTCGGGCACGAGCGCGTACGAGACCTGCACCGGGTCGCCCACCTGCAGCGCGCGCAGCGCCGCCGCGCCCTGCTCACGTCCGAGCAGCGCGATCTCGTTCGGCGGCAGGCGCCCGGCGCCCGGCGCGCCGACCGCGGCCACGACGCGGTCGCGGACGAGCACCTCCACGCGATCGGGGGCGCACGGGGCGTTCCGATCGCTGTCGGAACCGCACAGCGTCTGGCCGCGGTCCGCCTCGCCCCAGTCCCGGGTGAAGATCCCGATCCCACCGACGGGGACGGCGTGCTGGTTCAGCCCGACGACGGGGAGCGTCCCGTGCGGGCTGTCCACGCGGGCGTCGAGGCGCAGACGGTCGACCCGCGCGACCCGGTCGACGCCCACCGTGAAGACGTAGTCCATCTCGGCGCCCGGGACGGCGGGTGCGCCGCGACGGCCCTGGGGAACCGCGGCCTTCAGCGGGCGCGTGGACTGGACGGCGGGGCCCGCCGGGGCGCTGGTGCTGCCGATGTCGAAGAAGTCGCCGTTGATCGCGGCGACGGCACCGGCCGTGTTCGCCATCGCGGCGACCGACGCCCTGGCGGCCACGGCACCGGCGGTGACGAGGTCGGTGCGCACCGCCGGGTCGTCGAGCGCGACCTCGACGACGTCGCCCATGACCTGGCCCGCGGCGTCGGTCGTCGTGAACTCGCGATGGGTCACCCCCGGCGCGACCGGCTGCGCGGGCAGCAGCTCGCCGAGGACCTGTTCCAGCCCTTCGGGTGGCGGCTCGGGCGGCGGCGTCGGCTCCCCGCCCGGGGCGAGCGCGAGCACCGCCGTGAGTAGGAGCCCGAGCGCTGGACGTACTCGTCCCGCTAGCTGCATGCGCGCCCCTCCGGATGATCTCGACGCCGGCAGGGCGGGATGAGACCACACAGTGACCGGCTCCGCCCACCGGTGATCACGACCAGGTGAAACGGGCGGCGGACGGGGTCAAATCCGGCAACTTGGTCGCTACCGTGGCCCACATGGTCACAGTCGAGCGGGAGTCCTCGGCCGCCTCCTTTGCCGTGGTCCGCAGGGGCTTCGACCCAGTACAGGTGACCAAGCACCTGGACCGGCTCGACGCCGACATGAAGATCCTCGCCGCCGATCGGGCTGCCGCGGTCGAACAGGCCGCGCAGCTCGGCAAGGAGCTCGACACCGCGCGGAGCGAGCTCGACGCCGCCCGCGCGGAGGCCGAGCGGCTACGCAACGAGCTGCGCGTCATGTCCGGGCCACCGGACAGCGTCGGCAGCATGAGCGAGCGGCTGCAGGTGATGCTGCGGCTGGCCCAGGACGAGTTCGGGGAGATGCGGGCGGCGGCCGCGGCGCATGCGGCCGCGCACGCCGCGGAGATCATCGCCGCGGTGGGCGAGGAAGCCGGGCACGAGTTCGACCCGAGCGACTTCGACTCGAGCGAGAACGGCTACGCCTGGACGGTCCCGGACACCGAGCGCGAGATCGACCGCATGCGCCGCGAGGCCGCCGAGGAGCGCGCCCGGCTGGACGAAGCGGCCGTCATGCGGCGCGCGAAGGAGGACGAGGAGTTCCGCAAGACGCTCGTCCTGCGCTGCCGCGAGGCGATGGCGCAGATCGCGAAGCTGCAGTCCGAGAGCCTGCGCACCGCGCAGCGCGTGATCGAGGACGCGGACAAGCAAGCGAAGACGGTGCTCGCGGAGACCCGCGACACCGTGCGGCGCACGGTGGACGAAGCCCAGCGCGAGGTCGACGACCTGCACGGGCTGCGCGACCGGCTCGCGAAGCAGCTCGACACGAGCCGTCAACTGCTCGAGCGGGCGATGCCGGAGGCGGCGAAGCTGCTGGTGCAGGTTCCCGACCAGCTGTCCGTCACGCCCGACCCGGCTGAACGGAACGGCCTGCAACAGGCCGAGCAACCCGCGCAACCGGCCGCCCAGCCGGTTGAGCAGCCGGCCGCGCAGCAGGAGGAGCAGGTCGCCGCACCGCCCGCCGAGCACAACGGTGAGCAGCACGCGGTCCAGCAGCAGCCGGAGCAGGCGCCTGCCCAGCAGGCCGCGCCGCCGGTGCAGCAGCAGCCGGAGTACGCGCCTGCCCAGCCGGCGGCTCAGCAGGCCGGGCCGCCGGTGCAGCAGCAGCCGGAGTACGCACCGGTCCAGGCGGCCGCTCAGCAGGCCGAGCCGTTCGTGCCGCAGCCCTCCGTGCCGCAACCCTCCGTGTCGCAGCCCTCCGTGTCGCAGCAGGCTGAGCAGACCGGGCCCCAGCCCGTATCGCAGGCGGCGGAACAGCCGGTGTCCCGGCAGCCCGAGCGCGACCACGAGCCCGACCCCGACGGGGCGCCGAGCATGCCGACGCCGACGCTGGCCGCGCCCGTGCGGTACCTGCCGACCGCGACGCCGCCGCCGTCCTACTAGTACTGGTCCCGGACGCCCCGCTCGATGGCAGCAAAGCCACTTTCATGCCAGCTCGTGGCGTGAAAGTGGCTGTCAGGAGAATCGACCGCAGCCTATGAGGCCTTGGCGAGTGTGACCTCGTATCCGAGGTCTTGGAGTGCCTTGAGGTGGCGGTCGCGGCGACGGTCGGGGCTGTCGTGGCGGC
>NZ_JAHKRK010000032.1 GCF_019396355.1 Pseudonocardia nigra
GTACCTCGTCGAGAAGCCCGCGCTGGGCCGCAAGCACAGCACCGTCCCGGACCGCATCACCGCCGCCCTGAGCCGCGCGGCGCGGCGGAGGCGGGTCCCCGCCCCGGCCGGCGCCGACGCCGTCACCGTCCAGCTCGCCGCGGCCGACGCCCCCACCGAACGGCTGCAGCTCGACGAGATCGACACGGTCCGGCTGCGGCGCCCCGAGTGAGCGCCGCCGGGCGCCCGTCGTGCCACCCGACATTAGCGTGAGGTTCGTCCTGCCGACCGGAAGAAACGGCTAACACTCCGGCGGCCCGGGAACGATGCATCCTGTGATGGCATCCCAGTATTCGGCAGGTGGAACCGCGACCCGTGAGCGGCGGCTGGCGTGGGTCGACGCGGCGAAGGGGATGGCCATCCTCCTCGTCGTCACTCACCACGCGGTAATGTTCCTCGCCGAGTCGGGACAGGCCCCGGACCCGGTCGTCGCGGCGAACTCGGCACTCGCCTCGTTGCGCATGCCGCTGTTCTTCCTCGCCTCCGGCCTCTTCGCCGCGGGCCCGCTCGCCGCGTCGTGGCGCACGCTCCTCCACAAGCGGGTGGCGTTCTTCCTGTACCTGTACCTGCTGTGGACCCTGCTCCGGTGGGCGTTCTTCACCACCGTCCCCGAGGGTGTCGACCCCGACGACTCGGCCCGCCTCGAGGTGCTGCTCTGGGCGCCGCTGCTCCCCGGCCCCAGCCTGTGGTTCCTCTACGCGCTCGCGGTGTTCTCGGTGCTCGGCAAGCTGGTCCGGCGCGTCCCGGTGGCCCTGCAGCTGGGGGCCACGGCCGTCCTGTCCGCGGTGGCGGGGGCCGGGCTGCTCGGCATCGACAGCTTCGCGTGGACGTTCATGGCCCGCTACCTGTTCTTCTTCCTCGTCGGCTGCTACGCCCGCGACCTGATCGAACGCCTCGCCCGGTCGACCACCCCCGTGGCGGTGGTGTTCGCGGCCGCCGCATGCGTGGTGGGCGCCGGGATCGCCGTGGCGCTCGGACTCCGCTCGGTCCCCGGTGTCTCGTTCCTGCTGAACGTCCTGGCGGTGGTGTTCGGGATCCTGTTCGCCGCGCTGATCGTGCGGTTCCGGGTGGGCAGGCCGTTGGTGGCGCTGGGGCAGCAGACCCTGCCCGTGTACCTGATCCACATGGTGTGGCTGGCGCTGGTCATGATCGGCCTGCGCCACGTCGACCTCCCGGTCGCGGTGCAGTACCTCGCCCCGCCGGTGCTGGCCGTCGCACTCACCGCGGTGTCGCTGCTGACCCACCGGCTGCTGGTGAAGGCCGGTGCCACGTGGCTCTTCGCACTGCCGTCGCGCCTGGCCTACCGGCCCGCCCGGTCCGCCGGGGGGCGATCGCCTGCGAACGCCCGGCCGGCGGCCTGATCCGCACCGGGACAGGTGCGCTCACGTCACGGCACGAGTTCGACCCAGCCCCGCACCACGTCGGGCGTCACCTGGTCGGCCAGGTCCGGGTGAGAGGCGCGGACGTGCTGCATCGTCATGTCCGCCACCCGGTCCTCGTCGTCGTCGCGCGCCGAGAACCCGCACTCGCAGCTCACCTGGTTCACGATCTCCTCCTCGCGTTCGCCGGGTCGGTGCCCGTCCGGACCAGGATCCGCCGCCTGCTTGCCGGGACGTGAGGGAAAGGTTGGCGAATCCTTGCCCGCCCGCGGTCGCCCCCGCGTTCAGAGGAGACGGGTGAAGAGCTCCTGGGTGGCGGGGCTCGGGGACACGCCGAGGTCGTCGCGCAGCGTGCTCCGGAGGCGGTCGTACACCCCGAGCGCCGCCGCGTGGTCCCCGCGCCGGGCCAGCGCGCGCATCAGCAGGCAGTAGCCGGTCTCGGAGAGCGGTTGCGCGTCGATCAGGCGGCGGGCGCTGCGCTCGGCGCTGGGTAGCTCGACGCCGCCGAGCTCGAGACAGGCCTCGGCGTAACACGCCAGCGCACGCTCGTGGTCGTGGCGCACCGCGCGGCGCCGCTCCTCGACCCATGGATGGTCGAGGTCCGACAGGAACTGCCGCTGGGTGACGAACAGCGCGCTCAGGCTTTGCGTCCAGGCCCGCCGCCACTGCTTCCGGCCGACCGCGGCCTCGGCCTCGTGCAGCGCGGCGGCCGCGACCGCGGCGTCGATCATCGCGTGCGGCGGGAGCACGATCTGCAGGCTCCCGCGGCCGCGGATCTCGATCGGCGCCAGCGCCGCCCGTGTCTTCGACAGGACGACGGTGAAGCCCGCGGACGCGCCCTGCCCGGGGTCCGCCGGATGCCACAGCAGTGCGATGAGGGTGGCCCGGTCCACCGCGGAGAGGCGGTGCGCCGCGAGGTACGCGACCAGCAGCCGGCCGCGGCGCCCGGGCAGGTCCCGTTCGACGGCCCGGCCGTCCACCTGGACCGCGAACCGGCCGTGCAGCTGGATCCTGGTCACGAGCGGGTGCACCCCCGGGTTCGCACGCGGTGAGGTGCAGGTCGGTGGCCGGACGGCAGCCGTTACGCCCGTGTGTGCACGGTACCGGTCCCGAATGCGGGGTACCCGACCGGCATGGCGGACAGGGAGAGCGCGACCACGGCCCGGGTCGTCGTCGGGATCGACGGCTCGAGCGGCGCCCGGGCGGCCCTGCACTGGGCCGTCCGGCAGGCCGGCACGACGGGCGCGGAGGTGCACGCCGTCGCCGTCTGGCACCGGCCGCCCCAGTTCGGCGCGAACGCGCTGGCCGGGACACCGGAGAAGGACTTCGAGGCCGAGGCTCGGCGCTGGCTCGACGCGGCGCTGTCCGAGCCGGCCGCCCCCGTGCGGACCCACGTCCGGGAGGGCGACCCGAGCGCCGTGCTCCCTCGACCACGCCCGCGGCGCGGAGCTGCTGGTGCTGGGCAACCAGGGTCGCGGGGTGCTCGCCGGTGCCCTGCTCGGCTCGGTGGCCCTGCGCGCCGCGCACAAGGCGTCCTGCCCGGTCGTCCTCGTGCCGGACGTGCCGGAGGGCGAGCGCGTGCCGCCCGGGTGATCCGTCACCCCCGGTCGAGGGCCGCCGGGAGCTCGTCGAGCCGCGTGACCGTGTGCTGCGGCGGACGGAAGTACGGCGGGTAGGGCGCACCGGTGCGGTTGACCCACGCGGTGCCGAGCCCGGCCCGCGCGGCCCCGTCGATGTCCCAGGGGTGCACCGCGACGAGCAGCATGTCGCTGACCGCGGCCCCGCAGGTCTCCGCCGCGTAGCGATACGCCCCTGCTGCCGGCTTCCACACCCCCGCGTCCTCGACCGACAGCAGCCGCTCGAACTCGCCGTCGATCCCCGCCGATCCCAGCAGCCGCTCCGCCGTCGACGTCGGGCCGTTGGTCAGGGTGACCAGCCGCCTGCCCGTCGCCCGCAGCCCACGCACCCCGTCCGGGACGTCCGGGTGCACCGTCAGCTCGGGCAGGCCGGCCAGGACGTGCTCCACGGCGGCGTCGAGGTCCCGGTCCAGCGGCCGCCCGGACAGCACCGACCGCAGTGCGCCGTCGGCGAACACCGCGAACCGCTCCACTCCCCCGGCCGCCGTCAGCGCGAACCCGTCGCGGAGCAGCCCGGCGAACCAGACCTGCGCAAGCTCCGGCGGGGCCCCGACGGCGGCGAACCGGTCCGCCATCGGGGACATGTCCGAGAGCGTCTCGTTGACATCGAACACGATCAGCGACGGGGCCGGACGGGCCGTGGTGGTCTCACTCATGATCGGGGAATGCCCGGTCCCCGGCGGGCTATTCCGCGGCGGCCTCGCGGAGGTACCGGGCGAGCGCGGCCGTCGCGGGGTGCCCGCGGCTGCCCGCCCGCGTGACGAGCGAGACCATGCGGGTCAGCGCAGGCTCGGCGACGGGCCGCAGCTCGACGTCGGCCGACAGCGACGCGGCCGCGAGCCGCGGCAGCAGCGACACCCCGAGCCCCGCCGCGACCAGCGCGACGATGACCGTGTAGTCGTCGCTCGCGTAGTCGATCACGGGTGCGAACCCGGCCAGCCCGCAGGCGCGGTCCAGCACCGTGCGCAGGGCCGTGTCGCTGCGCGGAGCGATCCAGGCCCGGTCGCGCAAAGCGGCGAGCGTCAGCGGTTCGGCGACGGTGGAGCCGGCCGGGAGGACGGCGAGCAGCGGCTCGGTGAGCAGGGGCTCGACGTCGAGACCCGGGTCGGCGAGGCGGGGCAGCAGCGCGTACTCGTACACCAGCGCGAGGTCGAGCCTGCGGGACCGGACCGCCAGCACGGCCTCGTCGGTCTCCTGCTCCTCGAGCACGACCCGCAGATCCGGGTGTTGCGCCCGGCACCGGGCGATCGCGGCGGGCACGAACGCGGCCGCAGCGGTGGGGAACGCGGCGAGGCGCGCCGTGCCCCCGACCGATCGGGCGAGCCCCGCCAGCGCCGCGTCGGCCGCCTCGAGCTCCGCCAGCACCCGCTCCGCGTGCCGGACCAGCACGTGCGCGGCCTCGGTGAGCGCCACCCGCCTGCCCTCGCGCACCAGTAGCGGCATCCGCACCTCGCGTTCGAGCAGTGCGAGCTGCTGCGACACCCCCGACGGGGTGTATCCGCAGGCCTCGGCCGTGGCGGCGATCGTGCCGCGGACCGCGAGCTCCCGCAGCAACCGCAGTCGGCGCGGCTCCAACATGCAGTGATGCTACCGATCCTCGGAAGAAAACTTCACTTGTTCTTGGGGGCGGGGCGGCCGCACGCTGCGGCCGTGACCACCGCCACCCCTCTCCTCGCCCCGCTCGATCCCGACCGGGACGCCCGCATCACCGCATTGCGCGCGGCGATGGCCGTCCGCGGGCTCACCGCGGTCGCGCTGACGAGCCCGGAGAACATCTACTACCTGCTGGGCCTGGACCACCTCGGGTACTTCGCGTTCACCATGCTCGTGCTGCCGGCCGAGGGCGATCCGCTGCTCGTCACGCGCGAGATGGAGCGCGCGACCGTGCTGGCCCAGGTGCCCGGCGCCCGGCACGTCACCTTCGCCGACGGCGAGGACCCGGCGGACGCGGCCGCCCGCGCGCTGGCCCACGCGGTGCCGGACGGCGCGACGGTGGGCGTGGAACGGCACGGCTCGTTCCTGCCGCCCGCCGTCCTGGACGGACTGCGCGCCGCGCTGCCCACCCTGGCCTGGAGGGACTGCTCCGACCTGCTCGCGACGGCACGGGCCGTCCAGTCGGCGACCGAGACGGGGTGGGCGCGCCGCGCCGCGGCGGTGTCCGACGCGGCGATGCAGGCCGGGATCGCGGCCGCCCGGCCGGGAACCGCGGAACGGGACGTGGCCGCGGCGACCTACCACGCGATGATCTCGGCGGGTGGCGAGCCCCCGGGGTTCGTCCCGCTCATCCGCCCGGTGGCCATGCTCGGACAAGAGCACGTCACGTGGGGCGACCGCGCGGTGGCTCCCGGTCAAGGACTGTTCCTGGAGCTGTCGGGCTGTGTGCGGCGCTACCACGCCCCGCTGTGCCGCACCGTCCATCCGGGCTGGGCCCCACCAGCCGCGCAGGAGGCAGCCGCCGCAGCGCTCGCCGGGCTGGCCGCGGCCCGCGCCGCGCTGCGGCCGGGAGTGCGCACCGGCGAGGTCTTCGCCGCCTGGCAGCGCGCCGTGACCGGGCCGGCGGGTCCGCCACCGGTGCGCCACCACTGCGGCTACCTGGTGGGCATCGGCTATCCCCCCAGCTGGGTGGGCGGGCCGGAGGTGCTGGGCATCCGGCCCGGCGGTGACGTCGAGGTGCTCGCCGGGATGGTCTTCCACCTCATGTCGTGGGTGGAGCGGCCGGTCGGGCATGTCGTCTCCGACACCGCGCTGGTGACGGCGGACGGGTGCGAGCTGCTCACCACCGTCCCGCGCGAGCTGACGGTGGTGAGCTGATGCGGATCACCGGCCTGCGCACCACCCCGGTCGCCGTCCCCTTCCGCACCGACGAGATCTGGGCGTTCGGCAGGCGCCGCGGGCAGATCAGCGTCCTGCTGGAGCTGGAGACCGACGAGGGCGTCGTCGGGCTCGGCGAAGCGGCCACGTACCCTTCCGCGGAGATCGTGCTCGCGGTGTCCGAGAGCCTGAGGCCGCTCGTCATCGGGGCCGACCCGCTGCGCATCGAGCAGCTCGTCCGCCGCATCGACGTGGTCGGCACCTGGCACCACGTCGGGGCGAGCAGCCCGGCGATCGCGGCGGTCGAGATGGCCTGCTGGGACATCGCGGGCAAGGTCTGCGGGCAGCCACTCGTGACGCTGTTCGGCGGGCGGTTCCGCGACCGTGTCGAGTTCTTCTACTACGTGGCCCGCGCCGAGCCCGATGACGTCGCCGAGGAGGGCCGCCGCGCCACGAAGGCCGGGTTCTCGACGTGCTACCTCAAGGTCGGCGCCGACGACCCGCGCCGGGACGTCGAGCGGGTCGCCGCGCTGCGCGACGGCGCGGGCCCGGACGCGCTGATCCGGGTGGACGCCAACGAGGCCTGGTCACCGGGCGCCGCCGTCCGCGTGGTGCGGGAGCTGGCCCGGTACGGCCTGGAGTTCGTCGAGCAGCCCGTCTCCGGCCGCAACCTCGACGAGATGGCCTACGTGCGCCGCCGCATCGACGTGCCGCTGCTCGCGAACGAGGCCTCCTGGACCCGGCACGCCCAGCTCGCCGTGATCCGCGCGGGTGCCGCGGACGTCGTCTCCGTGGACAACCAGATGGACGGCGGCCTGGCGAACATGCGCCGGTCCGCGGGGATGTGTGAGACGGCCGGGCTGCCGGTGGTCAAGCACAGCCTGGGCGAGCTCGGGGTCGCCCTGGCCGCGGCCGTCCACGCCCTCGCCGCCATGCCGAACGCGAGGTACGCGAACCAGGCCTACGGTGCCCTGCTCAGCGACGACGTCGTCGCCGACTTCGGTGGCCCGGCGGTCAACTACGCCGACGGGCACCTGACGGTCCCGGCGGGCCCCGGACTGGGCGTCGAGCTGGACCGCGACCGCGTCGAGCGCTACGCGGCCCGCTACCGCGCCGAGGGCGCCGGCTTCGGGTTCCACGACCCGGGCGCCCTGCACTCCTCCGCGGCCCTGCCGAAGTTCTGACGCACGCCGGGGCCCGGCTCACCCGCCGCCGAACAGCCTGCCGAGCTGGTTGATGATCGTGAGGACCGACAGCACCCCGAACAGCAGGAACGACCAGCCCAGGGCGGCCATTCGGCCCGCCCTGATCCGGATCGGACCGGGCAGCACCTTCCGGTTGAGCAACAGGAGCAGCGCCGAGTAGATCACCATCATCGAGCCGCCGACGCACGCGGAGATCACCAGCAGCACGAGCGGCTGGTCGAACCCGGCCAGCAGCACGATGCACCCGATGAGCACCAGACCCCAGACGAGGCCGAAGTAGATCGTGCTCTCCTTCGCCTGTGGCAGGTAGGAGGTCTTGAGCACGTCGGCGGCCAGCCTGCTGGTGTAGTCGACGATGCCCAGCGCCGCCGCGAACAGCGCGAAGGCGCCGATGAACCAGAAGAACGGGCCGAACCAGCTGCCGACGGTGGCGCTCAACTGCTGACCCTCGGCCTGCAGGAAGCTGATGTCGTTCGCCAGCCCGGGCAGCCCGAAGACGGTGGAGTAGGCCAGCAGGGACGTGAAGATGATCGAGATGAACGTGATCAAGACGAACGTGTAGAGCTGTTCGCGGTTGGCGAAGCGCCACCAGGTGCGCCAGCGGCTCAGGTTCTCGTCGTTCATCTCGAAGATGAAGCCGGTGCTCGGGGCCGCCTCCGGCTTCCCCGTGACGGGGCTCGCGATCCGCGGCACGTAGCTGCCCATGCCGAAGCGCTTGTCGCGGATCCAGTTGCTCTGCACGAGGTTCTGCCCGCCGCCGCCACCCGCGAACGCGAGCGCACCGAGCAGCAGCGCGAAGCCGAGCTCCGCCACCGGGATGCCGGCGTTCGTCACGATCTGCGGCACGTCGCTCCACGTGTCGGCGCCGATCGCGAACAGCGCGCCGACGACCAGCAACACGAGCACCGCCGCCACCTTCAGCATCTCCGCGCGCTCGAGCGCCACGTAGACGACCGGGGCGAGCGTCAGGATCAACGCGATCGCGATCAGCATCCCGATGGCGATCCAGCGGGCGTCGCCGCCCCACAGGTAGGTGACGAGGGTGGCCGAGCTGGTGGCCCACCCGGGCCACAGGTTCGCGAAGTAGGTCATGATCGCGAACACGAGGCCCCAGTGCCGCCAGAACCGGCTGAACCCGGTCAGGGCCGTCTCACCGGTGGCGAGGGTGTAGCGCTCGATCTCCATGTTGAGGAAGAACTGGGTCGCGAGGCCCACGAGCGCCGCCCACACGAACACCAGGCCCACCTGGGAGGCGATGTAGGGGTAGAGGATGAACTCCCCCGACGCCAGCCCCACCCCGGCGGCGATCACGCCGGGGCCGATGAGCCGCCACGTGGACTTCGGCGGCTCGGGCAGCGGCCGCACCTCCGGCGCCGGGAGGTGTTTGGTCGGGAACCGGGCGGCGACGGACACGGTGCCGCCCCCGCCCGGGCCACCCCTACCTGTGCCGCCCTCGTCTGCTGTGGCCATCAGGGCACCTCCCGCTCGCCGAACGCTCCGCACCGAACCCTCTGCGCCCCCTCCGGTGCCCCGCGGACGGCCGGCGGCAAACCCGGACAGCCATAGCCGTTATGCATCCGTTGCGTACGCGCAAGGACAGGGGCGAGGTCAGTCCGGATTCCCGGTGACGAGCGGGACGAACGCGACATCCAGAAGGTCCTCGCGGCGGCCCGCGCGGTGGCGTACCAACGACCCCGACCCCTTGTGCCCGACCGGGCAGACCAGCGTCCCGTCGGGGGCGAGCTGCTCGAGCAGGGCGGCCGGGACGTCGTCCTCTGCCATCGCCGTCACGACGATCCCGTCGAACGGGGCGCAGTCGGGCGCACCCGCGGTTCCGTCCCCGGTCCGGACCTCGACGTTGTCGCGGCCCAGTTCCGCGAGGACCACCCGCGCCCGCTCCGCGAGCCCCGGATGGCGTTCGACGGTCACCACGGTCCGGCAGCAGCGCGACAGCACGGCCGCGGCGTAGCCGGACCCGGTCCCGATCTCCAACGCGGTGCCCGCCAGCCCGATGCCCAGCACCTCGATACTGAAGGCGACGATCCACGGCGCCGAGATCGTCTGGTCCGACCCGATCGGCAGCGGCATGTCCGCGTACGCGTCGGCGGCCACGTCCGCCGGGACGAACCGCTCCCGCGGCACCTCGGCCATCGCGGCCAGCACCCGCTCGTCGGTGATCCCCCGGGCGGCGAGGCGCTCCACCATCGCGGCGCGCTCCTCCGCCGCTGACATCGCCCCCGGCATCGCTCACTCCCCTCCGGCTACCCGGTCGCACCACCCTCGCGGGAGGGGGACCCGATGTCGGTGCGGATGAAACGAGCGGGGTCGCTCGCGGCGCGGGCGCCGCTGTCGATCCAGCGCCGGAAGCCGGCGAGGTCACGGCGTTCGAGCTCGTCGAGGTAGCGCTGGCGGATCTGCGCGGTGCCGTCGAGCTCGGTGGCCCCGGCGGCATGCTGCAGTCGCAGATAGCTCACCCGCCACGCCCGGCAGAGGTCGAGCGTGGACATCTCGGCGACGGCGGTGCCGGCCGGGAGCACGGGCGCCGCCGGCGCGGGTGGCGCGGCAGGCGGATCGTGCGGCGGCGGTTCCGCCTCCGGCAGCTCGGCGGTGCCGCGCAGGCCGCGCCAGGCCAGGAACGCGGCCCCGGCGACGACGAGCGTGACGACCGCACCCCCGAAGAGCACGCCGATTCCGCCCAGGACGAAGCAGATTCCGACCGTGCCCGCCCCGGCGACGGCCCCGATGCCCGCGGGCGTGTCGGGGGCCCGGGCGAGCAGGCTGTCGGGCAGGGCGGGCGCCGCCCAGTAGGCGCACAGCCCGACGACCGCCCCGACGCCGAGGACGAACAACACCGCGCTCGACAGCACCAGCATCCCGACGCCGCCGAGCACGATCACGAGGACCACCCCGAGGGTGCGCAGCGCGATCATATGGCTCCCCGAAGACAGAAGCCGACGCACGCCGCGGCGTCGGCCGCTGCTCCCGGATTCCCCCGTCCCGGCCCGGAGCACACCTGGTCGTCGCCCTGTTTCCCCACTTCACACGGGCAGGCCATCACCGGTCGCCCTGGGCGACGGGGTTCACCCGACCGGGCGGGCCGCCGGGCGTGGGCACATCGCCCACCGGCGCGGGCCGGCTGGGCATCGTGCCCATTGTCGGGGCCACCGCCGCTGCCTAGCGTCCCGCGCACCCCAACGCGTCGAGGTGGACGCACCGTCGCGATCCACGCCCACTCGTGCCGCGTCGAGACAAGGAGACACCGATGGCGGCTGACGACCACGACGACTACGCCTTGGCCAGGGTCCCCGCAGCGGCCCGCTACCACTGGTTCTCGGTCGCGATCCAGCGCTTCGGGATGCTCAGCTCGCTCGCGAGCTTCCTGATCGGCGCGACGCTCGGCTTCGGCATGGGCTTCTGGGACGCGGTGCTCGCGATCACCTTCGGCGCGGTGATCCTGGAGGTCGTCACGATCTTCACCGGGATCGCCGGGCAGCGGGAGGGCCTGTCGACGTCGGTGCTGGCCCGGTGGACGGGCTTCGGCACGTCCGGCTCGGCGGTCATCGGCCTGGCCATCAGCGTGAGCGCCATCGGCTGGTTCGGCATCCAGAACGAGGTGTCCGCACAGGGCCTGGCCGCCCTGCTCGGCGTGCTGCCGGTCTGGGGCTGGGCACTGCTGTTCGGCATGGCGGTCACCGCGATCGTGGTGTTCGGCTTCGCGTCGATGGCCTGGACCGCCTACATCACCGTGCCCGCCTTCCTGCTGCTCGCCGGTTGGTCGATCGTGGCCGAGCTGGCCCGCCACGACATCGGCGACCTGCTCACCGCGGAGCCGGCCGGCCCCTCGCTCTCCCTGCTGCAGGGCACGACGATCGTCGCGGGCGGCTTCATCGTCGGCGCCGTGATCACCCCCGACATGTCCCGCTTCAACCGCTCCACCGGCGACGTGATCAAGCAGACCGTCGTGGGCATCACGCTGGGCGAGTACGTGATCGGGCTGATCGGGGTGCTGCTCGCGCTGGCGCTGAAGACGAACGACGTGGTCGCGATCGTCACCTCGACCTCGGGCTTCCTCGGCACGCTGGTGATCGTCGCCGCCACCCTGAAGATCAACGACTGGAACCTCTACGGGGCGTCGCTGGGCATCGTCAACTTCCTGGACCGCGTGTTCGGGCGGCGGGTCAACCGGGCCGCGGTCACCTTCGTCGCGGGCGCCGCGGGCTCGGTGCTCGGCGCCGTCGGCATCCTCGGCGGCTTCACCGGCTTCCTGCAGCTGTTGGGCGTGCTGTTCCCGCCGATCGCCGGGATCATGGTCGCCGAGTACTTCCTGGTGCGCCGGTGGCGGCCCGCGCTCGACGAGGCCAGGGCACACGGGGTGCTGCCGGCGTCGGCCCCGGTGTGGGTGCCGGCCACCCTGGTGATCTGGTTCGTCGCCGCCGTCGTCGGCGGGCTCGTGGCGTGGGGCCTGCCGTCGATCAACTCGCTGGTGGTGGCGTTCGCGCTGTACGTCGGCGCCGGCCGCCTCGGCCTGGTGCGCGGTGTCGGAACGGCGCCCACCCATCCCGTCCCGGCGGACGCGCCGGCCCCGGCCGACGCCGGCCGCTGAACGCCCCCGATCGCAACGAGGAGACCGCAATGCTGAGACTGGGTATCGACGTCGGCGGGACGAACACCGACGCGGTCCTCGTGCGCGACGCGACGGTGCTCGGCGCCACGAAGGCGCTCACCACCGGCGACGTCACCGGGGGCATCGTCACCGCGCTCGCCGACCTGCGCGCGGCCACCGGGTTCGACCCCGGCGAGGTCGCGGCCGTCATGATCGGCACGACGCACTTCATCAACGCGCTGGTCGAGGGGCGGGAGCTCGCGCCCACCGCGGCGATCCGCTTCGGGCTGCCCGCCACCCGGGCGCTGCCGCCGATGGTGGACTGGCCCGACCGCCTGGTGCGGGTGCTCGGTGGCCACACCCACCTGTGCCACGGCGGCCACGAGTACGACGGCCGCGAGATCGCCCCGTTCGACGAGGCCGAGTTCCGGGCCGTGCTCGAGAAGGTGGCAGGTGCCGGTGTCCGCTCGATCGCGCTGTCGTCGGTGTTCTCCCCGGTCAACGCCGAGTTCGAGAGCCGGGCCGCGGAGATCGTCGCCGCGGAGCTGCCGGGCGTGTCCGTCAGCCTCTCCCACGAGATCGGCCGGATGGGCCTGCTCGGCCGGGAGAACGCCACGATCATCAACGCGGCGCTGCGCGAGCTCGCCGAGCGGGTCACGGCCGGGCTGCGGCGCACCGTCGGGGAGGCAGGGATCACCGCGCCGGTGTTCCTCAGCCAGAACGACGGCACGCTGATGGACATCGACTACGCCCGTCGCTACCCGGTGGCCACGTTCGCGTCCGGACCGACGAACTCGATGCGCGGGGCGGCGTTCCTGTCCCGGCAGGAGGCGTGCGCGGTGGTCGATGTCGAGGGCACCACCACCGACGTCGGCATCCTGCAGGCCGGTTTCCCGCGGGAGGCCTCCGCCGACGTCGACGTGGCGGGGATCCTCACCAACTTCCGGATGCCCGACGTGCTCTCGGTCGGCATCGGCGGCGGCAGCCACGTCACCACCGAGGACGGGCAGGTGCGGGTGGGGCCGCAGAGCGTCGGCTACCGCCTCACCGAGCGGGCGGTGGTGTTCGGCGGCGACCAGCTGACCGCCACCGACATCGCCGTGGCCGCGGGGATGGCCGACCTCGGCGACCGCGACCGGGTCGCCGGGCTCGACCGCTCGCTGGTGCGCGCCGCGCTGGACGGCATCACCGAGCGCACCGCCGAGATCGTCGACCGGATGCGGATCTCGGCCGAGCCGATCCCGGTGGTCGCGGTCGGCGGCGGCAGCATCCTGCTGCCCGCCGAGCTGCCCGGGGCATCGGCCGTGCTGCGCCCGGAGCACCACGCGGTCGCGAACGCGATCGGCGCGGCCATCGCGCAGGTCGGCGGCGAGGTCGACCGCGTGTTCTCGATCGAGCCGGGGCGGCGCGACGCCGTGCTCGACGAGGCCCGGCAGGAGGCGGTCGACCGGGCCGTCGCCGCGGGCGCCGACCCCGCGTCCGTCGCGGTGGTCGACATCGAGGAGGTGCCGCTGGCCTACCTGCCCGGCAACGCCACGCGCGTGCGGGTCAAGGCCGTCGGCGAGCTGAGCCTGGGAGGAACCGATGCGTGAGATCACCGCCGAACTGCTGCCCGACATGGCCCGGGGCGCCGCCGTCCTGGGCACGGGCGGCGGGGGCGACCCCTACGTCGGGCGGCTGCTGGCGCAGCAGGCGATCCGCGAGCACGGCCCCGTCACGCTCGTCGACGTCGACGAGGTGCCCGACGACGCGGTCATCGTGCCCACCGCGCTGATGGGCGCGCCGACCGTCATGCTGGAGAAGCTCCCGTCCGGCGACGAGATCAGCCGCGCGCTGCGTGCCGTGGAGGAGCTCATCGGCCGGCCCGCCACGCACACCGTGTCGCTGGAGGCGGGCGGGCTGAACTCGATGACGCCGTTCGTCGTCGCCGCCGAGCAGTCGCTGCCGCTGATCGACGCCGACGGCATGGGCCGGGCGTTCCCGGAGCTGCAGATGCTGCTGCCCACCCTCGCCGGGGTCACCGCCGCGCCCATGGCGATGGCCGACGAGCGCGGCAACACCCTCGCGCTGCGCACCATCGACAACCCGTGGGCCGAGCGGCTGGCCCGCAGCGTCGCGGTGGAGATGGGCTGCACGGCCGCGACCAGCCTCTACGTGCTGACGGGGCGCCAGCTCAAGGACCACATGGTCGCCGGGACGATCACGCTGTGCGAGCGGATCGGCACGGCGATCCGGCGGGCCCGGGAGGAGCACACCGACCCGGTCGCGGCCGCGGCGGACGTGCTCGGCGGCAGGCGCGTCTTCACCGGCAAGGTCGTCGACGTCACCCGCCGCACCGCGGGCGGCTTCGCCCGCGGCGAGGCCCGACTGACCGGCAGCGGCCCCGACACCGGATCGGTGCTGGAGCTGTCGTTCCAGAACGAGCACCTCGTGGCCCGCCGGGACGGCCGGGTCGTGGTGAGCGTCCCGGACCTCATCTGCGTGCTCGACGCCGACACCGGCGAGCCGGTGACCACCGAGACGCTGCGGTACGGGCTGCGGGTGAGCGTGCTCGGTGCGCCGTGCGACCCGCGCTGGCGCACCCCCGCCGGGCTCGCGCTCGCCGGACCGGGCTACTTCGGCTACGACCACGACTACGAGCCGGTCTGACACCGGCCGCGGGGGTGTCATCATCTCCGGCGTGAGCACGCCGCACACGTCCCCGCCGACCCGGCGGTGGGGCGTGGGCGCGACCGACGCCGGCGCGCTCGGCGCCGGCGCGGCGCTGCTCGGGTCCGGCGGCGGCGGGGACGTGCGCGTCGGCGTTCTGGCACTGCGCCACGCGCTGGCCGACCGCGCCACCGTGCCCGTCGTCCCGGCCGCCGCGCTGCCGCCGGACGCCCTCGTCGTGCACGTGGGGCTGGTCGGCTCCCCCGACGTCGTCGCCGAGCGGCCCCCGGACGGCGCCGACTTCGCCCGCGCCGTGCACGCCGTGGCCGCCGCCGTGGGCCGGCCCGCCGCGGCCGTCGGCGTCATCGAGATCGGCGGGCTCAACGCCCTCACCCCGCTGCTCGCCGCGCACGCCACCGGGCTGCCGGTCGTCGACGGCGACGTGATGGGGCGGGCGTTCCCGCTCATCTCCCAAAGCACGCTCGCCGTCGCCGGGGAGCCGATCACGCCGCTGGCCGTCGTCGGCGCGGCGGCGGAGGAGGTGCTCGTCACCGCCCCGGCGCCGGCGGCCGAGCGGCTGCTGCGCGCCACCGTCGCCGCGCTGGGCGGGGCGGCCGCGTTCGCCATCTACCCGGCCACGGCCGCAGCGCTGGTCACCCACGGCGTGTCCGGCTCCCTCGGGCTGTGCCTGCGGCTGGGAGCGCAGCTCGCCGCGCGGCCCGCGGGCCCCGCCGAGCTCGCCCGGCGGATCGGGGCCAGCGTGCTGTGCGAGGGGCGCGTCGACGAGGTCCGGCCCGGCCGCGACCACGTTCTCGGCAGCGCCACCGTCCGCGACCACGCAACCGGCGCCGTCGTTCGACTGGACCTGCTCGACGAGTACCTCGCCCTGACCGTCGACGGCGTGCCGGTCGCCGCCGTCCCGGACGTGCTCGCGGTGGTCGAGCCGGTCACGCTCGCCCCGATCCCACCCGCCCGGCTGCGTCCCGGGCAGCCGCTGGCCGTGCTGCACCTTCCCGCGCTCGCCCGGTGGCCCGCCGCCGCAGCCGCCGTCGTCGGGCCCGCCGCGTTCGGGCTCGACCTCGACCTCGACCTCGCCGGAGCGTGGACGTGAGCGGCCGGCCCGTCCGCGTCGCCGACCTGCTCGCCGACCCGCTGCTCGCGCAGGCGACCACCCTCGCCGGCGCGGCGGGCCTGGACCGCGTAGTGCGCAACGTTGCCTGGTACGGCGGGGAGCTCCCGGGAACCGCCGACGGGCACCTCGTCGTGTGCGACGCCGCGCGGGTCGTCCCCCCGTACCGGCTCGACGCGCTGGTGCGCCGAGCCGAGGCCGCCGGGGTGGCCGGGCTGGTGCTCGCCGCGACCGGAGCACCACCGCTGCTGTCGTCGATCCGGCTCGCCGACCGCCTGCGCATCCCGGTGCTCGCCGCGGGCGAAGTCGACCTCGTCGAGCTGCTGCACCGGCTGACGGTGCGGGTGCGCGCCCCGGAGCTGGTGCGCGCCCGCCTCGTCGAGGAGCTCGTGCGCCGGCTCGCGAACAAGGCCACCGGCCCGGACGTCGTCGCCACCGCGAGCCAGGTGCTCGCCGCCCCGGTGTCGGTGCTCGCCCCGGACGGCGCCGCCGTCGCCGGCGACCCCGTCGCCCTGCCGCCCGGGCTGCGGCTCGACCTCGCCGTCGCCCAGCACGCCGACCTCGCCGCGGGCGGCAGACTGCTCGTCCACCCGGTCGGGGACCAGCGGGCGCACCGGCCCGCCGCCTGGCTGACCTGCGCCCTGCCCGGCGGCGACGACGGCAGGCGGGAGGCCGTGGCGGCCGGGCTCGCCGTCACCGAGCCGTTCGTGCGGGCCTGGCTCACCGGGCAGCGCGCCGCCGCCGACCGCGACACCGCGTTCCAGGCCCACCTGCTCACCGAGATCCTCGCCGGCCGCGCCGCCCTCCGGCGCGACGTCGCCGAAAGCGCGGTGTCGCTGGGCTGGCGGCTCCCGGACTGGCACGTCGGGCTGCACCTGATCGTCGACGGCGCCGGCGCGGACCCGGACCGGTGGACGATCACCGTCCAGCTGCGCGGCACCCTCGGTGAGCACGGGCTGCGCCCGACCGCCGTGATCGACCGCGGCGACGCCTGGTCGGCGTGGCTGAGCCGGGACGCCGAACCGGGCCCCGACGACGGACGCGCCGTCGTGCACGGGGTGCGCCGGGCCCTGGCGGCGCTGCCCCGCGGCTGGGGCGCCGTGGCCGGCATCGGCCGCCCGCACCGGGGCCCGACCGGCCTCGCCGAGACCCTCGCCGAGGCCCGCGACGCGGCCTACCTCGCCCGGTCCCACGAGCACCGGCCGGCCGCCGAGCACGTCGACGAGTTCGGGGTGGCCCGGCTGCTCGCCACCTGGCAGCGCTCGGAGATCCTGCAGGCCTTCGCCGACTCCGCGCTGGCGCCGCTGCGCGACATTGAAGGTGGTCAGCTGCTGGTCACGCTGCGGGCCTACCTGGAGGCGAACGGGTCGATCACCGGCACCGCCCAGCTGCTGGGGCTGCACCGCAACACCGTGACCACCCGGCTGCACCGCCTGCGCGGCCGGCTCGGCGTCGACCTCGACGACGCCAGCCAGCGGCTGGCGCTGCAGATGGCCTGTCGGACGTTGGACCGGCCAGGGACCTGAGCCGCCGGGCCGGGGCATCGTGCACAGCGCGAGCCGGCCGACGGTGCACGTGGCCCGTTCCCGCCGCCCGCCCGGCGCCCTACCGTCGCCGCAACCCTGCGACGACCGGAGGCTCACCGTGCACCTGCGCGTCATCCTGCCCGTGATCGGCAACGCACTCCTCGACTCCGTCCGCGCCGAGGCCGCCGCGTGGGCGGCACCCGGCACCGAGGTCGACGTGGTGTCGCTCGCTCGCGGCCCCGCCAGCATCGAGTCCGAGTACGACGAGGCGCTCGCCGCCCCCGGGATCCTCGACCGGGTCCGCGAGGCCGCGGCCGACGGCGTCGACGGCGTGTTCGTCACCTGCTTCGCCGACCCCGCCGTCCCGGCCGCGCGCGAGATCGTCGACGTGCCGGTCGTCGGCGGGTTCGAACCCGCGGTCCTCACGGCACTGGGCCTCGGCGAGCGGGTCGGCATCGTGACCGTGCGGCCCAACGTGCTGCCGATGCTTCACGGCCTGTTCCGCCGGTACGGGCTCGCCGAGCGCCTCGGCGCCATCCGGGTGGTCGACATCCCCGTGCTCGGCCTCGACGACCACGACGCGCTCGTCGACCGCATCCACGCCCAGGCCGCCGACGCGGTCGCCCGCCGCGAGGCCGACGTGATCGTGTTGGGCTGCACGGGCATGCTCGGTGTGGCCCGCGCGGTGCAGGACCGGCTCGAGAAGGACGGGGCGTACGTACCCGTCGTCGACCCGACCGCGGCCGCCGTCACCTGGCTCGAGCGGGCGGACCGACTCGGCCTGCGTGCCAGCCGCACCACCTACATGCCGCCGCCCGCGAAGGAGCGCGTGGCCTGAGCCGCGTCCGGGCCGGGCACGAACGGTCGACATGCCCGCTCCGGAATTGTTAGGTTCCCGTCGCACGGTCCGGCACACGACGTGACCCGTCCGGGACCCCTGCCAGGAGCTGCCAATGACGTCCGTTCCCGCCACGGCCGGTGCGCCGGTCACCGCCTACGCCAACCTCCCGGTGCTGTGGATCATCGCCCTCGCCGTGTTCGCAGTGATCATTCTGCAGACAGTCATCTACATGCGGGCGGCGCGCAGCGCGGGCCCCGAGATCGGGTTCACCCGCCAGGACCTGCGCATGTCGTTCCGCTCGGGCGCGGTGGCCGCGATCGGTCCGTCGCTCGCCATCGTGATCGTGGCGGTGGCGCTGCTGGCCCTGTTCGGCACGCCCGCCGTGCTCGTGCGGATCGGCCTGGTCGGTTCCGCGGCCACGGAGGCGTCCTCGGCGAGCCTCGCCGCCGGGACGATGGGCGCCGACCTCGGCGGCACCGGGTACACGGCCGAGGTGTTCGCCGTGGCGTTCTTCGCCATGGCGCTCTCCGGCGGGATGTGGATGGTCGCGACGCTCGTGCTCACCCCGCTGCTCAAGCGCGGCGACGCGCGGCTGCGGTCGGTCAACCCGGCGCTGATGGCGATCGTCCCCTCGGCCGCGCTGCTCGGGGCCTTCGCTTCGCTGGGGATCGCCGAGCTGGGCAAGACCTGGGTGCACATCATCACCGTCGTGGTCTCGGCCGTGGCGATGGCAGTCTGCCTCACGCTGGCCAAGGCGCTGCGCCAGGCCTGGCTCCGCGAGTGGGGGCTGGGTTTCTCGATCATCATCGGCCTGGTCGTGGCCTACCTCGCCAGCGGGGCCGCGGGCGCACCCGTTTCCTGAGACCGGAGGACGACCGTGTCGACGACCGAAGCCGGGCTCGCGGCCTACGCGCGCTACGACCGCACCACGTCCCGCTGGGGACGCATCACGATGGGCCTCTGCCTGGCGCTGTCCTGGGCCGCGCCCGCCTACCTCGTGTTCTTCACCGACCTCTCGCCGAGCCAGGCCGAGCTGTGGACCGGCTTCCTGGCGGTGGCGGCCGTCTTCGCCGCGGTCTGGGTGATCGAGCCGATCACCTACTTCCCCGTACTGGGGCCCGCGGCGATGTATCAGGCCTTCATGATCGGCAACATCTCCAACAAGCTGCTGCCGTCGGCGATCGTCGCCCAGGTCGCGATCGACGCCAAGCCGGGCACCCGGCGCGCCGAGCTGGCCGCCGTGATGGCGATCTGCGGCGCCGTGGTCGTGCACGTGGTCTCGCTGCTGGTGCTCGTCGGCCTCCTGGGCACATGGCTGGTGAGCGTGCTGCCGGAGAGCATCGTCGAGGTCGCGCGGCTCTACATCTTCCCCGCGATCATCGGCGCCGTCGTGGTGCAGCTCGCCGCGTTCGTCAAGCAGCCACGGATCACCGTCATCGCCGTGGTCGTCGCCGCCGTGATGCAACTGCTGCTCGTGCCCGTCCTGCCGGCACTCGCCCTGTTCGCGACGGCGCTCGTGGTGCTGGTGACCATGGTCCTCGCGTGGGTGCTGCGCGACCGCACGGCTCACAATGAATGATCACGACCGAGCTGGAGGAAACCCATGACCGTGCTCCCCGCCCCGCTGGAGATCCCCGCCGCGCTGCGGGAGGACCTGCACGCGCTGTACCGGGGCCTGCACGCCGCGCCCGAGCTGTCGATGCAGGAACACCGGACGGCGGAGTTGATCAGCGCGCGGATGGTCGCGCTGGGCTGGGAGGCGATCACGGTCGGCGGCACCGGAGTGGCGGCCGTCCTGCGCAACGGGGACGGCCCGGTCGTCGGGTTCCGGGCGGACACCGACGCGCTGCCCGTGCAGGAGCAGACCGGGCTGGACTACGCGAGCACCGCCCGCGGCACGCTCCCTGACGGCACCGCCGTGCCGGTCATGCACGCCTGCGGCCACGACATGCACGTCACCTGCGGGATCGGGGTCGCGGAGCTGCTGTCGGCCACCCGCGACGCCTGGGCGGGCACGGTGGTCCTGCTCTTCCAGCCCGGTGAGGAGACCAGCCAGGGCGCGGCCGCCATGGTCGCCGACGGGCTGTGGGACCGGGTGCCGCGGCCCGAGGTCGTCTTCGGCCAACACGTGTGGCCCGGCCGGACCGGCACGGTCGAGGTGTCGAGCGGCCCGGCGATGGCGATGGCCGACAGCTGGAAGGTCACCGTGCACGGCCGCGGCGGGCACGGCTCGCAGCCGGACCAGACGATCGACCCGGTGGTGCTGGCCGCGCACATGGTGGTGCGGATCCAGAGCGTCGTCTCCCGCGAGGTGCCGCCGCAGCAGGCCGCCGTCGTGACGATCGGCAGCTTCCACGCCGGGCTCAAGGAGAACATCATCCCGTCGGCCGCGGAGTTCACGGTCAACGTCCGCAACCTCGACCCGGAGGTCCGCACGCGCGTACTGGCCGCTCTGCGCCGGGTCATCCACGCCGAGGCGCTCGCGTCGGGCGCACCCGAGCCACAGGTCGTGAAGCTCTACACCTTCCCGCTGCTCTACAACGACCCGGAGGCCACCGAACAGCTCAGCGCAGCGCTCGCGGGCGCACTGGGCGAGGACAAGGTGCGCCGGACGGCGCCGCGGATGGGCAGCGAGGACTTCGGCCACCTGCCGGAGGCGATCGGCGTGCCGGGCGTGTACTGGTTCTTCGGCGGCATGCCCGACGAGGTCGTCGACAGCGGCGACCCGGTGCCGTCCAACCACTCGCCACACTTCGCCCCGGTGGTCGAGCCGACGCTGACCACCGGGGTGACGGCCGCCTACGCCGCGATCATGTCGCGGGTCGGGCGGGCCTGATCGTCCCGGTCACCTCACCGAAGCCGATCCGGCTGCCGTCCGGGCCGGATGCGGTGGCGGTGATGGTGACCGTGTCGCCGTCCTCGAGGAACGTCCGCGTGCTGCCTTCGCGCAGCGCGAGCGGCTCGGTGCCGCCCCAGGACAGCTCCAGCAGCGAGCCGCGCTGGTCGCGCTCCGGGCCGCTCACCGTGCCGGAGCCGTAGATGTCGCCGGTGCGGGTGGGCGCGCCGTTCACGGTGGTGTGCGCGAGCATCTGCGCCGGCGTCCAGTACATCGTCGCGAACGGTGGGCGGGCGATCACGTGCCCGTTCAGCCGCACGTCGATGGCGAGGTCGAGCCCCCAGTCCTCGGCGTCGCGCAGGTAGGGCAGCGGCTGCGGGTCACGCGGCGGCGGCGCCACCCGGGCGTGCGCCAGCGCGTCGAGCGGCACCACCCACGGCGAGACCGACGTGGCGAACGACTTGCCCAGGAACGGGCCCAGAGGCACGTACTCCCAGGCCTGCAGGTCCCGAGCGGACCAGTCGTTGAGCAGGAACACCCCGAACACGTGCTCGGCGAAGTCCGCCACGCCGATCGTCGAACCCATCGGCGAGCCCGCGCCGACGACGAACCCGACCTCGGCCTCGATGTCGAGCCGGACCGACGGGCCGAACACCGGCTCGGCGTCGGCAGGGGCCTTGCGCTGCCCGCACGGCCGGACGACATCGGTGCCCGAGACCACGACCGAGCCCGACCGCCCGTGGTAGCCGATCGGCAGGTGCTTCCAGTTCGGGGTGAGCGGCGCCGAGTCCGGCCGGAAGATCTTCCCGACGTTCGTGGCGTGGTGCTCACTGGCGTAGAAGTCGACGTAGTCGCCCACCGTGAACGGCAGGTGCAGGGCCACCGCGGCACGCGGGTGGAGGTGCGGCCGCACCCGGTCGGCGTAGGAGTCGTCGGTGAGCCACTCGGTCAGCGCCGCCCGGACCTGCTGCCAGGCCGGACGTCCCGCGGCGAGCAGCGGGTCCAGCAGCGGCCCGGCGAGCAGCTCGGCGAACGGTGCCTCCACGGCGGCCGCGGCGCCACCGGCGTCGAGCACGTCGTCGCCGATCGCCACGCCGACGCGGCGGGGCCCGGCCGCGGTGCTGAACACGCCATACGGCAGGTTCGCCAGGCCGAACGGGGTGTCGTCGGGCAGGTCGAGCCAGGTCATCGGGTCCTCTCCGGAATCATGGGCGCGAGCAGGCCGAGCGCGACGAGGTCGTCGACCGGCTCGGTGATGCTGCACGTGCCGAACGAGGTGAACAGCGAGCGGGCAGCGCGCCGCCGGTCGTCGGACAGCGCGGCGACGGCGACGACGACGGCCTCGGGCGACCGCTCGGCCAGCAGCCCGGCCACGGTGTCCGCGTCGGCGCCCCGCTCCGCGGCCTCCGCGGCGAGCAGGATGTTGAGGTAGCCGTGGTGGGCGAACCCGGTGCCCTCGCCGGTGTGCCGCACGGCGTGGTGCAGCCCCGCGGTGCACTTGAACGCCATCGCGCGGGCACGGCAGGCGGCGATCGCCTCGGCCAGCTCCCGCTCGTCGGGGAACGCGGCCGCCTCGGTGCCGCCGGTGCGCAGCTTCGCCCGCAGACCGGTACCTGCCAGCGCGTCGAGGAACCCTGGCCGGACCGGGCCGCGGGGCACCCCGACGGCCACCGCGACACCCTCGGGAACGTGCTGCCGCACCGCCTCGACCACCGCGGCGGCCGTCGCCTGCGACGGGGCGACCTCCACGGCCACGAGCGCGAGCCGCCGCTCCGCCCCGACCGCGGCGAGCGCGGCCGGCAGCGCCTCGGCCGCCGCGATGAGCCCGAGGTCCAGCGGTATCTCCCCGTCCTCGGGCAGGTGTGCCGCGAGCTCGTCGAGTCGCGCGGCCGGCACCAGGAACGGACCGACGAGTCCCGCGTACCAGGCGTCCCGATGCCGCCGGTGCGCCGGGACCGCCCCAGCCATCGGCGCATTCCCCGGCGGGAACAGCGCAGCGTCGTCGAGCAGTCCCGCGAATGTCACGAGTCGGCCTCCCGCAGATACGATCAAAACTTTGATCGGTTTGTGGGGGAACGTACGGCAGAATGCAGCGCATGGGAAGCCCTTCCGTCGAGCCCGACGACGAGGACCTCAGCTACTGGTCCTTCGTCGACGTCGCGATGGATCGCACGGTCCGGGCGCTGCCGGGGGTCGACGCGGCCGCGATGCGACTGGTCCTGAGCCTGCACCGGGCCGCCACCTCGCTCGCCTACGACCTCGAGTCGGCCGTGCACCGGCCCCGCGGCTGGTCCTGGCCGGGCTTCCGCGTGCTGTTCGTGCTGTTCCTGACCGGCCCGATCGAGGCCAAGCGGGTCGCACAGCTGTCCGGCATGAGCCGCGCCGCCGTCTCCGCGCTGGTGAACACGCTCGTGCGCGACGGGCTCGTGTCCCGTCGCCCCGCCGAGCACGACCGGCGCGCCGTGCTGCTCGCCCTCACCGACGAGGGCGAGCGCCAGTTCACCGACGCCTTCGCCGCGCACAACCGTCGCGAGCAGAGCTGGGCGGCCGCGCTCGACCCCGCTGAGCTCGCCACCCTCACCGCGCTGCTGGAGAAGCTCATGGCGAGCCCGGCGGCGCTGGCGGCGAACCGGCGGTTCTGAGCCGGGACGGAGTTGTCCACAGGCGCCGAAGACGCGCCGCCGGTGTCAGTCGGCGTCGATACGCTCGTACGCGTGTTCGAGCAGCCCGGTGAGATGCGGCGCGGCGGCATCGACGCTCCGGCGGCGGCGCCGCTGGATGCGCGCGCCATCGCCGGCTGGGTGGCCCGGCTGGCCCGGCTCGACCCGGATGTTCCCGACGCGGAGCGGATTGCCCGGATCCGGGCGCTGGAGGAACTGAAAGCGGCCGCGGCAGCAGCCCAGGCCCGGATCACCGCCGCCCTCGACACGCACAGCGCGCCGCCCAGGCCGCGGAGGGAGTCCCATCGGCCTGGCTGGGCCGTGGGGTCGCCGGGCAGATCGGGCTGGCCCGGCGCGAATCGGCGTTCCGCGGCGGGCAGCACCTCGGGCTGGGCAAGGCACTGGTCACCGAGATGCCGCACACCCTGGCCGCGCTCGAACGCGGCATCATCTCCGAGTGGCGCGCCACCCTGCTCGTGCGCGAGACCGCGTGCCTGTCCGCCGAGCACCGCCGGGAGATCGACGCTCAGCTCGCCGGCGACCCCGCGGCCCTGGAAGGGCTCGGCGACCGCAGGCTCGTCGCCGAGATCCAGAAGCTCGCGTGCCGGCTCGATCCCGCCTCGGTCGCCCGCAGGCGCGCCCACGCCGAGGCCGACCGGCGGGTCACCTGCCGCCCCGCCCCCGACACCATGGCCATCCTGTCCGGGGTCGTCCCCGTCGCCCAGGGCGTGGCCATGTACGCCGCCCTGCGCCGGGAGACGGACTCCCGGGTGGCAGCGGGTGATCCCCGCACCCGCGGCCAGATCATGGCCGACACCCTCGTCGAGCGCGTCACCGGCCAGGCCTCCGCCGGCGCGGTCCCGGTGGAGATCCAGCTGGTGATGAGCGACGGCGCCCTGCTCGGTGACGGCACCGGCCCTGGCAGCGACGATCCCGGCGTGGTGCACGGGTTCGGAGCGATCCCCGCCGACCTCGCGCGCCGGCTCGTCGTGAGCGCCGCCGAGGCGGAGGCCGCCTGGCTGCGCCGGCTCTACGTTGCCCCGGAGAGCGGGAGCCTCGTCGCGATGGAATCCCAGCGCCGGTCGTTCCCCGCCGGGCTCGCCCGGTTCATCCGGGTCCGCGACCAGTTCTGCCGGACGCCGTGGTGCGAGGCGCCGATCCGGCACAGCGACCACGTGGTCCCCCACCACGACCACGGGCCGACCTCCGCCGACAACGGACAAGGGCTGTGCGCGCAGTGCAACCTGGGCCGGCAGGCACCGGGATGGGTCGCCCGCACCCGGAAAGGCACCCGCCACACCGTCGAGATCACCACACCCACCGGGCACCGGTACATCTCGATCGCACCGCGCCCACCAGGCAGCTCGCCCCGCAGCCGCAAGCCCGCCGCGTCCCGGCCGCGGCGCGGCAGGCGGTTCGGCCTCAGGCGTCGAAGTCCACCGTGACCGCGTCGGAGACGGGCACGGTCTGGCAGGTGAGCACGAACCCGGCCTCGACCTCCTCGTCCTCCAGCGCAAAGTTGCGGCGCATCGCCACGTCGCCCTCCAGGACCTTCGCCCGGCAGGTGCCGCACACCCCGCCCTTGCAGGCGAACGGCAGGTCACCACGCACCTTCTGGGCGGAGTCGAGCACACTCTCGGACCTGGGCAGCGACAGAGTGGTCGAGCGCCCGTTGAGCACGACGGTGACCTCGCTGGTCTCACCCTCGACGGCGGCGTCCGGGCGGTGCAGCTCGGGCGGCGGCTCGTCGACGTAGAACAGCTCGCGGTGCACCCGCTTGCGATCCACGCCGAACCCGGTGAGCACTTCCACGGCCGCTTCGGTCATGCCGAGCGGCCCGCACAGCCACCAGTGGTCGACGTCGCCGACGTCGACGAGCGCGCCGAGCAGGGTGTGGAGCTTGTCGGCGTCGAGACGGCCGGTGAAGATCTCGGCCTCCATCGGCTCCCGGGACAGCACGTGCAGCAGGTGCAGCCGCGGGCCGTAGGCGTTCTTGAGGTCGGCCAGCTCCTCGGTGAACATGACGGTGTCGGTGCGCCGGTTGCCGTAGAGCAGCGTGACACGGGTGTCGGGGTGCGCGGCCAGCAGCGACGCCGCGATCGACAGCACCGGTGTGATCCCCGACCCGGCCGCCACCAGCCCGTGGTGGGTGCCCGGCTCCAGGTCGGGGGTGAACGAGCCGGCGGGCGGGGCCACCTCGACCTCGTCGCCGGACGCCACCCGGTCGACCAGCCACTCGGAGAACAGGCCCGTGTCCACCCGCCGCACGCCGACCTTCGGCAGCGCGCCCGCCGGGGCGCAGATCGAGTACGAGCGGCGCTCCTCCCCCTCGGCGGTCACCTGGCGCAGGGTCAGGTACTGCCCGGGCCGGAACGCGAAGACGTCCTGCAGGTCCGCGGGCACGTCGAACGTGACGGCCACGGCGTCGTCGCACAGGCGCTCGACGTCGGCGACCCGCAGTCGGTGGAACCCACCGGTCCGCGGCACCGGCACCTCCGTCGTGGGGGCCGCCATCAGATCTCCTTCACGTGCTCGAACGGCTCCTTGCATGCCGTGCAGCGCCGCAGGGCGGTGCAGGCCGTGGGGCCGAAACGGGAGAACTCCTCGGTGGCGGGCGAGCCGCAGCGCGGGCAGGCGACCGTGGCCGACGGCGGGGTCAGCGTCAGCGGGATCGGTCCGGTGCTGCGCGGGCCGACCCGGGCCGGCGGCGCGATGCCGTGCTCGGCGAGCTTGCGCCGCCCGTCCGCGGAGATCCAGTCGGTGCTCCACGCCGGGGAGAGCACCGTGCGCACGTCCACCCGCGCGTACCCGGCCTCCGTGAGCCGGGCGCGGATGTCGTCGCGCATCGCCTCTATGGCCGGGCAGCCGGAGTAGGTCGGCGTGATCGTGACGGAGACGGCGTCGCCGTCCTCCTCGACCGCCCGCACCACGCCCAGGTCGTCGAGGGTGAGCATCGGCATCTCCGGGTCGACGACCTCGGCGACGACCGCGCGCGCAGCCGGTCTCGTCGCGGTCACCACGTCGCCCCCGGGTGCTGGCGGGCCACGCTCTGCATCTCGGCGAGCACGTGTCCCAGGTACTCGGTGTGCAGCCCCTGCCGCCCGCCGCGGCCGCCGATCGTGCCGATCGACGGCACCGCCGGCCGGGTGAGGGTGGCGCGGGCGAGCACCTCGTCGAGCACGGCGTCGACCTCCTCGCGGGTGTCGGCCGGGTCGACCGCCACGCCCGCCGCGGCGAGCCGCCGCTCCACGTCGGAGGTGCGGAACAGCTCCTCGAGGTAGGGCCACACCGCGTCGAGGGCCGCCTGCATCCGCCGGTGCGACTCGGGCGTCCCGTCGCCGAGCCGCAGCGTCCAGCGGGCGGCGTGGTCGCGGTGGTAGGTCAGCTCCTTGACGCCCTTGCCCGCCATCGCCGCGACGACGGGGTCGCGCGAGCCGAGCAGCCGGTGCAGCAGCGCCAGACGCCAGGTCGAGAACAGCAGCAGCCGGGCGATCGCGCGGCCGAATTCCAGGTTGTCGGGCAGCTCGGCGAGGGCGACGTTGCGGAACTCGCCCTCCGGGCGCAGGTAGGCGAGTGCGTCCTCGTCACGCTGGCGCCCCTCCACCTCCCCCGCCCGGGCCAGCAGCACCCGGGCCTGCCCGAGCAGGTCGAGCGCGGTGTTGGCCAGCGCGACCTCCTCCTCCAGCTCCGGCGCGTTCGCCACCCACTCCGACAGCCGGTGCGAGCAGATCAGCGCGTCGTCGCCGAGCATCAGGCAGTACTGCGCGAGGTCGGCCGCGTCGACACCGTCGGGCACCGGCGAGGTGATCTCGGCCTGAACGTCCTCGACCCCGGAGCCGAACGCCCATCGCGGGTCGTCGTGCCCGACGGTGTCGGCGAGTGCCTGGTAGGCGTTGGTGGCGTCGTGGTCGTCCTGGGTCGCGCTCACAGGTGCGGCACCTCATCGGGGATCGCGTAGAACGTCGGGTGCCGGTAGACCTTGTCGCCGGACGGCGCGAAGAACGGGTCCTTCTCGCCGGGGCTCGACGCCGTGATGTCCTCGGCCTTGACCACCCAGATCGAGACGCCCTCGTTGCGGCGGGTGTACAGGTCGCGGGCGTTGTGCAGCGCCATCTCGGCGTCGGCGGCGTGCAGCGAGCCCACGTGCACGTGGTTGAGCCCGCGCTTGCCGCGCACGAACACCTCGTAGAGCGGCCAGCTGCCGCGCTTCGTCCCGGATCCGGTGGCGACCCCCTCGGTGGGAACGGCCCCGTGGCCACCTTCGGCGGTGAAGTTCTCGGTCATGCCGCCGCCTTCCCGGCCCGCTTCGCGGTCTGCTTCTCCGCGTAGGCCTGGGCCGCCTCGCGCACCCACGCCCCGTCCTCGTGGGCGCGGCGGCGGTGCGCCAGGCGCTGCGCGTTGCACGGGCCAGAGCCGGTGATCACGGCCTTGAACTCGTCCCAGTCGGGCTCGGAGAAGTCGTAGTGGCCGCGCTCGGCGTTCCAGGTCAGCCCCGGGTCGGGCAGCGTGACCCCGAGCGCCTCGGCCTGCGGCACCGTCATGTCGACGAAGCGCTGGCGCAGCTCGTCGTTGGTGTGGCGCTTGATCCCCCACGCCATCGACTGCTGCGTGTTCGGCGAGTCGGCGTCCGGCGGGCCGAACATCATCAGCGACGGCCACCAGAACCGGTTGGTCGACTCCTGCACCATCTCGCGCTGCGCGTCCGTGCCGTTCACCATCGCGAGCAGCAGCTCGTAGCCCTGCCGCTGGTGGAACGACTCCTCCTTGCAGATGCGGATCATGGCCCGGGCGTACGGCCCGTAGGAGCAGCGGCAGAGCGGGACCTGGTTGCAGATGGCGGCGCCGTCGACGAGCCAGCCGATCACGCCCACGTCGGCGTAGGACAGTGTGGGGTAGTTGAAGATCGAGGAGTACTTCTGCTTGTTCGCGATGAGCTTCTCGGTGAGCTCCTCGCGGTCGACCCCGAGCGTCTCCGCGGCGGCGTAGAGGTACATGCCGTGGCCCGCCTCGTCCTGCACCTTGGCCAGCAGGATCGCCTTCCGGCGCAGGCTCGGCGCGCGGAGGATCCAGTTGCCCTCCGGCTGCATGCCGATGATCTCCGAGTGCGCGTGCTGGGCGATCTGGCGGACCAGCGTCTTCCGGTAGGCCTCCGGCATCCAGTCCCGCGGCTCGATGCGCTGGTCCCCGGCAATGGTGGCGTCGAAGTGCGCGGCGAGGTCCTGCTCGGCAGTGATGGTCACGGCCCGCCTCCTAAACCGAATGTTCGTTCGTCTGATGATGACGCACGACGCCCCGGGGCGCAACCGGTGCGCCTACTCCCGCGGCAGCACGCCTTCGAACACCGACCGCACGACGTCCTCGGGCAGCGCCTCGGCACCCGGCCGGCCCGGCCGGTACCACTCGACGATGGAGTTGACGGTGCCCGACAGCAGCTTCGCCGCCACCGACGGCTCGACGTCGCCGCGCACCTGCCCCGCCGCGGATGCCTCGCGGACGAGGTCGGCGATCGCCGCGTCGAACGTGCGGCGGCGGTCCAGCGCCCAGCGCTCGGTCTCGGTGTTGCCCCGCACGCGCAGCAGCAGCGTGACGTAGGGCAGCTCGGCCTGCAGCACCTCGACCTGCCGTCGCACGATGTAGCGCAGCCGGTCCACCGGCCGCCCGGTGCGGGCGTGCCGCTCCTCGAGCACGGCGAAGAGCCCGTCGAGCGCCCTCTGCAGGGCGGCCCGCAGCAGGTCCTCCTTGCCGCTGACGTGGTGGTAGAACGACGATTTCGTGATCCCGGCAGCGCGCGAGAGGTCTTCCATGGAGGTGGCGTCGTATCCGCGGGCGTTGAACTCGGCGACGGCGACCTCGAGCAGCGACGCCGCGTCGTAGACCGGCCGGCGCGCCCCCGCCTCCCCCCGTGCGCGACGGGTCCGCGGCCGACCGAGGGCGACCGGCGCGTCCTCGGCGGCGGTCACGATCCCTCGAACGTCGGGCGCTGCTTGCCGAGAAACGCCTCGACGGCGCCCGCGTGGTCCCGCGTGACCCCGAGCCGTGCCTGCGCCGCACCTTCGGCCGCCAGCGTCTCGTCGAGGGGGGACACCGCGCCGACGGCGACCGCGTTCTTGATCTCGGCGTAGGCGGCGGTGGGCCCGGCGGCGAGGGTACGAGCCAGCTCCAGCGCCGTGTCGAGCACCTGGTCGGCGGGGACGGCGGCGCGCAGCAGCCCCCATTGCGCGGCCCGCTCCGCGGTGAAGGACTCCCCCAGCATGAGCAGTTCGAGAGCACGCGCCGCGCCGAGGGAGTGGGCGAGGGAGGCCGACAGCCCGGAGTCGGCGGTGAGGCCGATCCCGGCGAACGCGGTGGCGAACACGGCGTTCTCGGCAGCGACGCGGAAGTCGCAGGCCAGCGCGAAGCCGAGGCCCGCTCCGACGCAGGCGCCGTTGATCGCGGCGACCACCGGCTTGGGCATGGTGGCGAGTCCGCGGACGATCGGGTTGTAGTGCTGCTCGACGGTGGCGAACGCCGACCCGGCGTCGGCGCGCAGCGCCTCGGCGTGCTCGGCGAGGTCCTGACCGACGCAGAACGCCTTGCCCGAGCCGGCCAGTACGACCGCGCGCACCGACGGGTCCTCGCCGACCTGCGCGACGGCGGCGACCAGCGCCTCCTTGAGCTCGCGGGTCAGCGCGTTGCGCCGGTCCGGACGGTTGAGCGTGAGCACGGCGACGGCCGGCTGCTCGGCGTCCTTCTCCACCCGCACCGCAGGTGTGTGCCCCGCGTCACCCCTGTCGTCAGTCACCGCGCCATGCTAGCGTGCCGGACAACCGAACGATCGTTCGCCAACGGAGGTCGAGGGACGGCATGGGCGAGGTCTTCCTGCGGGGCGGGACACGACACCCGCTGGGCTGTTCCGGCGCGCGGATCACCGTCACACTGCTGAACCGGCTGCGCCGCGAGGACGGCCGCCGGGGCCTCGCCACCCTGTGCGTCGGGGTCGGCCGGGAGTCGCGATGCTGATGGAGCGCATCTGATGGGAGCAAGCATGCTGCGCAGCTACGTGCAGGGCGGCTGGCACACCGCCACCGACGAGGGCAGGCCACTGCACGACGCGGTCACCGGCGCGGAGATCGCCCGCGTCTCGTCCACCGGGGTGGACTTCGCGGGTGCGCTGGAGCACGGCCGCGGTGTCGGCGGACCCGCCCTGCGGGAGCTGACGTTCCACCAGCGGGCCGCTCTGCTCAAGGCGCTCGGGCAACACCTGCGCGAGCACCGCGACGAGCTGTACGCGGTGTCGGCGCAGACCGGGGCCACGCTGGCCGACGCGAAGTTCGACGTCGACGGCGGGATCGGCGCGCTGCTCGCCTACGCGTCGAAGGGCCGCCGCGAGCTGCCCAACGACACGTTCTACGTCGAGGGCGCCGTCGAGCCGCTGGGCCGCGGCGGCACGTTTGTCGGCCAGCACCTCTGCACCCCGCTGCGGGGGGTCGCGGCGCAGGTCAACGCGTTCAACTTTCCCGTGTGGGGACCGCTAGAGAAGCTCGCGCCCGCGTTCCTCGCCGGAGTCCCGAGCCTGATCAAGCCGGCCAGCCCCACCGCGTTCCTCACCGCGAAGCTCGTGGAGCTGATCGTCGACTCCGGCCTGCTGCCGGAGGGCTCGCTGCAGTTTGTCGCGGGCGGGATCGGCGACCTGTTCGACCACCTCACCGAGCAGGACTCGGTCTCGTTCACCGGGTCGGCGTCCACCGCGGCGAAGCTGCGCACGCACCCGACGATCGTGCAGCGTTCGGTGCGGTTCACCGCCGAGGCCGACTCGCTCAACCTCTCGATCCTCGGCCCGGACGCGGCGCCCGGCACGGCTGAGTTCGACCTGTTCGTCAAGGGCGTGGTCGCCGAGATGACGGTCAAGGCGGGCCAGAAGTGCACGGCGATCCGGCGCGCGTTCGTGCCCGAGCAGCACGTGGACGCCGTCGTCGAGGCCGTGTCGGAGCGGCTCGCGCGGACGACGATCGGCCACCCGGGCAGCGAGGGCGTCCGGATGGGCGCGCTCGCGAGCCTGGAGCAGCGCGAGGAGGTGCGCCGCAGCGTCAAGGCGCTCGCCGACGCCGGGCGGATCGTGTTCGGCGATCCCGAGCGCGTCGAGGTGGTGGACGCCGACGCCGAGCGCGGCGCGTTCATCTCCCCGATCCTGCTGGTCGCCGACCCGGAGCGGGCGGAACCGCACGAGGTGGAGGCGTTCGGCCCGGTCGCCACGGTGATGCCCTACACGAGCACCACGCAGGTGGTCGAGCTCGCCGCGCGCGGGCAGGGCAGCCTCGCCGGCTCGATCGTCACCGCCGACGCGGCGTTCGCCCGCGAGGTCGTGCTCGGCAGCGCGCCCTGGCACGGCCGGCTGCTGGTGCTCAACGCGACCGACGCGAAGGAGTCCACCGGGCACGGCTCGCCGCTCCCGGCGCTGGTGCACGGCGGCCCCGGACGCGCGGGCGGCGGCGAGGAGATGGGCGGCATCCGCGGCGTGCTGCACCACATGCAGCGCACCGCGGTACAGGCCGACCCCGACACGCTCACCTCGATCACCGGGCGGTGGGTGCCGGGCTCGCAGCGCACACCGACCGACGTGCACCCGTTCCGCAAGCACCTCGAGGAGCTGCGCCCCGGCGACACGATCGTCGCCGGCCCGCGCCGCGTCACCCAGGAGGACGTGGAGCACTTCGCCGAGTTCACCGGTGACACGTTCTACGCCCACATGGACGCCGAGGCGGCCGCCGCCAACCCGCTGTTCGGGGAGCGCGTCGCCCACGGCTATCTGATCGTGTCGCTGGCCGCCGGCCTGTTCGTCGACCCGGACCCGGGCCCGGTGCTCGCCAACTTCGGCGTCGACGACCTGCGGTTCCTCACGCCGGTGAAGTTCGGCGACGAACTGACCGTCACCCTCACCTGCAAGCAGCTCACCCCACGCGACACCGCGGGCTACGGCGAGGTCCGCTGGGACGCCGACGTGACCCGCCAGGACGGCGAGTCGGTCGCGCGCTACGACGTGCTGACCCTGGTGGCGAAGAAGGAGGCCGCGAAGTGAGGACGATGCAGCAGCGGCGACTCGGCGAGGCCCCGCCCCCGGAGCTGCTGGACCCCGCCGAGCGCATGTCGGTCGACGAGCTGCGCGCCCTGCAGCTCGAGCGCCTGCAGTGGACCCTGCGGCACGCCTACGAAAATGTGCCCTTCTACCGGCAGAGCTTCGACGCCCACGGCGTGCACCCCGACGACTGCCGCGAGCTCGCCGACCTCGCGAAGTTCCCGACCACGTCGAAGGCCGACCTGCGCGACAACTACCCGTTCGGCATGTTCGCCGTCCCGCAGGACCAGGTGCGGCGCATCCACGCCTCGTCCGGCACGACCGGCCGTCCGACGGTGGTCGGCTACACCGAACGCGACATCGACACGTGGGCCACGGTCATGGCCCGCTCGATCCGCGCCGCGGGCGGCCGACCGGGCCACAAGGTGCACAACGCCTACGGCTACGGCCTGTTCACCGGCGGCCTCGGCGCCCATTACGGGATCGAGAAGCTCGGCGCCACGGCCATCCCCGTCTCCGGCGGGATGACGCCGCGGCAGGTCCAGCTCATCCAGGACTTCCGCCCCGAGATCATCATGCTCACTCCGAGCTACATGCTCACGCTCATCGACGAGTTCGAGAAGCAGGGCCTCGACCCGGCGGCGTCGTCGCTGCAGGTGGGGATCTTCGGGGCCGAGCCGTGGACCGAACAGATGCGCTGCGAGATCGAGGACCGCATGGACATGCACGCGGTCGACATCTACGGCCTGTCCGAGGTGATGGGTCCGGGCGTCTCCCAGGAGTGCGTGGAGACCAAGGACGGCCTGCACATCTGGGAGGACCACTTCTACCCCGAGGTGATCGACCCGATCGGTGTCGACGGCGGCGGCGTGCCGATGCGCGAGGGCGAGGAGGGCGAGCTGCTGTTCACCTCGCTCACCAAGGAGGCCCTGCCGATCATCCGCTACCGCACGCGCGACCTCACCCGGCTGTTGCCGGGTACCGCGCGGCCGGGCATGCGCCGGATGCAGAAGATCACCGGGCGCAGCGACGACATGATCATCCTGCGCGGCGTGAACGTCTTCCCCACCCAGATCGAGGAGGTCGTCCTGCGCACCGCCGGGCTCGCGCCGCACTTCCAGCTCGTCCTCACCACCGAGGGTCGGATGGACGCCCTCACCGTGCGCGTCGAGGCGCGCCCCGACTGCCCGCCCGCGCGGCGTGCCGCGGCGACGGCCGAGCTCGTCAGCGGGATCAAGGAGAACGTCGGCGTCACCGTCGCCTGTGAAGTGGTCGACCCGGAGACCCTGGAGCGTTCGGTGGGCAAGCTGCAGCGGCTGAAGGACCAGCGCACGGCACGCTAGATTCGCACGCATGACGATCGAGGTGGGGAATGCGCTCCCCGACGCCACGCTGCGCATCATGACGACCGACGGACCCTCGCCGGTGTCGGCGAAGGAGATGCTGGGCTCCGGGAAGGTCGTGCTCTTTGCGGTGCCCGGCGCCTTCACGCCCGGCTGCTCGAACGTGCACCTGCCCGGCTTCGTCGAGCGCGGCGCGGAGCTGCGTGAGAAGGGTGTCGACCGCATCGCGTGCGTCGCGGTGAACGACCCGTTCGTCATGCATGCGTGGGGACAGGCCCACGGCGTGGGTGACGACATCCTCATGCTCGCCGACGGCAACGGCGAGTTCACCGAGGCGATGGGCATGGTGCTCGACGGCAGCGGCTTCGGGCTCGGACGGCGGTCCAAGCGCTACGCCGCGATCGTCGAGGACGGCGTGGTCACGAGCCTCGACGTCGACGAGAAGGGCATCGACCTGACGACGTGCTCGAATCTGTTGCTCCGGCTCTGAGGATCACTCGACCGGCCGCATCCCGAATGTCGACCCTGACGATTTCCTGACGTTTCCGGCCCAGGGCTCCAGGTTCGGGTGAAGGCGCCGAATCGGGGCTATCCCGGTTCATATGCGCGCGTCGACCGGACCCACGTTCCCCCGCGCACTCCTCGTCGTGGCCGGGAGCGCGGTCCTGCCCGGACTGGGGCACCTGCTCCTCGGGCGCCGACGAGCAGGCGTCGCGATCATGGGCGCGTCCCTGTCCGGTGTGTACGCCATCACCGTGATCGCCGTCCGCACCGACCGAGCCGAGCTGCTCCAGCACCTGGTGTCGGCACCGACGCTGGTGGCCGTCACGGTGGTGTGCCTGCTCGCTGCGGCCGCGTGGACCGCGGTGATCGTGCGCACCTATCAGCTCGCCCGGCCCCGGTCGTGGTCGAACGGGAGACAGGTCGTCGGCGTCGGGCTGGTCGTCGTGCTGTGTGCCGTGGTGGCGCTTCCGCTCGGCATCGCGGCGAACCTGGCCCACTCCCAGCGCTCGTTGCTGAACTCGGTGTTCGCCTCCGGGTCCGGCTCCGGCGGTGCGGACGGGTCGCAGCCGGAGGGCGAGGTGCTCCCACCCCGGCTCAACCTCCTCCTGCTCGGCAGCGACGCCGGCCCCGACCGGGAGGGCACTCGCACGGACACCATGATCGTCGCGAGCATCGACACGGAGACCGCCGCAACGGTGCTGTTCGCGCTCCCCCGCAACATCCAGGACGCGCCGTTCCCGGGGGGCTCACCCGCGGCCGCCGAGTTCCCCGACGGCTTCCCCCGCCTGCTCAACGCCGTCTACGGCTACGGGGCCGCCCACCCCGACCTGGCTCCGGCGGAACCGACCGACGATCCCGGCGCGAACCTGCTCATGTCCTCGATCTCGCACATGCTCGGCCTCGACCTGCATCACTACGTCATGGTCGACATGGCCGGGCTCGAGGCCGTCGTCGACGCGCTCGGCGGGGTCACGGTCGACGTCGGGTCCGAACCGCTGCCGATCGGCGGCGTCACCTACAGCGGGCGTCTCGTCGAGCCCGACGGGTGGCTCCAGCCCGGCGTCCACCACCTGAACGGGTTCGAAGCGCTGTGGTACGCCCGGTCGCGGCGCAACTCCGACGACTACGACCGGATGGGCCGCCAGCGGTGCCTCATCCAGGCCATGGTCACCCAGAACAGCCCCGCCGACCTGCTGCTGCGCTTCCGGTCCGTCGCCGACGCGACGACCGACAGCATCACCACCGACATCCCGCAGCACCTGCTCCCGCCGCTGGTGACGCTCGTCGACGAGCACTTCCCTCCGCAACTGCGCACCGTTTCCTTCGACCCGGACCTGCCCGACCCGTCCGACCCGGAGGCGACCTTCAGGCCCGCGCGCCCGGACATCCCGCTCATGCGCCAGGTCGTGGACGCGGCACTTGTGGACGAGTCCCGGGCGGACCAGGCAACCGCGGCGCGCCCGGCGCCGGCCACCACCGCGCCGGCCGCCACCGCGCCCGCCGCCGGGGCTCCGGCCGCCCCGACCCCGGTGGAGCCGACGTGCGGGGCCACGCCGAACCACCCCGGCTGAGCCGGCGCCCGGCGGACGCGCCGAGCGCCACGAACTCCGCTCACGTTTCTCTGCACCGACCAGGTGCCCGACACCCGGGACGGCAACGAGCTCGGCGTCCGGCCACGCGCGGGCCAAGCTTCAACGCAGCCCTTCAGGGGCGCGATCCCGGTGGCGGCTCGGCGAAGTGACAGGCCGAGGGATGACTGTGGTCGAAGCGGTCCACCAGCGCCGGTTCCTGCTCCGCGCAGACGTCCTCCGCCTTCCAGCACCTGGTCCGGAACCGGCATCCGGACGGCGGGTCGGCCGGGCTCGGGGTGTCGCCGTGCAGCACCCGGCGTTCCCGCATCCCGCGCTGCGCGGGGTCGCTGATCGGGATCGCCGAGAGCAGCGACCGGGTGTAGGGGTGCGTCGGCTTCTCGAAGATCTGCCTGCGCTCCCCGATCTCGACGATGTGCCCGAGGTACATACGGCGACCCGGTCGCAGATGTGGCGCACGACCGACAGGTCGTGGGCGATGAACAGGTACGACAGCCCTGACCTCCGGCATGCCCTCGAGCAGGAGCGGCTCGTACTCGAAATCCGGCGTCACACGCCACAGCGGGTAGAGCATGGTCAGGCTCAGCGTGTGTGTCGCCTGCAGGTTGCCCTCGCTCAGCCAGGGATTGATGATCGCCGGCTCCTGGTCAGCACCGAGGACGGCCGTGCCGTCGGCGACCGTGCTGCTGGTCCGGGCGCCCCCGCCCCCGCAGGCGCTCGCGAGCATCAGGACGATGGCCGCGAGGGCGAGCAGAGGCCTGCGCACACGAGGTCCGTGCCCTTGCCTCGCGGACGCTAAACCGGATTCTAGATCTTGATGCTGCAACCGTCGTGAACGCGCGGCGCCTGGATCGCCGGGAGTGTCATGAGTCAAGAAGTTGGCAGAATTTGATTTTGCTCGGGTCGGGATTCTCCATCTTTGGAGGGGCTCCTCATCGTGTTCGAGTGAGCGTGGGTAGGCGACCGGAAGTAGGTCTGGCGCGGTGTGCGGCCTCCGATCAGGGGCGGCGACCCGCAAGGACGCAGAACTCGTTCCCCTCTGGGTCGGCAAGTACGACCCAGCTCTCATCGCCTTGGCCGACGTCGGCGTGTCGAGCACCTAGGTCGAGCAGGCGACGCGCAGGCGACGGACCTCTTCGTCTTGCTCCCTGTCGGTTGGGTTGACGTCGAGGTGGAGCCTGTTCTTGACGGTCTTGCCCTCGGGCACGTGCGCGAATGTCAACGTCGGTGGCACTGGGCCAAGGTGGTTCTTGCCTTCAGGCACCATAGGGGAGCCAATTGTGACAATTCCGTCGTCTTCGTCTTGCACCTCGTAGTCAAGGACCGAGCACCAGAATCGGGCGAGACCGTTGGGATCGGCACAGTCGATCGCAAGCTCGGTGAACTTGCTGGTCATGTCAGGACCTCCCAGTCAAGTAGCGGGTCCGCCAAAGGCCACACGCTAATCGCAGTGTTCGACGGCGAGGTAAGCCGCGCGTGGTGTGCGTTCGTCGATGGCCTGGTGGGGTCGCAGAGTGTTGTAGGTGTGGCGGAACAGGTTGACTTCGACGACGAGGGCGTTGTCGCCGCCGATCGTGGCGCGGTAGAGATGTCCCCGTGTCGGGTCCCACCGGCGTGCCTCTCTCCCCGTCGCCCCGGTTACCGGCCAACGGTCACGGTCGGCTCGATCGCGATGATCCGGGCCTTGCCGACGCAGTCGCGGATGTCGCGCTCGATCTCGTCGATCGCGGTCGCCGACTCGCCAATCAGCAGGCTGCGCATCTCCCGCGCGAGCAGGAACGCGATCGTGGCGAGCAGCAGCGCCGGCGTCAGCACCCCGTAGGCGATCAGCGGCGACGAGATCGGCTCGGGATGTGTCCACTTGTGGTAGGCCTCGTACAGCGCCACCAGCGCGCCGACGCTGAACACCAGGAACGACACCACGAACGACCAGAAATAGCGTTCGCGCCCGTAGCCGAACTGGTGGGTCCGGGTCGCCCTGCGCCGCGAGCTCTTGTGCCCGTAGTAGAGCAGCCCCTGGTTGGTCGTCACCGCCGTCGAATGGAACGCCTCCGCGAGCAGCGACGACGAACCCGTGAAGAAGAACGCCACGAACTTCGCGACGGCGAGTATCCCGTTCGTGAAGAACGCGACGACGACAGTCTTGACTCCACCTTCCATGTCCGGTTCCTCTCCTCCCGCGCGACGGCGGTGCCGCGGCCTGCTCCCCCGGCTACCCGCATCCGGCAGCGGCGGACCATCCTCGGTCGTGACGGTCGGGTGACGATGCCGGCGGCGGAGTCCGCCGCCGAGCACGTCCCGCCGGTACCCGGCCGCAGAGATCTGCGAACGAGCCGTTATCGAAGTGTCATATCGCAGAAATCGTCATGCCCATTTCCTCCCCTTTTCACCGGCCGCCCGGGTGTGACAGGAAATGTCATCGGCGTCGCCGTGATGCCGCTGCGAACGCGGGTAGCCGATTCGTGCACGACGCCGGACGACCGACGGGCGCCGACCAGGCGCCCGGACGAGGAGCAGACATGTGCACGGCAACCCTCGCCCGCGCGGGTGGGGCCTTCGCGGTCGCCGCGGCCCTGCTCACGGGCTGCAGCGACGACACCGCAGGACACGAGACGGGGGTCTCCGTCGCGAACGTCCACGAGGACACCGAGTCCTTCGACGGCGAGGAGGTGACCGTCAGCGCCGAGGTCCGGCGCATCCTCTCCGAGCGGGCGTTCGTGATCGGCGGCGTCGAGGGCGCCGAGCCGCTGCTCGTCCTGCACGACGGGGGCATCGAGCTCGCCGGGGAGTCCCCGGTGCGCGTGACGGGCATCGTCCACCGGGCGCTCGATCTCGACGCGGTCCTGGGCGTGGCCGACGAGCCGCTGGCGCGGTCGATCCACGAGACGTACGGCAGTGAGCCGTACCTCGAGGCTCTCGACGTCGCCCGGCTCGAGGGGTGAGCCGCGGGGGCGCCGCCGCGGTCAGACCTCCGGCGGGGGGCGGGCGTCCCCCGGTGCGAAACCCGCGGCCTCCGCCTCCTCGCCGGAGCGGAACCACAGGTCCGCGGCCGCATCGAGGAAACCGGGCGACGCGGGCGTGTGGTAGCGCATCGCCGCCCGGTCGGCCTTCACCATGAAGTCGGGCGCGGGCGCGGAGCCGTCGGGGCGGGGCAGCGCGGACCCCGGGTAGGGACCCGTGTCCGCGTCCGCGGCGGACGTCCCGCCGCCGGCCGGCGCGGGTGCCCGCCCGGGCGGTGGCGGCGGGGCGAGCGCGTCGGCGACGCTTCCCCGGTCCCGCGCCCTTGACCGCCGTCCCAGGTAGACGAGCAGGGTGACGACCGCGATCGCCACGACGGCCCACAGCCAGAACTGCTCCACCATCCGCCTCCGTCCGGTTCGTCCCTGCGGTCACGGCCTCCGGCCGGTCAGCCCGGCGCCGCCGATCCCGCGCACCGGCGCGGCCACCGCGTTCGCCGCGGCCTCCAGCACGCGTCTGCGCAGTCCGCGGGCCCGCCAGTCCCGGTCCAGCACCCGCACGCAGCGGTCCAGGTCCTCGTCGATCTGCCGATCCAGCACCGCTGCGACGGCGGGGTCGTCGACGATCAGCGCGGTCTGCTCGTTGAGGGTGAGCGAGCGCATGTCGAGGTTGACGGTGCCGACCACGCCGATCCGCCCGTCTACGGTCATCGTCTTCGCGTGCAACAAGGTCGGCTGGTAGCGCCAGATCTCGACCCCGGAGTCCAGCAGCCGCTGGTAGCCGTGCTCGCCCTGCAGATGCACCAGCGGGCGGTCCACGTGGGGGCCGCAGACGAGCAGCTGGACCTGGACGCCACGGCGCACGGTCGCGGCGAGCAGGTCGTGCAGGCGCGCGGGCAGCCGGACGTAGGGCGTGGTGATGCGCACCCGCTGTTGCGCCATCTGCAGCAGGGCCAGCACGGCGACCGCCGACTCGTTCCACCCCGGCGCCGAGGACGCCCGCAGCACCTGGACCGCACTGCGGCCGGCCGCCGCGACCGGGGGGAAGCGGTCCGCATCGCCGATCAGCGGTTCGGAGGTCTGCAGCCAGTCCGTCGCGAACGCGGCGCGCAACCCCGCCACCGCCGGGCCCCGCACCAGCACCGCGGTGTCGCGCCACTCCCCCGGGTGCCGCGCGTCGCCGCACCAGGTCGACGCCATGCCGGTGCCGCCGGTCAGCGCCACCTCCTCGTCGCAGACCAGGACCCGCCGGTGCGAGCGCGCGTTGACGACCGTGACGCGCCAGGTCCGCAGTGGCCGGTAGAACCGCACCGCGCATCCCGCGCCCCGCAGCCGGGCCAGGTGCGCCCGGCTGATCCGGCGCCCGCCGAAGCCGTCGAGCAGCACGCGGACCCGGACGCCGGCAGCGGCCCGCTCGGCGAGGGCCTCGGTCACCTCGTCGGTGATCCCCGCGTCGGACTTCCAGGCGAACCACAGCAGGTCGACCGAGCGCGTGGCAGTGCGGATCGCGCCGAGCAGCACGGGGAACGTCTCGACGCCGTTGCGCAGCACCTGCACCTCGTTGCCGTCGGTGAACGGCACGCCCAGCAGGGCCTCCAACGGCCGCCGCACGTCGCCGCCCGCCGTGCCGTCCCCGACGGCCTCGCGCGCACCGATGCCGCTGCTGCCCACGTGGTTCCTCCCGCCCGTCCCGCAACCGGTGTCACGGGCTACCCCGATCCGGGCGGGCGGACGCCTCGACAGCGACGACCGGGTGACGCGCGTGCCCCAACGGGCTCAGCCGGAACCGAGCGCGCTGCCGAGATCCGGGTGGGTCGAAAGCAGGCTGTCGACGCCGGTGGCCGTGAGCGGCCGCACCACCGCCGGGGCGGAACCCGTGACGACGCGCAGCGTGCGACCCCGCTGGTCGGCCTCCCAGCTGGCGTCCACCAGCACGGCGATCCCGGTCGACCCCATGAACGTCACCCTGGTCAGGTCCACGACCACGGGCTCCGTCGCCTGCTCGGCGAGCGCGTCGGCGAGCATCGCGCGCAGCCGCGGCCCGGTTGCGACGTCGAGCTCCCCGGTCACCGTCAGCACGAGCGCGTTCCCGTGGCTGCTGCGCCGGATCGTGAGCAGCTCCGCGTCGCCCGTGCCTTCGTCGCCTTCGTCCACCACCCGCAGGACCCTACGCAGGGTCGCGGACGTCCGCAGCGCCACCCGACAACGGTGGAGCCGGGCCGCGATCGTGACCACGGCCCGGCTCCGTGGCGCTCAGCCCCGGTACGAGGGCTGGGTCTGGACGTTGAGCTCGTCGAACTTCACGCGGTCCGCGCCCGCGACGAGCGGGTCACGGATCTCGAGGACGTCGAGGCCCTTCTGGATGTCCGAGGAGTAGATGTGGCCGTTGTACCAGTAGGCCGACCAGGAACCGCCCAGCACCAGCTCCTCGGCCGACAGCGGCCCGCGCTCCCAGTAGCCGATTTCCACCGGGTTGGCCGAGTCGGTGAAGTCCCACACCGACACGCCGCCCTGGTACCAGGCCTGCACCATGATGTCGCGGCCCTTGACGGGGATCAGCGACCCGTTGTGGGCCACGCAGTTCTCGGTGTCGGCCTGCGCCCGCGGGATCTTGAAGTAGCTGCGGAACTCCAGGCTGCGGTCGTCACCCTTGCCGACGATGTCGTAGATCCCGTCCGCCCCGCGGGTGGGCCCGATCGCCGGGTTGCAGGTGGGCGCGCCGCCGCCGCCGAGCTCGTCGGTGAAGACGACCTTCGTGCCGTCGTTGTTGAACGTGGCCGAGTGCCAGAAGGCAAAGTTCTCGTCGTCCTGCACCCGCTCGATGACGCGCGGCGCCAGCGGGTCGCTGATGTCCATCAGGACGCCGTCACCCATGCACGCCCCCGCGGCGAGGCCCTTCGAGGGGTAGACGGTGATGTCGTGGCAGCCGGTGGTGGCGCGGATGCCCGTCTCGGTACCGGAGCCGGGGTTGCCGCCGTCGGGGAACAGCACGGGCTCCGCGGCGACGTGCGCGCTCGCCGGGTCGGACAGCGGCACCTCGACGATCGAGATCTTGTCGTGCGGCGGCTGGCAGTCGGCCAGCTGGGGCGACGGGGAGTAGGACGACACGTACAGGTACACCCGGTCCTTGGCCGGAACCAGCGTGTGCGTGTGGGAGCCGCAGTCGGTCTCCACGGCCGTGACGTACTGCGGGCTCGCCGGGTCGCTGACGTCGAAGACCTTGATGCCCTCCCAGTAGTTCACCGGGTCCTCGGTGGCCGTCGACGTGCACGTGTTGTCGCTGCGACGCGAGTCGGTGGACAGGAACAGCAGGTCGCCCGCGATGCTGACGTCGTTCTGGGAACCCGGGCACAGCACCTGGGAGACGATCTCCGGCTGCCGCGGGTTGGCGATGTCGTAGACGACGAAACCGTCGTAGTTGCCGACGTAGGCGAGGTCGCCCTGGAAGGCGATGTCGGTACCGAAGGAGTTCACTCCCTCGAACGGCGGCTGCTTGGGGATGTTCGCGATCTGGCGCATGTTCTTGCTGCTGACGATCTCGTCGACACCGGGGATCTCGCCGGCGTCGGGTGGAGGCGCGGCCGTCGCAGGGGTGGCGAGGCCGAGCCCGGCCAGCGTCAGCATTGCTATCACGGCGCCGACGGTCCGACCGGTTCTGGTCCAACGGGGTGACATCCGACCACCTTCCGAGCTGATTGGGGGTAACCCACAGCAGGGTTGACTCGGAGTATGCCTGCCGCTTACATCATGTGAACACCCCTCGGAGCGACAGCTACCCGGGTGACGCAACGGGTCCGAGGACGCCACGAGCGACCGGAGGAGACGCGATGGAACCACGACGCAGCCGGCTCCGGCGGGCCGGACGAACGGCACCGGCCCTGCCGGCCGCGGCACTCGTCGTCCTGCTCGGCGGCTGTTCCGGGGCGGGCGCGGCGGTAGCCGTGCCGTCCGGCGCCGTGCAGCCGACCCCGCCGCCGGTGGTGGTCCCCGGGGCCCCCGGCGAACCCGCGAGGGTCATGCCGGGCGAGGAGGCCGCGGCGCTGCTGCCCGACGCCGCGCCCACCGAGGCCGACATCCGGTTCCTGCAGCGGATGATCCCGCACCACCAGCAGGCCCTCGACATGGCGGCGCTGGCCCCCGGGCGGGTGGCCGACCCGGCGGTCGCCGCGATCGCCGACCGCATCCGGGCGGCGCAGGGCCCCGAGATCGCGGTCATGCAGTCCTTGCTCGCCGAGCACGGGCACGCCGGACATTCCGGCCACGGCGGGCACGACCACGCGGACATGCCCGGCATGGCCACCGAGGCACAGCTCGCGGAGCTCGCGGCGGCGAGCGGCCCGGCGTTCGACCGGCTCTTCCTCACGCTGATGATTGCCCACCACGAGGGCGCGCTCACGATGGTGGAGGAGCTGCTCACGGGCGGCCGCGACATCCGGGTGGGCGAGCTGGCCCAGGGCATCGCGGTCACGCAGGCGACGGAGATCGAGCGGATGCGGGCGCTGCTCCCCGAGTGACGCCTGGGCCGACCCGAGGGAGGCCCGCTCTGTCCTCCAGACCCTCTGGGCGCGTCGCCGAAGGGGTGCGGCCGGTGCGCATCGCACGCCGGCCCGCTCATTCGGCTGCTACCTCGCTTTCGGGTCCTCATCCGCTTGCTGCTGCGCCATGTGCGCGACTGTGGCGAGGAGGCATGGCCAGCGGCCGCCCGGGGTGCCGTAGCCGGGCACCCGACAGCCCCGGCAGCGCCCGCCGCCGTCGTGGACGTGTTCGGCGAGCAAGCGGGCACGCATGTCGGGCCAGCGGGTGGCGAGGAGCTCGACAAGGAGCGACGAGGCGTTCTCGCCTGCGGGTCTGGAGTCCACGGCATCTGACTGTGCGCGCCCGCCGTGCTCAGCTGGAGGGCACCGGAGGAGCAGCCAGGGGCAACCAGGGGCAGGCACCCCAGATGCACGTTGCAACCGTCGGCAGAACCCTAAGATCGCCGGGTCGAAACGGAAGGGGACGCGTGTCGGGGGAGAACAACAGCGCGCTCCGCGCGGCGCGCGAGCGAATGCCGTCGCGGCGTGCGCCGGGCGAACACATGACCCGCGCGGAACTCGCCGACGCGGTGAACCGGTACCTATGGGACACCACCGGCTGCCGTTAGGAGTTGGACGATCATCTGATCGGAAGGAGCGGGGTGTTGTCCGCTACCCGATCCGGGAATACCGCGCCGCGCTGCGGGCCGTGCTCGGCGCGGACACCGACGCGGAGCTAGGTTTCCGGGCTCCGGCGCGCCAAGTCGCCACCAGTGCGACCGGCACCCCGCCCACGAGTGCACCGTGGACGCGAGGCACGATCGTGGCCGATGCGACGACAGTGGTGGAGTGGGACGTGGTGAACCGGCGGGACGCGCTGCGGGCCGCGGCGATCGCCGGGGCCAGCCTGCTCGGGCCACTGACTCCCTGGCTCGAACCGCTCGCGGCCGGGCCGCTGTCCGCGCGGCGCGGCGCGTTCGCTCTCGCCGAGGTCGAAGCCGTCGAACGCGTGGTCGGCATGTTCCGGAACTGGGACAAGCCGGGATCGGGATTGGGCCGCACGGCTGTGGTGGGCCAACTGTCCGATGTGGCCGAACGTCTCCGGGACGCACCGGACGGCCCGCTCACCGTCCGGATGTTCCTCGCCGCCGCGGAATTGGCGAAGATCGCCGCGTCGATGGCGTTCGACGAGGGTTCGCACCGGATCGCCCAACAGCACTACTTCACCGCCGCGCGACTGGCGAAAGCAGGCGACCACACCTCGTACGGAGCGGTCGTGCTTGCCTCCCTCGCCCGGCAATCGTTCGAACTCGGCGTCGCCGACGACGGGTTGGAGATCGTTCTCATGGTGGAGCGCGCGACGCGGGACACGGCGACCCCGGCGCTTCGGTCGCTCCTGGCGACCCGTGAAGCTTGGGGGCACGCGCAGCGCGGCAGCGTCTATGCGTTTCAACGGGCGGTGGACACCGCAGTGCAGTCCCACGAGGACATCGACCCCGGCAACGAGCCGCGCTGGCTGCACAGCCTCGACGGCGCGGAACTCGCCGGAACGATCGGTGGCCGCTACCGCGAGCTTGCCCGGCACGATCCCCGCCAGGCCGCGCACGCCGCCGAGTATCTCGGGCGGGCCCTCGCGCTGCGCGACCCGGCCAGGGCGCGCCTTCGGGCGTTCGATCTCGTGTCGCTCGCGCGGGTGCACCTGTTCACCGGGGACCCCGAACAGGCTGCCGCGACCGTGCGGAACGCGCTGCCGTTCGTGGATCCACAACGCCCCGGTCGCGTCGGGCGGAAACTGATCGACTGGCGCCGGGAAGCGGCGACGTACGCGTCCGTTCCGGCCATCCGGGAGTCGCGGGACGATATCGCCGCCGTCACGACGGCCTGAACGGAAACGGAGTGCTGCCCGTGCGCATCGGAATCACCGGACACATGAACCTCACGCCCGCTTCGGTGCCGATCGTCGCTGCCGAGCTGCGCAAGGTGCTCGCCGAATACGGGGAACCGCTCGTCGGCGTGAGCTGTCTCGCGCGCGGAGCCGACCAGGTGTTCGCGCGCGCGGTACTCGAGCTGGGTGGCCGGCTGGACGTTGTCCTGCCCGCCGCGGACTACCGGGAACGCAAAGTCAAGCCGGACAACCGCGAGGAGTTCGAGGTCCTGATCGGGCAGGCCGACAATGTGCGCGTGCTGCCGTTCGAGACGTCGAACCGTGACGCGTACGTCGCAGCCAACGAAGCGGTGCTCACGACCGTGGACGTGCTCGTCGCGGTGTGGGACGGCGCGCCCCCGGACGGCAAGGGCGGCACGGGGGACACGGTGCAGGCGGCGCGCGGCCGCGGCGTGTCGGTCACCGTCGTGTGGCCCGATGGGGCGCATCGCAGCTGACCCCCGGGCTTATCGGCCGCGACCTGGGAACAGGCGGGCGACCATGCACGCCGAACGGTGGCGGTGCCCACCGCCGGAGGTGCGCATGGCCACCAGCGGATATGCACGGTCGGGGAAGAGGCCGTCAGGCGTCCAGGGCAGCCAGGGCCGTCTGCACCCGCTCGCGGAAGTCCGCGACCCTCGCCAGCTTGATGTCCTCGTAGCCGCGGACGACGTCGGGCAGCTCGGCCAGCTCCACCACCGCGTCCGCCGTGGCGGCGTCGAGGTGGGCGAGCGCGGCCCGCACGGCACCCTGGTACTCGCCCACGAGCTCGCGCTCGACGCGGCGCACGTGCGCGTAGCCGAACACGTCGAGCGGCGTGCCGCGCAGCTTCCGGGCCGCCCGCAGCGCCCGGAACGCCGGGCCCGCCGTGCGCCGCAGCCGGATCTTGCGAGTCATCCCCATCGCCCGCAGCACCGGCGGGTGCAGCAGCACCGAGACCTGGGCGTCCGGGCCGAACTCGGCGTCGCGGCGGGCCTGCTCGACGGGGTCGAGGTGCAGCCGGGCGACCTCGTACTCGTCCTTGTAGGCCATCAGCTTGTGCAGGCCCGTGGCATAGGCGACGGCGACGCGCTCCCCCGCCTCCGCGCCCGCCCGCTCGGCGGCGATCACGGCGACCCGGCGCACCTCCTCGGCGTAGCGGCGCGCGTAGGCCTCGTCCTGGTAGCCGGCGAGGTCGGCGACGCGGGTGGCGAGCACGTCGGCGAGGGCACCGATCGCCCCCGTCGCGGACACGACCGATGCGGCAGCCGGGTCGACCTCGACGACGGCCCGGGCGGGCGTCGCGACGGCGGCGAGCACGGCGTCGCGGTCGACGACCGCGGCGCGGCCCCAGCGGAACGCCGCGAGGGTCTTCTCCACCGCCGCGCCGCCCCGCCGGATCGCCTCCTCCATCGCCTCGGCCGACACCGGCAGGCACCCGTGCTGGTAGGCGGCGCCGACGAGCAGCATGTTCGCCGGCATGTGGTCGCCGAACAGCGCCTCGGCGAGGGCCTGCGCATCGAGGTGCAGCGGGTCGCGGGTGACCGCGGCGATCCGCTCCAGCGCGTCCTCCGGGCCGCCGGGGAGGACGACCCGGCCGGTCACCATCGCCGCCGTCGGCACGATGGCGGTGTTCACCACGGCGACCGTGTGCCCGGGGCGCGCGGCCGAGAGGTTCGCCTCGGCGGCCGCGCCGAGCAGGTCGAACCCGACGAGGACGTCCGCGGTGGCGCGCGAGGCCCGCAACGCGCCGGTGACGGGCTGCTTGGCGATGCGGACGTCGGACACGACCGGGCCGCCCTTCTGCGCCATCCCGGTCTGCTCGAGCCCGGCCGCGTGCAGGCCGTCGAGGTGCGCGGCCATCTGCAGGATCTGCGAGACCGTCACCACGCCGGTGCCGCCGATGCCGGGCATCCGCAGGAGCACCTCGTCGCCACCCCGCCGCGGCTGCGGCTCGGGCAGCGCCACCGGCAGCGGCGGCACCTCCTTGCGGCGGCGGGATGCGCTGCCCGGCTCGACGAGCAGGAACGAGGGGCAGTCGCCCTTGAGACAGGAGAAGTCGGAGTTGCAGGAGGCCTGGTGGATGCGGGTCTTGCGACCGAACTCGGTGGCCACCGGCTGCACCGACAGGCAGGTGGAGACGTCCCCGCAGTCGCCGCAGCCCTCGCACACCCGCTCGTTCACCACGACCTTCTCGGCGGGCGTCGGCAGCTGCCCGCGCTTGCGCAGGCGGCGCTGCTCGGCGGCGCAGCGGTCGTCGTGGATCAGCACGGTGACCCCGTCCACGGCGGCGAGCTCGCGCTCGGCGTCGGCGAACTCGTCGCGGTGGCGAACGGTCGCGATGGGGTCCAGCCGAACGCCGCGGTAGGTCTGCGGTTCGTCGGTGGTGATGACCACGCGGCGCACGCCCTCGACCGCGAGCAGCCGGGTCAGCGCGGGCACGTCGAGCCTGCCCTCGGCGCGCTGCCCGCCGGTCATCGCCACGGCGTCGTTGTAGAGGAGCTTGTAGGTCATCGTCACGCCGGCGGCGACGGCGGCGCGGATCGCCAGCGACCCGGAGTGGTGGAAGGTGCCGTCGCCGAGGTTCTGCACGAAGTGCCGGTCGTCGGTGAACGCGGCCAGCCCGATCCACTGGGCCCCCTCGCCGCCCATCTGCGTGATCCCGACCTGGTTGCCCCGGCCCCCGCCGTCGAGCGCGACCATCGCGTGGCACCCGATGCCCACGCCGACCAGCGTGTCGTCGCCCGCGCGCGTGGAGGTGTTGTGCGGGCAGCCGGAGCAGAAGTACGGGGTGCGCGACGGGACGTCGCCGCCGAGCGTGGGCCCGGTGATCGTAGGTAGGGCGATGCGCGAGCGGCGCACCGGCGCGAGCGCCTCCACGTGCGCGGCCGCGGCCCGGGGCAGCCGGTCGGGCCCGATCCGGGCGGCGAGCGCGCGGGCCACGTCGTCGGCACCGAGGGTGCTGCGCGCGGTGAGCAGCGGCCTGCCGGTCCCGTCCCGCCTGCCGACGACCTCCGGCGCGCCCGGGCGGCGGTAGAGCGCCTGCTTGAGGTGCCCCTCGAGGAACGGGACCTTGTCCTCCACGACCAGCACCTCGTCGAGGCCGACGGTCAGCTCGGCCAGCGCGTCGGCGTCGACCGGGAAGGGCATTCCGAGCTTGATCAGCCGCAGGCCCAGCGCGTCCATCGCGGCCTCGTCGAGCCCCAGGTCGTCCAGTGCCCGCTGCACCACGGCGAACGCCGTGCCGGAGGCGAGCACTCCGAGGCGTGCCTGCCGGGCGCTGAACACGACGCGGTTCAGCCCAGCCGTGCGCGCGTAGTCGCGGGCGAGGTCGAGCCTGCGGGTGAGCATGTCGTGCTCGGCGTCGAGGGACGCGGTGCCGAGCAGCACGGGCGGCGCACCCCGCTCGACGCGCTGCGGGGCGGGGATGCCGTGGCGCAGCGCCCCGACGTCCACGGTGGCGGACGCGTCGGCGACGTCCGCGATGATCTTCAGGCCGGTCCACAGCCCGCTGGCCCGCGACAGCGCGACGGCGTGCAGCCCGTAGGTGACCACCTCGGCGACCGAGCCCGGGGCGAGCAGCGGCATCGAGAGGCTCTGGCACATCGGCTCGCACGAGCTGGGCACGGTCGAGGACTTGCTGCCCGGGTCGTCGCCGATGAGCGCGACGGCCCCGCCCAGCGGCGAGGTCCCGGACATGGTGGCGTGCCGGATCGCGTCGGCTGCCCGGTCGAGGCCGGGGTTCTTGCCGTACCAGAACCCGGCGACGCCGTCGTGCCGGCGCCCCGGCACCTGGCCGAGCAACTGCGTGCCCGCGACGGCGGTGGCGGCGAGCTCCTCGTTGAGCCCGGGGCGGAACACCACCCCGGCCGGGTCGAGGAACCGGCGCGCCCGGCCCATCTCCATGTCCAGCCCACCCAGCGGCGAGCCCTGGTAGCCGCTCACGAACACGCGCGTGTCGAGGCCGCGCCCCTCGTCGAGGCGCCGCTGCTCCAGCATCAGCCGGACCAGCGCCTGGATGCCGGACATCAGGACGCGGCCGCCGTCGGCGGCGTACTTGTCATCGAGCGTCACGGGTGTGGCGACGGTGCTCACGAAACCCCCTCTGGCGGGCCGGCCGGGTCGGGCAGAGGACACCGCGCGCCCGGCGGCTGACACAAGTGCCCCCCGCGAATCCGCCGGGAAGACGCAAGGATTTGTCGGCGTGACCCCGCTCGTGCGAGGTTGTTTGCGACCGGAGAGTACCGACGTCCCGTCCCAGGAGCCCGTGCCGTGCCCGACATCGACGCGACCGACCACGCCCTGTTGCGGCTGCTGCGGAGCGACGGGCGCCGCACCTACTCGGACATGGCGGGCGAGGTCGGTCTGTCGGTGGCGGCGGTGAAGCGCCGCGTCGACCGGCTGCAGGAGCTGGGTGTGATCACCGGCTTCACGGTCCAGGTCGACCACGCCAAGCTCGGCTGGACCATCGAGGCGTTCACGGAGCTGCGCTACGCGGGGACGACGCGGGTCGCGGACATCGTCCAGAGTGCGTCGGCCATCCCGGAGGTGCACGCCGTGTTCACGATCGCCGGTGACCCGGACGCGCTCATCCAGCTGAGGGTGCGCGACCTCGACCACCTCCAGCAGGCCATCGACCAGCTGCGCCGCACGGGCAACGTCGTCGGGACGAAGACGTTGATGGTGCTCGGCTCCTGGACCAGGGAGAGCTGAGCGGTCAGCGCGACTTCGGGTCCGCGTCGGGTTGTTCCTCGCGCCCGACCTGCTGGGCCGCCAGCTCCCCGGGGTCCGGGCGCCCGGTGTGGGCCTCGTGCCGGAACCGCTCCACCAGGTGCGGGTAGTGCAGCTCGAACGCCGGCCGTTCGGAGCGGATGCGGGGCAGCTCGGTGAAGTTGTGCCGCGGCGGCGGGCAGGTGGTGGCCCATTCCAGCGAGTTGCCGAACCCCCACGGGTCATCGGCGGTGGCCACGCGGCCGAAGCGGTAGCTGCGGAAGACGTTCCACAGGAACGGCAGGGTGGAGGCACCCAGCACGAACGCCCCGATCGAGGAGACCGCGTTGAGCACGGTGAACCCGTCGGTGGGCAGGTAGTCGACGTACCGCCGCGGCATGCCCTCGTTACCCACCCAGTGCTGCACCAGGAACGTCAGGTGGAACCCGACGAACGTGGTCCAGAAATGGACCTTGCCGAGGGTCTCGTCGAGGAACCGGCCGGTCATCTTGGGGAACCAGAAGTAGATCCCGGCGAAGGTGGCGAACACGATCGTGCCGAACAGCACGTAGTGGAAATGCGCCACCACGAAGTAGGTGTCGTTGACGTGGAAGTCCAGCGGTGGGGAGGCCAGCAGGATCCCGGTCAACCCGCCGAGCAGGAACGTCACCAGGAACCCGGCCGACCACAGCATCGGCGTCTCGAACGTGATCTTGCCCCGCCACATCGTGCCGATCCAGTTGACGAACTTGATCCCCGTCGGGATCGCGATCAGGAACGTGGTCAGGGAGAAGAACGCCAGCAGCACCGCCCCGGTGGCGAACATGTGGTGCGCCCAGACCACCGCGGACAGCCCGGTGATCGCGACGGTCGCGAAGATCATGGTGCGGTAGCCGAACAGGGGTTTGCGGCTGAACACCGGGATGACCTCGGTGATGATCCCGAAGAACGGCAACGCCACGATGTAGACCTCGGGGTGGCCGAAGAACCAGAACAGGT
>NZ_JAHKRK010000320.1 GCF_019396355.1 Pseudonocardia nigra
ATGCAGGTCAGGTGCGCTGTCGTTGCGCTGTGGAGCGAGCATGGAGCACATTACGCCCCTGAGTCTCGGCTCGCGATGGCCAAACTTGACTCGTTCTTACCGACTTCTTCGGTCCTAGCTCACCTAGTTGGAACGCCGGCGCCCACATACCCGGCGACCTGGTGCTTTCCGGGGTCCAGAGGCGCCGGATCGAGCATCACTGGCATTGGTCGACGCCAGTTCGTGGCCACGAGTGTGGCCAAAGATCAACGTCTGAGCGCAGGGCAGTACGCGGCAGGGCGCGTCAGCTAACGCTCATGTTGCCGCCTTGCGGGGACGCCGCCGTGCCTGGTTGCTCGTCAGGCAGGCTCTCGTCCGAGCAGGGTGGCGCGGCGGTAGTACTCGTAGAGGCCGTCGAAGAGCGGGGCGGTGTGGGTGAGGACGTCGTGATCGGTGCAGACCATGGATAGGGCGCGTAGTGCGACGTCGAGGCCGGGGGCTTCGGGTGCGTCGTAGCGTTCGTCGTCCAAGTCCGCTTCGTGGACGATTTCGGCGACCTTCCATAGGACGGGGTCGTCGAGCTGGTAGCGGCGCAAAATGGTTTCGAAGCTGCAGTCGCCGTTGTGGTGGGACAGGTCGACGCCGGGCATGTCGAACGGGGTGGCGTCGGTGGGCACCGCGGCCGGGTCGGTGACGAAGACGAACTCGGCGGCGGCGTCGATGTGGCGGCGGATCAACCAGGCGCACGCGGCCCGGTCGATGTGGATCGCCGCGCGGGTGGTCCACTTCATCGCTGCTCCTCGAGGGTGAGGCGGGTGTCGGCGGCCCGGTCGCGATCGTCGCCGGAATCGAGGGAGCGGGCCAGTTGGTCGACGGCGGCGCGGGCCAGATCGCGTTCGACAGGCGGAAAGTAGTCGCGGCGGGTGATGCGCCGCAGTTCCGCCCGCAGTCGCCGCAGCGCGGTGGCCCCCTGGCTGGGATCGGCGCTACGGGCGATGGTGGCCTGGTCGAGGATCGCCCGGTACTCGGCGGCACGGGCGGTGGCCATGCCGGTGGCCAGGTCACGTTCGGTGCTGGTCGCGGCGGGAGAGGCCGTCCACACGGCGGCGGTTCCGCCGCCGTCGCGGATTTCCTCGGCGATCCAGTCGAAGTGCTCCCGGGTGCGGGCGTCGGCGGGTAGCGCGACGAGGCCGTCGGAGATCTGGGCGACTCCGAGGCGTTTGAGTTTCCGCCACACACTGATGCGGCGGGTGGAGGGTTCGCGGGGCATCCGGTAGGACAGCAGCACCCACTGCCCGGGATCGGCGGGTGGCTGGCTGGTCACTGGGTCGGTTTCGGGCCGAGACCGATGACGCGGGCCACCCAGTAGAGCCCGGAGAGCCCGATCAGGACGAACACGATGTCGTCGAGCGGGTCAGCAATCGGCTCCAAGGCGCGGTCGAGCACGTTGACGTCGGTGACGAACGCCGCCCAGGCGAACGCCCCGACGAGCAGGAAGGCGAACGCCACCCAGTCCAGCAGATTCTGCGGCCTCATCGGCTTACCCCTCTTCCACTGACACTGCTGTCGCTGTCATCCGACCGGCCGGACGTTGTGGGCGTCGACCGCGCGGGCCAGGGTCTGGGCGAGCGCGGCGCCGTCGTCATTGGCCCAGAAGTGCATGTAGAACAGGCGAGGCTGCTCGGCGAGGGTGTGGTTGTGCAGCTCGACGATCTCGATCCCGCCCTCGCGTAGCGCCTGGATCACGCCTTGGACTTCGTCGGCCGTCATCACGAAGTCGCCGTTGATCGCCGCGTTGCCGCCCCCGGTGGGCTGGAAGTTGATCGCGGTCGTGACGCCCATCGCTGGCGGCAGTACCCGCCCATGCATGCTCACCGTCTCGGCGCGGGCGAAGGAGAACTTGTAGATCCCGCCCTCGGCGCTGCCTGCGGTGCCCAGCGCGGCATCGATGGCCGCGGTGTCCAGGTCGAGCTGGCCAGTTGAAGGGGACCCGGAGCCGGCGGGTGGGGTCGCGGTTTGGTCCAGGGCCGCTCGGATTCCACGAGCTAAGGCGACCGGGTCCGGGCCCGCGGCCTCGAAGTGGGTCCACCAAATCGGCGGCTCGTGGGCGAGCAGGTGCTTGTGCACCGCGGTCTGGCCGATCCCGTTGTCTTGCAGCGCCGTGGTGACCTGCTGCAGCTCCTGCTCGGTGACCACCAGGTCTCCCATCACCATCGTGGTGTCGGGGTAGCGGGCGAACGCCGCGTAGGAGCCCAGCGCGAACCCGGGCGCGATCTGCACGCCCTGCGAGGTCACCGACAGATCCGCGCGGGGGAAGCTCACCCGGTACACCGTCTCGTTCGACAGCGTGCCCTGGCGACCCAACGCTTCCGCGACGCCCTGCCAGTCCCCCTCACTGGTCGGCACCGGTGCCACAGCGTCCTGCGCGGCGCCCTGTTCGGTCTCGTGAATGGCGGCGTCCCGAGTGGCGGTGACATTCTCACCGGCCGCTCCCGCCTCGCCGCCGCTGCTGCAGCCGGCGAGCACTAGCACCGCAGCGCCGGCCACCGCCAACAGCGCTCGCCGTCGTCCTGCCGAGGTCATGACCATCAACCTTCGCCTCGCTTCCGGCACGTCCCTTCGACCACCCCGCACGCTAGTGCAACCATGGTTGTCGTGCACCATGAGCATCCCTTGACTGCACATGACTCAGCCGGCCGTGAAGCACCACACCTCAGCTAGCCCCTTGGTGCAACCAAGGTTACGGTGCGGGACGTTAGTGGGGGCGACCGCCGCTCTGATCCGTCGGGAGGTTGTCCGTGAGCTCGTCCGAGCCCAAGGACCGCAGCACGAACTCGTCGTCGTCTCCGCCGGCGACGTCGATGCGGGATCTGGTGCCGTTCCGCAGCGCTGTGCGGGCCTGGTTTCTGGTGTCGCTGCAGACATTCGGTGGTCCGGCCGGCCAGATCGCGGTCATGCAGCGGATGCTGGTGGAGGAGAAGCGCTGGATTGGGCAGAAGCGGTTCCTGCACGCGCTGAACTACTGCATGCTGCTGCCCGGCCCGGAGGCCCAGCAGTTGGCCATTTACGTCGGGTGGCTGCTCAACGGCGCCCGCGGCGGGCTGGTCGCGGGCACGTTGTTCGTCATCCCCGGGGTGCTCGCCCTGCTCGCCCTGTCGGCGATCTACGTCGCGTTCGGCGAGACCACCGCTGTCGTTGCGCTGTTCGCCGGCCTCGCCCCGGCCGTGCTCGCGATCGTCACCCAAGCGGTGATCCGGGTCGGGCGCCGAGCGCTGGCCCACCCCGCGCTGGTCGCGGTCGCCGTCGCAGCGTTCCTCGCCCTGGCGGTGTTCGCCATCCCGTTCCCCGTCGTGGTCGCCGCCGCAGCCGCGATCGGCTGGGCCCTGGGCCGGTTCGCCCCGCACACAATGCGCGGCGGGGACCGGCACGACACGGCCGACGGCCCGGAACCGCTGATCCCCGACGACGCCCTGCACGCCGAGAAGCCCAGCACCCGCCGCGCGCTGCGCGTGCTGATCATCGGGCTGCTGCTCTGGGCGGCACCGCTCATCGTCGTCGCCGTGCTCGCTGGCACCGGTAGCGTGTTCATCGAGCAGGGCATGTTCTTCTCCGCCACAGCGCTAGTCACCTTCGGCGGCGCCTACGCGGTGCTCGCCTACGTCGCCCAACGCGCCGTGGAGGTCTACGGGTGGCTCGCCCCTGGGGAGATGGTCCGCGGCCTCGCGCTGGCCGAGACCACCCCCGGGCCGTTGATCATGGTGGTGCAGTTCGTCGCCTTCCTCGGCGCCTTCCGCGACCCCGGCGCGCTCGACCCGTGGGTCGCTGCGCTGATCGGGGCGCTGCTGACTACCTGGGTGACCTTCGTGCCGTGCTTCCTGTTCATCTTCCTCGGCGCCCCCTACATCGAGCGGCTGCGCAACAACCGCTCCCTGTCCGCCGCGCTGACCGGTATCACCGCCGCGGTCGTCGGCGTGATCGCCAACCTCGCCCTCTACTTCACCCTGCACACCCTGTTCGCTGACACCAGCACCACCACCTGGGGACCAGTACGGCTCGAGATACCCGACCTCACCAGCCTCCGCCCGGTCGCCGTCATCATCACCGCCGCCGCCCTACTGATGATCTTCAAGATTCGGTGGTCAATGCTCCGCACCCTGGGCGCCTGCGCCCTCCTGGGCCTGGCGGCCGCGTTGACCCCCCTGCCCCTGACCTGACCCGTGGACAGCCATGTGCCCGAGCTTGAGCTGCCGCCGGGGCACGGGAATCATCGGGCGCACAGGGGGTACTTGACAGGTGCGATGCCGGCCGCGCACGCAACCGCGGACAACATGCAGATCACGGTGGGGTCAAGCTGGCGGACACGGGCTGTTCCGCCGGGACCGCAACCCAGTCTGCACCGGCATGATCGCCGCCAATGCGGCGCGATGTCGATGGCACAGACCGCAGTCTCGATGCTGGCACAGGTCTGCCTGGTCGCGGCGGTGCAGATGCAGGTCCGGGTGGTCGAGAAGCCCCTACCTGCGCCGCGTCCACGGCGACACCTCTAACCGCCACACTGCCAGGCGGGCCGCTTCCTGCCCAGCATGAGCGCGGCCGCGTCGCGGCGGGGGCGGCGCACCTGCGCGCCCGGGTGAACACCGCCGCATCCTGCACCCCGACGGCGAGTTCCGCTCCGCCAGCGCGGAGGAGTGGCCCGAGTTCGAGCAGCAGTCCCTGCTTCGCAAGGTCGCCCTCGGCAACTGCCACCGCCCCCTACGGCACACCATGCGTCCACGACCACGCCTGCACCGCTGCCGCTTCCTTCAGGTGGACCCTGCCCAGCTCGGGCGCCTCGAGGAGATGACCCGTCAATGCCGAAGCCCGACTCGCCGAAGCGTGCGACAACGTCTGGCTCGGCGAGGTCGCCGCCCTCGAAGAAAGCCTCACCCACCTCCGTCGACGCCGCACCGAGGCCGAAGCCCGGCGCGACGCCCGGCCCAAGAGCCTGAGTTTTGGCCAGTTGACTGAACTCTGGGGGTCCGGAGCTCAGACGGCTTTCAGCCCTGCTCTATGGGGGTTGTGCCGAGTAGGTGGCCGTCGGGATCGGTTACGGATCGCGTAGGTGAGGCCCTTGTCGGCGAGCCGGTGGTGGACGTCTGCTGCGGGTTGGTGTGGGCGAACCTGGTTTCCGCAGCTGTTGCCCGCTGAAAGTGCCTGAACGTGGGGTCCGCGTCAACCACAGCCCACCGCGGTCAGCGGGCCACCTCCACCGGCTCCGCGATCCGGCCCGTGAAGGTGCGGCACAGCGCGGTCCGGTCCGGGTGGGAGAACTGCGCCACCGGGAGCCCGTCGCGCACCTGCCAGTACACCGGGGCAACCCCGACAGCCTGTTCCCCGCACCCGGGGCAGACCAGATCGTCGGGGTCAACGAACCGCCGAACGATGCTGCTCGTCGCGCTGGTCGTGGTGCTGGCGCCCATGCTGACCTCCGATGCTGGCGGGGCCTGGTGGCCCGTCCCCTTGGGGTGGCGGGGCGCTGTCTCCCCGCCGCCGCAAGGCGTCCCAGCACGGCCGTGGAGGCTCGCGGTCACGGGCGGCCGCAGGCCGTCGCGACAGCGACGCGGAGCGTCAGCGGAGCGCCCTTGACCGTGAGGTCGGCCGTGCTAAGCCATGGGCCGGCAGGCCCCCGCCGCAGGCGGGCGATCGGGGTAGTTCCTCGGCCCGCGCGGCCCTGAGCGCAAACTCCCGCCGCTGGAGTCCGGCGGGCCGGGACCTGCGTGGACGTCGCAGACTGTCGGTGGTGCCTGTCACAGTGGGCGCATGGAGGTCACCGAGAACGACATCAAGCGGATTCCGGTGGGCAACCTCCGGGTGCCCCGCGCCGAGTTCGCGGCCGTGTGGGCCGCCGCTGAACTGCTCGATCAGCAGCAAGGCGACCGCGGGGTCACCGACTGGTACGCGGCTGGTGTCGCGGTGACCTGCGAGTGGATCGCGGGCGCAGTCGTTCGGACGCGGAACGGACGGCGATTCCTCGCCTACTCGCCGGTCACGAATCGCACCGTGACGGCGTATGAGGAGCTGATCGAGGCGGAGTACCTGGCCGCGGAACTGCTCGACGTCCGGCGCCCGGATCTGCTGGAGCACCGGCCGGGATGGTGTGAGGCGATCCGGGCGACGCTGCGGTGGGCGTGGCGGCGCAGCGGTCCGCCGCCGCTGGAGCTGCCCGCGGCAGCGCCCACCGTGAGCTGGGGCCGTACTCACAGCACCTCGGCGGGGTCGTAGCCGACGGGGTCGTAGCCGGCGGGCTTGTATCCGACGGTGTCCTCGTCGACGTCGGCGGTCTCGTCGGCGTGGTCGTCGGTGTGCCAGCGGTTCAGTTCCTCGGCGCGGTGCTCTTCGGCTTCCTGCGCGTCGGCGGCGTCGCGGGCGCGCATTTCGACCAG
>NZ_JAHKRK010000321.1 GCF_019396355.1 Pseudonocardia nigra
CGACGATACTGTGGACACGAGCGCGACCCCCGGGACGATCTTCGGCTTCAACACCTGAAAGATCACCAGGGGTCGCGCTCGCCCCTCACACCGGCCCCTCAAACGAGTCCACCACCAGGGGCAAAACGGACATCAGACCCAAACGGCAAGAACGCCGGGGCCCTGGGTTCTGGGCAGGGCGGCGCCACCTGGTCGACTCGCTGCAGGTGCGCATAGTCAGCGGCGGCCGAAGGAGCGCATCTGCTATGGGCCTTCGCGGTTGTGATTGCTCGATGATAGAAACCCGAACGGTCGGGACATCGTCATGGCCGGGCTGAAAGGATGGAAGAGTTCGGTGGCTCAGAAGGTGGAGACGCGGGTCGTTGACGACCTGGATGGTTCCGTGGCGGCGGAGACGGTGAGCTTTGCGTTCGAGGGTCGGGAGTACGAGATCGACCTGTCGCAGGAGAACGCTGCGCGGCTTCGTGACAGCCTGTCCGTGTTCGTCGGGGCGGCGCGTCACGCGGGTGGTGGTCGTCGGTCGGTGGGGGCGCGGGCTGCGCGGGGTTCGTCGGTGGACCGTGAGCAGACCCACTCGGTGCGGGAGTGGGCGCGGGACAACGGGTTCGAGGTGTCGAGTCGGGGGCGGATTCCGGGGGCGGTGCTGGAGGCGTATGCGCAGCGCGCCTCACAGGTCGCGGTGGCGCCGGCGAAGACCGAATCGACGAGCCGACCGCTGGTGACGGACCCGTTCGCGGTGCAGACGGCGAGCTGACTCGCGGTCCCCGGTCGTCGCGACGCTCCTCCGGTTGATCTCAGTGGTTTGTCGTGACGGGGGCGGCGGCCCCTGTATGTCGGATCTGAAGTTCGTGCACTGCTCGGGGCCGCCGCCGCCCGGCGGGGCTCGAACTCGCGGTCAACCGGCTACCGCGCCGACCGAGGAGGGCAGCCGATGACCGGCGAGCACGAGTTTCAGCCCGGTGACGTCATCCGCATTGCCCTGCCCGGCTCCGACGAAGATCTGCAGTTCGTCATCAGCGATGTGCGCGACGGCGGTGGCAGTGAGACCGAGTCGCTGATCCCCGACCCAGAGAACGCGGACCTGCCACTGCCCTGGGAGTAACCCATTCGCGTCTCAGGCGTGACCTCGTCCGGATTCTGTCGGTGCCACTTTCTTGCGGCGACCTTCCTCGAACGGTCCCGATCCAGACTGAGGCATCCCACGCCGCCGAGTGGTTTCCGATCCTGCGAGATCTCGCCGACTTCGCTGTTCATTCCTGGGCCCGCTTCCTCGAGCTGGACCGAGATGTTCCACGCTGCCCGGTCGCCCGGTCGCCCGGTCGCCCGGTCGCCCGGTCGCCCGGTCGCGCGGTCGCGCGGTCGACGGTGACGACCACGCCCATGACGCAGGCTGCGACATCTATCGGCACTACCCGGTATCCGCGGCCGATCGCCTCGACGAGCGCGGCCAGGCTGTAGCTGACGTAGCCTCGGTGGGCGTCGAGGTGGCTGTCGCGTGAGGCAACCTGCCTGAGGATGTCGGCGGTGTGGGAGATCGCTTGCGTGTCCCGGCGGGCGGCGGCAGCGCGGTGCTTACCGCGGGTGTACGGCGCGGCCATAGCGAGGTCCCTCCTACAGGGTGCTCTTGCGGCGGTCGCCAAGCGCTTCCCCCGCTCGGCGACCGCGCAGGGAACAGGCGATGTGCGACCTGTGGAGTGTCGACCGGAAGGTGCTCGTCGAGATGGTGCGCCAGATCGAGGTCGACGGCCTCGACTTCGGCGACCTCGCCGCCGAGTTCGAGAAGGTGGGAATCGACCTGGTCACCGGGCCGGTTGGTGGAGCGCCTGGTGCGCGACGAGATGCTCACCGGAGACCCGACATTCGGCGGCGACTGGGTCATTGGCGGCGTCACCGACCGCGGGTTACGCGAGTCCGGGGTGTCCCACTGCCGACCAGCTCGGCGCGCAGCTCATCTCCGCCCTGGCCGAGGCCGATGACCGCGAGCCGGAGCCGGAGCCGGAGCCGGAGCCGGGGCCGCGGACCAAGCAGTGGGCTACGGCTACCGGACTCGCCGGGGCTGACAAGGACGTGCTCGTCGATGTCATGGCGGCCGTCCTGACCGGGGCGAACTCGGTCAGCTAGCGACTCCGACCGTCCCGCAGTGAGCTGTCCAGACCGCGTCCGTGGCTCAGCCGCTGCGGCGTACCTCGTCATCGCCCAACCCGGCGACGAACGCCTCCGCCAAGTGCACCCACTGCGCGTACGACACCCCCAACTCCTCGGTGACGGCGTCACCAGCCTCCTCGACAGGCCAGTCGAAGCACAGCGCCGGGACGTACTCGGGTCCGTCGGACGTCCAGTGCGCGATGACCGGACCGCGCCGGTTCGCGCTGCGGTGAAGGATTCCGACGATGTCGCATCGGCTGGCCTCCGCCCGCACCTGCGGAAACTGGGCCCGGCCCGACCAGTCGCGCCACGCCCGGCGAAACGCGAACTCCACGGACGCCTTGTTGCTGGTCAAGGCCTCGACGCCCAGCGCGAGCACGCCCACGGCCAGGCCCTCGCCGACAATCTTCTGCTGCTGCGCCTTGCTCAACTCACCACGGACCATGCGGCGCATGATGCCGGGTCGCGGACTCGGCCAGGCTCACCGGCGGGCAGTCGGTGAGCGCCTCGAAGCCGACGCGCTGCACGAGCTCCGCGGCGTCGCCGCCCGACCGGTACGCGGTGCGTCATCCGGGCCGGGTGTGCGGCATCGACCCCGGGTATCGGTGGCGGCACCGTGGCAGGCTCAACTGCGCCCGACCACGGTCACGTGGCGTCCGGCGCGGTGGCGCAGTCCTGCGCGGCGCTCGGCGCCCACCGGGTTCCAGGGCCCCGGGGTCGGGCCAGCGGCGGGCCTGGCAGGTACACAGGTCGGGCGGGGCCGCGTGCACGCTCATCTCGACCAGCCTGCCCCGCCGGCGACCGGGCGACGTGCAGGCGCGGCCGGTCCAGCGGCGGCTCGGTCCACTCCCAGCTGTTGTGGGCCGCCGCACCGGTACGGCCGCCAGCCCGAGCACCCGGCCGGGCCGCAGCCGGTGCCCGTCTCTGTGGGCAGCGGGCGGGGTCGACCACCCGCAGCCCGCCGCTCGGGGTGGGCGTCGTCTCGTCGACCAGCTCGGGGCGGCGGGCACGGCGGCTGACGCCTGCGCCTCACGCTCCGCCACATCTCTCGCGTCAGCGCCACCGGTGACAGATCCTGCCATCTTTCGCAGCAGTAGATAACGATACTGCGTAGTCTCGTCCTGCCTCCCGGCCCTAAGTTCGAGTCGGGTGGCTGGTCATGGTCCAGCAACAGGTTCGTCTCGTGATGATGACAGAGATCGGCGCCCGTCCGAAGTCTCTGCGCTTTTGATACGGGTGGACGCGGGTTGACCGCCCTTGACCGCAGAACGCTCGTGCCGGGCGACCTCGCAGCGCCCCTCGAGGACGACCAGCCGGGCCGGGACCGAGTAGGCCGCGGTGCGGACCGAGCGGCAGCGGGCCGTTGCGGCGCCACGCCCACCGCAGCGACGCCCGAATCCCCTCGCACCAGCCGGGCCGCAATGCGGCCCGGCGCGGCCGCCGGACGTCGAGCAGCTCCGCGGCCAAGTACTCCGCTTCGATCAATTCCTCATACGCTGTCGCCGACTTGCCAGTCGCCGGGGAGTAGGCGGGGTAGCGGCGCCCGCTGCTGGTCCGGACGATGGCTCCGGCCAACCACTGACAGGTCGAGGCAACGCCGCCGACATACCAGTCAGTAACTCCCTGGGCGGCCCGCTCGCGGGACAACCGCTGTGCCTCGGCCCAGAGCGCGCCGAAGTCGTCCCGGGGCACCCGGAGGATGCCGACCGGGATGCGCGCGCGATGTCGTGCTCGGTGACCTCCATGCGTCGTCCGAGCAGGCCGCCGGAACGGCGCGGCGTGGGTGTGCGCTCAAGGCCGCGCGGGCCGAGGAACAAAGGAACAGCCTGTCGACCGCCTTCAGCGGGGGCGGGCCTGCCGACCCTCGGCATGCCACAGCCTGACTCACCGCTAAGGGCGCTCCGCGGACCTACCCGATCGGTCCGCGGCTTGCTTGCCAAGGTGGTCCACGATCTTCATCGTGTCCACGGCGACGGTCGTGACCCGCTCAATGAGGTTCACGACGTACTGAGGGTCGTCGTGTTCGTCGCACCAGTCGTTGGGATCGTTGACGATCCCTGAGGCCTTGTCGACCTTGCGCTGGTAGCGCTCGATAATCCAGCCCAAGGCGCTGCGGGAGCCCAGCTGGTACCGCTCCGCCGTCTCGGGAATGCCCGCGATCGTGACTTTCGGGTTGTAGACGATCGTCGAGTAGTCGCCCTTGGTCTTCCACTTCATCTTGGCCACGCGCCAGGTCTCCCGGTCGTCCGGGTCGGCGCCGGGCTTGAGTTGCACGTCCAGCGGGTACGGGTCGACCGATTCGTACTTCACGTGCAGGTCGGCCAGGGCGCGGCCGGCGGCCGCGAGCTGCTCGAACCGCTTGCGGTTCGACGGTGTGGGAATGTGCGGGAGCATCTTGCGCAGGTCGGCCGCGTAGGTCTGGCGATAGTCGGGGTCGTGCAGCAGGCCGTACACCGAGTAGAAGACGTCGTCCTTGGTGACCGGGGCGCCGATCGCCTGCTCGTACAACTCGACGATGGCGTCGGTGATGTTGTCGACGCGGCGGTAGCCGTGCTCGTCAACGTCGCCTGCATCAGACTCGAAGTCGAACCCACCATCGTCGGGATCAGCCTTCTCGTAGGTCCAGCGGGGGAAGAACTGCGCCGTGTCCAGGAGGTGCAGGTTCGGCAGCAGATCGGTTATGAACGGTGTGAACTCAAAGTGTGACGCCGGACCGGTGAGAACAATACCGAGGTTCTCGTGGTGGGGCGTCGGAAACATCGAGGGCAGCCGACCGCGTCGCTCGTTGAGGAAAGAGTCGAAGTACACGTACTGCGACTGAAATGGTCTATAGCAACCACGAGCCACATCGTTAGGATGGAAGTCGGCTCGCGTTCCACGTGCAAGGTCGCCCTTAAGTCCATCACTCCGCGCGATCTGACTTTGGGTCCGCGTCAATGAATGCGTTTACGTGTTGCTTTCGATCGCGGATTCCGTGTCGCTCGCAGTAATCCATAAAGCCGTCACATTGAGCATTGTAGAAATTGATCGTGCGGCGCATGTTCAATCCTACTGTCGCACGCGAAAAATTGTAACACCAGGCATCACGGTTAGTCTTGAGTCCGCCTGAGTGCGCCGCGAACACTACGGCCCCGACCGCCTTGCCGCCGATCGCACGCCAGGTGCCGAATTTGTCGCTTCGCTGGGTGATCCAGTCACCGTGGGCGTTGGGTGTGATGGGCTGCCAGTCGACTGTGGTGAGTGTGCCGTCGGCGATGGTGCGGAGTTTGTCCTCGCGGGTGAGGTAGTCGCCGATGTCGCGGTAGCGCACCTCGCAGGGGCCGGTGTGGCTCGGGTCCTTGACTCCGATGAAGATCGCGACGGTGTTGCGGCTGCCTGCGCCGAAGACCTTGCCGCCTTCCTTGCGGTTCAATGGCGGGCCAGCGGCAGAGCGGCCATCTGGCTGTCGCTGACGCGGACCCCGGTTTCGTAGGTGTCGGTGTCGAGTTCGGCCGCGACGGTGAGCCCGGTACGGGTGGTGGTCGCGGCGATGCTGTTCACGATGACCTCGTGGCTGGACAGGGCCTGCCCCGCCAGTTCATGGTGATGTGGGAGAACAGCCGGTGCTCGATCTTGTTCCACTTGCAGGTGCCGGGCGGGAGGTGGCACACGGTGATCTCCAGGCCGGTCTCCACTGCCAGGGCGGCCAGCTCGGCCTTCCACGCGCGAGTGCGGTAGCCGGTGGAGCCACCCGCATCCGCGGTGATCAGCAGGCGCCGCGAGCGCGGATAGCCGGCCCGGCCCACCGCGTCCCACCAGCGATGCAGGCAGGCCACGGCGAACGCGGCGGTGTCATGGTCGGTGCCCACACCGACCCAGCCGGTGTTCGCGCCCAGGTCGTAGATCCCGTACGGGATGGCCTTGCCCAGCTCTCGATCGGGGAAGTCGTGGGTGTGCACCTCGACCGGCTCGCCGTGGCGACGCCACTGCCGTCCGGCGTTGCGGTACTGGCCGACCAGCTCCTTCTTCTTGGTGTCCACGCTGATCACCGGGTCCCCGGCCGCCTGGTGCTGCCTGGCGTGGTCGTTGAGGTAGTGGAACTGCGCGTCGCGGTCCGGGTGCTGGTTGCCCTCGATCGTCTTGGCGTTGCCCTGCAGGCTGAAACCTTCCTCGCGCAG
>NZ_JAHKRK010000322.1 GCF_019396355.1 Pseudonocardia nigra
GCAGAACCCGGCCGCGTCGTCGAACAGATCGACCTGACGATCAGCGCGCCCCAACGTCACCCCGAGATCCTCCCGCGGCGCGCCGCCCAGCAGGGCGACCGCCACGCGAAAGACACCAGCCACCTAGCCTAGGAGCCGACCGGCCGCAGCGTGTCGCGCGGCGAAGCCGCCACCCGCTGCCCGTCCAGCATCCTTGGGTGTCACCCAGCTCACCGCGTGGTGTCCGGCCGGTGCCGCCCGCTGTGGGCCCGGGTGTAGTGCCGGTCCTTCACCTTGGCCAGTAGCTCGGGCTTGTGCAGCTGGTCTGCGCCGTCGATACCGAGCCTGCGGGCGTGCTCGCGCAGCTCGCCGATCCTCATATCGGCAAGCTCGGACTCGCTCACGTCCGGCGTGTCGGCGGTCTGGTTGCCGCTCTGCCCAGTGCTTGCCGCCTCGCCCGTGCCGCGGGCGCTCTCGACGTTCCCCCCTGCCGGTGCTGTTCGCGTCGCCACGCTGCTGCCCGCCGTGGGCCTGGGCGTAGTGCCAATCCTTGACCTTGGCCAGTAGCTCGGGCTTGTGCAGCTCGTCCGCGCCGTCGATGCCGGCTGTGCGGGCGTGCTCGCGCAGTTGCTCGATCCCCATGTTCGCCAGGTCACTCTCGCTGACGTTCGGTGTGTCGGCCGTGGAGTTCGCCACCTGCCCTCTCCTCCCGTTCGCGTGGTCGTGACCGACGGTTACCCGGAGCCGACGCTGGGGGAACCCGCGCGGGCCACATCGACGCCGTCGATGAGGCCCGGATCGCCCTGAGCGCCCTTCGGCATCAGCTGGTCCTGCGCGGGGCTGGGTGCCGGTGCAGCAGTCCATCGTTCTTCTCGCCGTACTGGCCGGTGTTCACCAGCGGCGGCGAGTAGGCGTGCACGGTGATCGTGGACTCGTGCCCGGGTTCGGGCCGCATTCGATGGATCACCGTCTCGTCAAATCGAAATCCATCGCCCGCGTAGACGATGCGCGCGACTGGGCGGTGCCCCAAGACGGATGGCTCCTTGGGAGACGTGCACCGCGCCGCGGGAGGGGTCGTGGTCGTGGTAGCCGGTGTCGTGGGTGTCGGCCATCCACGAGATCGCCCACACCCCGAGGTGCTCGTTGGTGAACACGTCCGCGTAGCTGCGATGATCTTTCGTGCGTTCCAGAGCGTCCGACCACAGCTGCTTGTTCTCGGCGAGGCGTTGGGCCAGATCCTGCAGCTCGTCAGGGTTGAGCAGCCGATTCGGCGGCGCGAATGGCAGATCCGTCATCCCGCCTGTGTCCCCGCTCCCGGGTCCGCCAAACGTGTGCCTGCACGCATGGTCAGCTTGTACTGAGCTGGAAGCGGGGGCGGTGGCCGAGGCGGCGGATGATCCCCATGCGAGCAACGCGCACCCCGTCCCGGCTCTACTCCACTCCAGCCGCGGCAGCAGCGCTTCGCGGCGAGGTCGACTTGCTCGGCCGCGACCTGTTCGGGCGCGCGGCCGAGCGGGGTGGACACCTACACGGACGTCGTCGAGCGGCGTGAGGCCGAGCAGGCCCGTTAGGCGGCCGAGGTCGAACACGGGAACCGGCACACCCACCAGCGCGCAGCACCCCGAGACTTTGCAGTACGGGACGAAGGTGTTCGATCTCGACACCGACCAAGTCGCCCTCGTCGTCGGTGACGTCGCCGGGCCCGTCTCGCCGCCCGGCCCCTGATTGGCGGAGATGGCGGGTACAAGGCATCAGGGAACCAGCGCCACGTGCGGCACGCTCCGATTCGCGATGAGCCGCGGTTTCCCGATCGCAAGGACGGGTAGCAGCGTGGACGCTGAGTGCAGCAGCACGCGCGGGGCGGGCCGTGGTCCAGGGACGGGGAGCAGAACGTTGGGTGGGTCTGAACTGGAACTCGGGGATGGCGAGCAGCGCGCGCAGCAATCCGGACGCCAGCACCGGATAATCGTCGCGCAGCGCGTCGCATGGGCTGTGCTCGCGCTGATCGCGCTCGCCGCGCTCGCCGGGCTGCTCGGCCCGGGCCCGCTCAGCACGGTGACCCACAGCGATCCGTCGGGCCTGGTCCAGTTCGAGCACGAGCGCTTCGCGAGGTACATCGGGGACACCAGCTTGCAGCTGCAGGTGCTGCCCGACCCGGAACAGCCTGACACCGCGCAGGTGTGGATCTCCTCGGACTACCTGTCCGCTGTACAAGTGCAGCAGGTGCGGCCCCAGCCCGACACCTGGCCGGGAGCCGGCGACGGGGCTGTCCTGGTGTTCCCGGTCAGCGGGCCGGACCCGATCAGCGTCCAGCTCCAGATCCGCCCCGACCAGATCGGGCTGCTCCGCGGCGCCGTCGGCACACCAGCCCGGGAGCCGGTCGAGTTCTGGCAGTTCGTCTACGCCTGATCGGAGAGACCGATTGGGCGCCATGCTGTGGGCCGACATGGCCCTGCTGGTCATCTCCCGGGTCACCGCCAAGCGATCGACTGCGCGTCGGCAAGGGCGACGTCTGTCGTTGACCCAACTCGGAGCCGGCCGCTCCCTGCCCCTGGAGGCGTCTCACGCTGAACTGGCTGGTCGCCAGCGAGCCCACTCTCTCATGCGTGGCCATGTCCAGGCTGTCGTCCTCGGACCCCATCGGCCTCTCCTCATCACGTCGAGCGCCGCGCCGTAACGCTACCGCCGGCGCTCTCGCGATACTCGCTCGAGATGTCGAGCACGCCGCAACGTATGGATCATGCCGATTCGGGTAGCCGCAGTTGAGCGCGCGACTTCGTCGACGAGGTGAGCTCGAGCGAAGTGCAGCTCCCACCGTTGTGGCGTCCCTGGTGACCTTCATCAGCACGTGGGCACCGCACAGCGAACTGCCGTGAGTAGGGAATGACATGCCGCACACACAGGTGCGCAACGACTGCGTCGGGCACGAGCAGCGGGAGAACGCAGACAAGGCGGCCGAGCGGCAGCCGCTCATCCAGGACGCCCTGCAGTCCCTCGGCGCGCCCGCAGGAACGGCATTCGCCCCATTGACCAGCCGATCGCGCCGGTCACGACCCAGCGCGAGCAGTTCTGCAGCAGCGCGCCGACGTTACCCCTCGGGCAATCTCACCCCGCCCAACCTCCCACGGCCGGTCGTCCGATCGGTTGGCAGGCCCGACCTCTCGATCTGCTGAGCAACCAAACGGCGAACACCCGTGGCGTCGCGTGAGCTGCTGATGCCGATGGGGTTCCCTGAGCGGCGGGACCGGGCGCGATGGGACGACTCAAGAGAGGCTCCAACCGAAGGACGAGGTGAAGCAGTGACCGATCCGGAGAAGACCCGGTCGAGCCGGGAACCGCACGACAGGCCCGTTACCACCGAGGCGATGAACGCCGTGCCGCTTCCGGTGGATCCCGACGACCGGGAGGCCGAACAGAAGGTGCGTCTCACCGAAGATCCCACCATCCATCCCGCCGCCGCCGCGAGGGAGATCCCCGTGACCAGCGGCGGTCTCCTGACCGATCCCGACCTCGCCGAGCTGCCGGACCGCGCGGCCCCGAGCATCAGTGCGAGCCGGTTTGAGATCGAGCTCGACCGAGAGCCCACCAGCGGACCCGACGTCGACAGCCGCGGGGCAGAGCAGTCGGATCATGACGTGCCCTGATCGCTGACCGGGGACTCGTCCGGGCCTGCTCTGAGATGAAGAATGCCCCCGATGCGCCGGGAGCGGTCGCGAATCGTCGGCCGTTGCTACGCGGGCCAGGTCGGGAAGGATTGCGCCAACGATCTTGAGAACCCGACCAGTTCGTCGTGCGCCGCTACTGCGACGGCGACGCCTACCAGGTCATCGTCCCGCCACTGACCGGGCCGCGATGCGCCGTGTCGCCCGCCTCATGCAGCTGGCGACCGACGTGAATGCGGCGGTCGAGGCGATGCGGTTGCGCTGCGCCACCGGCCAGGACCGCTGGTCCTCGCGCTCTATGCCTGCCGCATACCCCGCAACACCCGCCTCTCACCGCCATCGCATCGCTCCCTCACCAGCTCTCGCCAGTCGAGGCGGAGAGCCGAGCCGGGTCGGACGGGTGTCGCTGAACTGCAGCGCTCGCGGCAGTGGACGGATGCCGGTGTGGGCAGGGGGACGGCGACGCTGACCAGGTCGAGAGGCGCGGGGGCTGGGGCGCCATCACGAGGGTTGGCTGCCCATCGGCCGGCTCGGCCTCAAGGGCGGGAGAACCGGGGCCGGTTTGCGAGTTGCTGTGATTTCCGTCGCGGTGATCGACTATCGGACAACCGCACCTCGTGCATACCGGCGTCGGCGCGGGCACCGCCATCGCGTCCGGGACTGGTGGTGGGATGAGAAGCAATTGACGCTCGCGACCGAATTGCGCGCGCCCGAATCCGATCGAACAACGGGCTCGCTGGACCTGCGGCTGCGTGCACCGACGCCCGAGGTGGTGGTCGTGCGGGCCGGCGGTGCGGTGGATGCCGTGTCTGCCCCGCTGCTGGCCGAGCGGGTGCGTCAGCAATTTCCCCGTGCCCGGCATATCGTCATGGGCCTCAGCGACGTGATCTTCCTCGGTGCCCGCGGCCTGGACGTGGTGCGCGTCTTGCACCGGCAATCCCTGAGGGCGGGAGCCTGCTTGTACCTGACTGCGGATCATCACGCGGTGTGCCGGCCAATGCACCTGGCCGGGCTGGACCGGACGCCTGGCCATCAGCCCGAACGCGGACCTGGTCCTCGCCCGGCTGGCCATTGGGTTGGCCACTCGGAGCGGCTGTGTGTCAGCGACGCGGTCCCGCGTCCCGCGCCGCTCATCTGGCCCGACGCCTGCTGGGCTTCCAGTAATCTGATGGACAGCACGCGGAGCGGCGAAGCGCTCCGGCGACACCGCTCGTTACCGAGAAGCGCCGGTCAGCCCGTGCCCGCGCTGGAGGTGGCCGTGCCACGTTTATCGGGCGAGCTGGCGGGAACGGCTGGAGTCATGCGGGTGAGGGACTCGGTCGTCGTGGTGACGGGTGCATCCAGCGGCATCGGCCGGGCAACGGCGCTCGCCTGCGCCACGAAAGGCGCTGCGGTGGTGCTCGCCGCGCGGCGGGAAGGCGCCCTGGAGGCGGTGGCTCGAGAGTGTGAGGCGCTTGGCGGCACGGCGCTCGCCGTCCCCACGGATGTGACCGTCGGCGATGCGGTCCAGCATCTTGCGCGACGGGCGGTCGAGCGCTTCGGGCGCATCGACGTCTGGGTCAACTGCGCCGCCGTCACGGCGTTTGCACCCTTCCAGGAGATCCCGCTCGATGATTTTCGGCGCATCCTCGACGTCAACATCATGGGCTATGTGCACGGTGCCCGAGCCGCCCTGCCCTACCTGCGGGATCAGGGCAAGGGCGTTCTGATCGATGTCGCCTCGATCGTGAGCGCGGTGCCCCAGCCCTATACGCAGGCGTATTCGATGACGAAAGCTGCGATCCGCGTGCTCGGCGCGAGTCTGCGTCAGGAGCTCTGGCTTGACGGTGCGACGCACGTCAAGGTCTGCACGGTCCTGCCGGCGACCATCGACACCCCCTTCTTTGAGCACACCGCGAACTACACTGAGGTGATCTCAGCAAGATTGGTTTCGTAGTTGGTGTTCGAAGTGGGTGAGCACGAGTGCTCCTGCGACGATCCGCCCGATTTTCGACGGGCTGGTAGTGATGCGCTGCAGCGCCCGCCATCGGGTGGTGAGCAAGGCGAAGCCGCGTTCGCCGGTGGCGCGAGTCGCGCGATGCAGCGCGTTGTAGGCCTGGTGGTCGGGTGCGAGGGCGTTGCCGTCGCCGGGCTGTTTGACCGGTGTGTGTACGCCCTGGCCTGCGCCTTCGTAGCCGGAGTCGGCCAGTGCGGGCAGATCGAGTTGCGAGGCCGACCAGTACAGCGCGCCGAGCAGGCGCTGTTCGTGGGCGGCGATCAGGTCGTGGTTGTGTCCGGGCACCACCTCGGAGGTCCACATGGGGAAGCCGTCGGGTCGCATGACAGCTTGGATGTTCCCGCCGAAGACGCGATGCTTGCCGGAGTACCAGGAGTTGATCGTGTTGCCTTTCGCGCTGGTCGTGGTCTCGGCGCAGCGATCGGTGCGAAACAGCTTGCCGTCCACGACGACGTGCGACCAGCCCTGCTCGGCCACCTCGACGAGCGCGTCGTGCAGGTCCGGGGCCTGGGCGTGCAGCACGCTGATGACCTCGTCGCGGTAGCGGTAGGCCGTCGCCCGCGACACCCCGAACCCGGCGGCCAGCACGGTCATCTCCTCGCGCTTGCGGTACCACACCAGCACCATCAGCGCCTGGTACC
>NZ_JAHKRK010000323.1 GCF_019396355.1 Pseudonocardia nigra
ATCCCGACGATCTGCCGACCCTCGTACGATTCGCTCACAGGGGCCTCCTCAAATCGATGGTGTGAGCACCCCGAGCATGAGCCGGGAGTCACGAGGAGCGGAGGCCCCGCTCCTTCATCACATCAGGGGACCAAACGACCAGCTCGCGCCGTAGCGGGTTGTGACACGACTGTGACCGGGATCGGTAGCCGACGACGGCTGAGCAGGAGTGGTCGGATCCACCGCTGAACCGGGGGCGTCGCCGCCACGACCGGCATGCGGCGCGCGCAGGGCCGCCTCGTCGCGTCCTCGAGCCCGTGCGCATCAGCGCGGGTGACGTGGAGGGAGGTGTCGCCGCTTGTTTTGGATGCTCGGCAGGATGATGTCGCCAGGCTGCTCGTTGTGGCACCGGTTGCGGGCCTCCACGGGGCGCCGATCGGAGTGGTTGTCGATCAGGAGCGCTGGGCTTGCTCCACACGGGGGTATGGTCCTGGATCGTGGAGGGCGGCGAGGGCCACGGCGGGGCCAGCGAGGAGCTGGTCGTGGCGAGCCGCCGGTTCGGAGACGTCGTCGTCGTGTCGGTCTCCGGCGATCTGGACATGGTCACCGCGCCGCAGCTGCAACCGGCCGTTGAGCAGTGCCTGGCTGGTGGTGGCGCGCTGCTGGTGATCGATCTGTCCGGGTTGACGTTCCTGGGTTCCGCCGGGCTGAAGGTGCTCCTCGACATCTGTGACCTGGCCTCCGAGCAGGCGTGGGCGTTTCGTGTTGTCGTGGGCGAGAACCGGCAGGTGATCCGGCCCCTGGAGATCACCGGCCTTGACACGGTGCTGCCCGTTCATCACAGCCTCGCGCAGGCATTGGGCGGGCACCGTCGGCCGGAGATGTGAGCTGACCCGTTGTTGTGGGTAGGCGTCCTCGTGGCGCGCTGTTGCTGACAGCTCATCGGCCAGCTCGTTGATCTCGTGTAGCTCGAGGGGACGGATGGGTCGTTGAGTGAGATCGGAGACAACGCGCCGTGCGTGTTCACGTTGCCGGCCATCCCGGCTGCGGCGAAGACCTCGCGGGTGCAGCTGCGGTACTGGCTCGAGCGGCTGCGATGGCCCGCCGACCAGTGCCACGACATCGAAGCTGCGGTGAGCGAGGCCGTGAGCAATGCGGTGGAGCACGCGTACGGGCCTGAGGTGGACGGCGCGACCGTGACCGTGAACGCGGTGCTGGAGGTTCTGCCGGACCGGTCGCGCCGGGTCCGGGCGAGTGTGGCTGACTATGGACGGTGGCGGCCCGTCCCGGGAGATCTCGGACACCGGCGTCTGGGGCTGAGGCTGATGCACGGCTTCGCGGACCATGTGGTGATCAACGAGGGTGACGGCGCCACCGGCGGCACTGAGGTCGTGCTGCTCAGCGCGCCGATCCCGGGAGAGCAGTAACCGGGCGGACACCTCCCGCTGCTTCCACCATTTCACCAGCCTCGCGCACGTCCTCGACCTCGACGTTGTGCCGATTGCCCTGGGTGCAGGTCTGCCCTCGTCCAGGTGCCGGAGCGGGGGTTCATGGGGGTGGCGAGACCGGCATAGGCGGCGACGACAGCTGTCCCGCGTGCGTTCGGTGCCAGCGCGCGGGCGGCAATCGCCGCCGTGTCACGGTCGGCGCTTGCCTCGTCGCCGGCCAACCGGATGTTGGGCAGCGCCACGAACCGCGGCGATCAACGCTCAAAGCGGCCGCCATCCATCGAACTGCGGTCCGCCGCGGCTGCGTCGGTGGCTGCCACCAGGCCGGGGAGGGCCTGCGGCCGGCGCGGCGCCGGAGAGCAGGCATCGAAGACTCGTTCCAGGGTCGAGGACGGGCTTTCTGGGTAGCCGATGGTGTCGGCCCGGAACCCTCTGGCAGCAAGGTGAACGACGCCCAGCGGCGGCGGGCCCGTGCTGCTCACCTCGGCGGTGTGGCCTCGCGTGCACGCCCCACGTGTAGCAACGGCGGCGAGCGGGTGCTGCTAGGCCAGCACGCGTCCGGGGGCACTCCGGTCGTGATCGAAGCTTGTATTCAATGGACCGTTAGCTGGCCTGGTAGGCGCTGGCGCGCGAGGTCGGCCCCGCGAGGGCGTCGGGCCGCTTCCGAGGTGAATGAGTGGCGATGCCGCAGTGCGAGGTGTGCGGGAACGACTACAAACGAGGCACCGGGGCGCGTCGCCAGCGCCAGGCGCGCCGGCATCCTGGACGTGGCGATCCCGAAGCTGCGCGAGGGCTCCTACTACCCGGACTGGCTGCTCGAGCGCCGCCGCCGCGCCGAACGCCGCGAGCGCGGAGAGCCTCGGTCTCACGGCGGTGCTCGGCACCCTCGCCGCCGGCGCGACCCTGCTCGCAATCGCGCTTATCGACGGGTTCTCCGCGATCGAGGTCGGTCATCGGAGCGTACGTCCTCATCGTCTCCGCGGTGCTCGCCTGGTACGTCGCCAGGGTGATGATGTTGGAAGGCACGTTCAAGCGGTCAGGCCGCGGAAGAACCCGGCGCCCGGGGCGCGGCCGCTGCGCGACCAGGCTTCCGGACAGATCCGCGACGGAGATCATTGACGCAACCACCGTGGTCAGCTGCTCTACCAGCGCCGAATCTGCACCAGACAGGCGTTGGCGCCGAACTGGAGGGGTTGATGCCAGACCGCTATCGCATAGACTTCTGCGCCGGTTTCACTCGCGTGCGCGAGCGCCCAGCGCAGCGCGTCGCGAGATGCGTCCGATCCGTCGATCCCGACGACGATCCGCCGCCGGCGGTCACCCGATGCTGAGGGCTTGTGGTCCGGGGGTCGTCATGTCGTCTACCGGGTCGTCGGGGCGCACTGGGGACTCACGGGGAAGTCCTGTCGGTTCGGTATCCCGTTCAGCCATCTCGCTGGGGTATCCCAGCCTGGTCGCGTCATCCCGGGCTTGTACGGACACACGGGATGCGCGGATGACCGGCCGACGGCTCGGGTGCCACGGCGGGCTTGTACCCGCACCTCGAGGACAGCAAGCTACGTTCCGGCGTGGACGAGGGCCCGAGGAAGCGACAACGGCGGAACCGCGTGGCTCGCCCGGGAGGGGCTCCTGCTGAGGGTGGCCTGGCTGCAGGCGAGGGAGCCCGGCGTGTCGAGGGCGGCCGGGGCGGGAACGGCCAGGGTGTGGTCACGGGCGCGATGACGGTCCAGCAGGCGATCGACGAGATCGGCTACGGGCGCTTCCAGCGGCGGATGCTCGCGGTCTGCGGGGTGACGTGGGCCGCGGACGCTGCCGAGGTGCTGTTCATCGGGTTCGCGCTGCCGTCGATCCGGGCCGAGTTCGGCCTCGATGACGTGACCAGCGGTCTGCTTGCGACCGTGACGTTCGTCGGGATGCTGCTCGGCGCCTGGTTGTGGGGTGCGGTCGCGGATCGCATCGGCCGCCGGTCGGGCTTTGTGCTGACGGTCGCGATCTTCGCGGTGTTCGGGCTGCTGTCCGCGTTCGCGCCGAACGTCGGGTGGCTGCTGGTGCTGCGCCTGCTCACGGGGTTCGGCCTCGGCGGGGCGCTGCCATTGGACTTCGCGCTGTACGCCGAGTACCTGCCGAGCCGTAATCGGGGCCGGAACCTGGTGATCCTGGAGAGCTTCTGGGCGGTCGGCACGGTCGTCGCGGCCGGGCTGGCGTGGGTGCTGGTGCCGGTGGTCGGGTGGCGGCCGCTGTTTGCGACGTCGGCGCTGGCGGCGCTGCTGGTGCTGTGGATCCGCGCGCGGATCCCGGAGTCGCCGCGCTATCTGGCGGTGAGCGGACGCGCGGACGAAGCGCAGGACGTGATCCGGGCGGTCGCCGAATACAACGGCCGACCGGCGCCGTTCGCGGCGATCGTTGCGCCGCCGCCGTCGGCCCGGGTCGGGGTCGCGGCGCTGTTCTCCTCCTCGTTGCGCCGATCGACGGTGATGCTGTGGTTGGCCTGGTTCGGCATCGCGCTCGGGTACTACGGGCTGTTCGTCTGGCTGCCGACGGTGTTCGTCCGGCAGGGGTTCGGCTTTCTGCAGAGCTACGGCTACGCGTTCCTGCTCGCGCTGGCGCAGTTGCCCGGTTACTTCTCGGCGGCGTGGCTGATCGAGCGGTGGGGCCGGCGGCCGACGATCGTCGCGTACCTGCTGCTGAGCGCCGCGGGGACGTTCCTGTTCGCGCTCGCCCCGGGCACCGGGCTGCTGCTGGCCGGCGGCATCGCCATGAGCGCGTTCTCGCTGGGCGCGTGGGGCGGGCTCTACGCCTACACCCCGGAGCTGTACCCCACCGTCGTGCGGGGCACCGGGTTCGGGGCCGCGAGCGGGATGAGCCGGATCGGCGGTGCCATCGCACCGATCATCGGAGGCTCGCTGCTGGCCGCTTCGCTGGTCGCCCCGCTCGCGGTGTACGCCGCGGCGTTCGTGTTCGCAGCCGTCGCGGTGGGCCTGCTCGGGACCGAGACACGCGGCCGCTCGCTGACTGACCTGCTCCCAGCCGCGGAAGGTAGGAGTTGACAGCGTGTGCGGCTGCGGTGCAGATGCCGGTCCTGACCTCCTGATGTCCGGGATCCCGATGTCGATCGGGTGCCGGGCACGCTCGTCCGGCGCCGTCCGCTCGCTGTTCGACATCGATCGTCTCGTCGACCGATCCTGCTGAGCGCGGGGTGGCCCGATGCGTACGACTGGGGGGCGCTGATGACCGGTCGGGGCCGGCGGGAACCGGTTTCAAACCTCCCGTTACGGTAGGGAGAGCGCCCGAGGGGCCTGTCGAGGCAGCGCGGCCCGACCGTCCCCGGCGCGCTCACCCGGTCCGGTGCTCGACCCACTGCTCGCCGGATCCACCGATCACCGATCCGACGTCTGCCTGCGCTCCTGTGCGGCCGACTCGGGAAGGACGAAGTCGTGCCCTCGTTCCACCGGAACGCCCCAGCCGATCCCGGTCCGTTCACGCGCGGATGGGCCGATGCCCGGGTCACCACCGCAGGCGCTGCCGCGTACGTCCTGACCGCGCCGGGGCAGACCGCCGCGGTGTCGGTCTTCATCGACCCGCTGGTGGCGGAGCTCGGCGTCAGCCGGGCCGCGGTGTCCACCGCGTACCTGATCGGCACGCTGGCCGGGGCGGCCGCCCTGCCCTACGTCGGACGGGCGATGGACCGCTACGGGGCCCGGCCGGTGCTTCTCGCGGTGGGTGCCGTGTTCGGCGCCGTGCTCGTGGGGCTCTCCGCCGTGACCGGGCTCGTGGGCCTGACGGCGGGTTTCGTCGGCATTCGGTTCGCGGGGCAGGGTGCGCTCACGCTCGTCGCGACGACGCTCGTCGCGTACCACGTGCAGCGGCGGCTCGGCACGGCGATCGGGCTCGTCACCGCGGTGGGGTCGGCGGGGATCTCGCTCGTGCCGATCGGGCTCGAGGCCCTGATCGCCGAGCACGGCTTCCGCACCGCATGGTTCGCCCAGGGCATCGCGGTCTGGGTGCTGATCGTGCCGATCGCGCTCCTCGGCGTGCCACGCCGCAGGCCGGTCGCCGACCCCGCGCCGTCCGGGGCGGACGAACCCGCCCCGCCGCCGCGCGGGCCGGGCCGGGCGGTGATCCTGCGGACGCCCATGTTCTGGGTGCTGGCCGGCGGCATCGGGGTGCTCTCGATGGTCGGCACGGCGCTGACGTTCCACCAGGTCGACGTGCTCGGTGAGCGGGGGCTCACCTCCGCCGAGGCGGCCGCGACGTTCCTCCCGCAGACCGTCGCCGGCCTGTCCTGCACGCTGCTGATCGGGATGCTCCTGGACCGCATCTCGCCGCGACCGGTGATGGTGGGCTCGATGCTGGTGCTGATCGTGGCGCTCGTCGCGGGCGGCTTCATCGGACCCGGCTGGGGTGCGCTGCTCTACGGGGTGTCGCTCGGGGCCGCGGGCAACAGCTTCCGCACGGTCGAGGCCGCCGCGCTCCCGCGCTACTTCGGCACCGACAGCATCGGGGAGATCCGCGGCATCGTGCACGCCGTGGCGGTGGCCGCGTCGGCCGTCGGCCCGGTGCTGCTCGCGCTCGGACACGACTGGACCGGCACGTATCGCCCACTGCTGCTGGCGATGACGGCGCTGCCGATCGCGCTCGGCGTCGGGGTGCTGCTGGTGCGCGAGCCCCACCCGGCCGCCGCGCCGGCCCCAACCGGCTGCGGAGTGCACTAGAGCGTGTCCCTTGGATCATGGGACGGGGTCGCGGAGCCAGATCCTGATCGAGGCGACGTCGATGGTTCCGCGGAACATGTAGTCGCGCTTGTCGTAGCGGGTGGCGACCGCGCGGTGGCC
>NZ_JAHKRK010000324.1 GCF_019396355.1 Pseudonocardia nigra
GCAGATCACCGCGCCCAACTCCATGAGCCCGGCGGAGACGACGGCCGCCGACTCGTCGTCGGCGGGCAGCAGCGGCTCGACGTCGGCCAGGTCGGCGGCGGTGCGGGCAGGTCCGGCGTCGCCGCTGCCGTGCACGGCCCGCGCCACGACCCGCCGGACGTTCGTGTCGACGACCGGGCAGCGCCTGCCGTACCCGAAGGCGGCGACGGCTCGCGCGGTGTAGGACCCCACCCCCGGCAGCGCCTCGAGCGCGTCCGGATCGGCCGGGACGACGTCGCCGTGCCGCTCCGCGATGATCCCGGCGGCCTCGTGCAGCCGCAGCGCGCGCCGCGGGTAGCCCAGCTTGCCCCACGCCCGCAGCACGTCCGCGCGCGGTGCCGCGGCGAGCGCGGACGGCACCGGCCACCGGGCCATCCAGTCCAGCCAGATCGGTTCGACGCGGGCTACGGGCGTCTGCTGCAGCATGAACTCGCTGACCAGCACGCCCCACGGGGTCGTACCCGCGCGGCGCCAGGGCAGGTCGCGGGCGGCGGCGGGGTACCAGTCGAGCACGAGGCCGGTGAGCGGGTGGGACGGCGGCACGGCCCAGGATGGTGCCACTGCTGCGGCAGCCGCGTGGCGCTGCCCCGGAGTGCCAGCAAGGTGGCGATGCTGCCACTGGACGGCAGTATGGTCACATTGCTGGCATCGTCGGGGGCTCGGGTGCCGTCCGGGGGACCGCCGCTCGGGTGCTTCCCGGCGTGTCGCGACGCGCCGTGCCGGACGCACATCCGCAACTCCTGGTAATCGATCAGATACCCTGCGTGACGTGTGGGAGCCGATGGGTCCGCTGCCCGCGTCCGTCTACTGGAGGCGACGCTGGGTCGCGATCGCGTCCACCGTCACCGTCCTCGTGGTGGTGGCCTGGTCGATCGCCGCGCTGACGACGCCCGAGCGCCCGGCGGCCGAGACCGCCACGCGCGCTGCCACACGCGTCGCCGTGTCCGCTCCCCAGCAGGTCGCACCGCCCCCGGCCGGGCCGCAGCCGGGGGCGGTGGGGCCCGCACCCGAGGCGCCCGCTGTCGAGGCGGACGAGCCGACGCCACCCCTGCCGGGCGCACCGGTCACGACGTCGGAACGGCTGCTCCCGGACGACACCCCGCGCCCGTCCGCGCCCGTGCCGACCCCGGTGCCCGTGCCGCCCACCGGGCCGGTGCCCTGCACGAACGCGATGCTCGCCGTCACCGCCGAGGTCGGCAGCCCCGAGCACCGCGTGGGCGAACGCCCGGTGCTGCGGCTCGTCGTCACCAACGTCAGCGACCAGCCGTGCGTGCGCGACCTCGACTCGGCCCGGCAGGAGATCGTCGTGTGGAGCGGCGACGGCGCCGACCGGCTGTGGTCCAGCAACGACTGCGCGAACGTCGCCAGCATCGACCTGCGCACGCTCGTGCCCGGCCAGCCCGTGGCGTTCTCGGTGCGCTGGGCCGGGCGCACGTCCATCCCCGGTTGCGCCGAGGAGCGGACGGTGGTGCCGCCCGGCGCCTACCGCGTGATGACGCGCGTGGACGACATCATCAGCGCGCCCACACCGTTCCTGCGCTCGGCGGGCTGAGCGCGCGTACCCGACGTCAGGAAAGCCACGTTCCAGACGTCGAACGTCGGCAACGTGGCTTTCCTGACGCGGGGTGGCGGGGGTGGGTCAGCGGATCGCGGCGAGCACGACCCCGACATCCCGCACCTCGGTGATCTTCATGCCGGCCGGACCGGTGCCGCTGTCGGGCGGCACGAGCGCGTGCGTGAACCCGAGCCGGGCCGCCTCGGCCAACCGCCGATCGACGCCCGCGACGCGGCGCACCTCGCCCGCCAGACCGATCTCGCCGAGCACGACCACGTCGGGGGGCAGCGCGACGTCCCGGCGGGCCGAGGTGATCGCCAGCGCCAGCGCGAGGTCGGCGGCCGGTTCGACCACCCGCATCCCGCCGACGGTCGCGGCGTAGACCTCGGCGTCGTGCAGTCGCACACCCGCCCGCTTCTGCAGCACGGCGAGCAGCATCGCGACGCGGGCGTTGTCGAGGCCGCTGACGGCCCGCCGCGGGCTGGGGATGTCCTTGCCCGTGACGAGGGCCTGCAGCTCGGCGGGCAGCGGACGGCGGCCGTCCAGCACCACCGTGACGGCCGTGCCGGGCACCGGGGGGCCGCCGAACCGGGCCAGGAAGAGCCCGGACGGGTCGGGCATCCCGACGATGCCCCGGTCGCGCAGCTCGAAGCAGCCCACCTCGTCGGCGGGGCCGAAGCGGTTCTTGACCCCGCGCACCATGCGCAGCGTCGAGTGCTTGTCGCCCTCGAACGCGAGCACGACGTCGACGAGGTGCTCGAGCACCCGCGGCCCGGCGATGTTGCCGTCCTTCGTGACGTGTCCCACGAGCACGACCGGCAGGCCGCGGTCCTTGGCCAGGCCGGTGAGGGCCACGGTCACGGCGCGGGTCTGGGTGACCCCGCCCGGCGCGCCGTCGGCGTCGCCGGTGGACATCGTCTGCACCGAGTCGACGACCAGCAGGTCGGGGCGCAGGTCGTCGATGTGACCGACGATGGCGCCGAGGTCGGACTCGGCGGCGAGGTACAGCTCGTCGTGCACGGCGCCGGTGCGCTCCGCGCGCAGCCGCACCTGGCCCGCGGACTCCTCTCCCGTGACATACAGCACACGGCCGGTTCCCGCGGCCTTCGCCGCCACCTCGAGCAGCAGCGTCGACTTGCCGACGCCCGGCTCGCCCGCCAGCAGCACGACCGCGCCGGGGACGAGCCCGCCGCCGAGCACGCGGTCCAGTTCGGACACCCCCGTGGGGCGGGCACGCGCCGAGTCCAGTGCGACGTCGGCGATCCGGCGGGCCGGCGCAGTCGGCGCCCCGGCTGCGACCTTGGCCCGCACCGGGGCCGCCGCGACGGGCGCGGCCTGCTCCAGCGAGCCCCACGCCTGGCAGGACGGGCAGCGCCCCACCCACTGGGCGGCCTGGTGGCCGCACTCGGCGCAGCGGTAGCCGGCGCGCGAACCGCGGGCGCGGGTGGTCACTCGGAGGCGTGCTCGATCTCGCGCGGGGCCTCGGTGTGGCCGACCGGGACCTCGACGCGGATCTCCCCGGCGCGCTCGAACGTGAAGACGACCGGGTAGGTGATACCGGCCTGGATGTCCTCGCGGAGCCCGGTGAGCACGATGTGGGTCTCGTCGGTCTCCTCGCCCGCCGGGGCGGACGTGGCGGGGGTGCCGGTGGGCCGGGCGGCCTCGCCGGCGGCGGGGGTGGGCTCGGCGGACCCGGTGGCGGCGGGCGCCGCCGGCGGGGCGGGCGGCTCGCCGTCGACCTCCAGCGCCTGCCCGCCCTGCACCTCGTCGACGCCGGTGACCTCGACCGACGAGGCCACGGGGCTGGAGACGGAGACCAGGCGGTCGGCGGTGCCGCCGGTGTTGACGATGCGCATCTGCAGCGGGGCGTCGCCCCCGCGCGGGTGGACGGCGGCGCCCTCGACCTCACCCGCGAACTCGATCCGGGTGTTGCGCAGGAGGATCTGGCCGGACTCGGCGCTCGCGCCCGCGACGGCGTCCACCTGACCGCTGGTCTGGGCGACCTGGCCCGCGCTGCAGCCGGCGAGCGCGACCGCCCCGATCATCGCGCCGATGACGGCGGCTGCTCCGGTCGGGCGAAAACGCTCGGTGCGGCTCACGAGTCTGACGTCCTTCCTGGCGGGGCACCCACCGCGCCGCTCCTCGCGGCGGCCCGGCGGAAGCGGACGCGACGGCGCCCGCGGTGACCACTGGCTTCGACCGGGCCGAAGCCTAACCGCACCGGGAAAAGGACTGGTCGCGGTCCCCCGCACGCGCCGCCGGGGCCGTCCCGTGCACGTTTCGGGGCGGTTGTCAACCCCGTGACCTGCGACGACAGGGCGGACCAGGCAGCGGAGCGCGGTTCGGACGTGTTAACCTTGAGGAAGCGAAAGGGGCAGAGGACACATGGTTTTCAAGGTCGGAGAGACCGTCGTCTACCCGCACCACGGTGCCGCTCTCATCGAGGCCATCGAAACCCGCACGATCAAGGGCGAGGAGCGCAAGTACCTCGTCCTCAAGGTCGCGCAGGGTGATCTCACGGTGCGTGTTCCCGCCGAGAACGCCGAGGTCGTCGGCGTCCGCGATGTGGTGGGCCAGGAAGGTCTGGACAGGGTGTTCGAGGTGCTCCGCGCCCCGCACACCGAAGAGCCCACGAACTGGTCTCGCCGGTACAAGGCGAACCTGGAGAAGCTCGCCTCCGGCGATGTGAACAAGGTTGCCGAGGTCGTGCGCGACCTCTGGCGCCGGGAGAAGGACCGCGGCCTGTCCGCGGGCGAGAAGCGCATGCTCGCCAAGGCCCGGCAGATCCTCGTCAGCGAGCTCGCGCTCGCCGAGGGCACCGACGAGCAGCGCGCCGAGGTGCTGCTCGACGAGGTGCTGGCCACGGCCACCGCCTGAGCACTGCTGCGCAGTCCACTTCCGCCGGTCCGGCTCACCGCATGAACGTCACCGCGGTGGTCGTGGCCGGCGGTGGTCGTGGTGGCGTCGACATCCTCGCGCCGGTCGGCGGTGTTCCGATGGTCGCGCACGCGGTGCGCAGCCTGCTGGGCGTCGCCGAGCACGTCGTGGTGCTCGACGTCGACGAGCGGGGCCATACGCTTGTGCGCGCATGCGCGGGGCTGCCCGTCAGCGTGCGTCATGCGTTTCCGCGCGCGTCGTCCGAGTCGGGGCCACACGCCCCACAACGACGGGACACCACATCCGGTGACGGTTTCGTCGCACCATGCTCCGAGGAGGTCGTGCTCGTGCACGACGCGGCCCGGCCGCTCGCGCCGCGCGCGCTCGCCGCTGCGGTCGTGGAGGGGATCCGGGCCGGACACGAGATCGTCGTACCCGTCCTGCCGCTGACCGACACCGTCAAGACGGTCGATCCGGCAGGGATCGTGCGCGACACGCCGGACCGCTCCGGGCTGCGGGTGCTGCAGACGCCCCAGGCGCTCCGTCGTGAGCTGGTGGACGCCCGTGCGGGCGAGGACCTGCTCGCCGTCGCCGTCGCGTACGCCGCGGCGGGACACGCCGTGCACACCGTGCCCGGCGACCTGGCGGCCTTCCCGGTGCGCACCGGGTGGGACCTGGAGCTGGCCGAGCTGCTGACGGAGAGGACGACGGCGTGAGGGTCGGCGTGGGCACGGACGTGCACCCGGTGGAGGCCGGGCGCGCGTGCTGGATCGCGGGCGTGCGCTGGGACGGCGTGGACGGCTGCGCCGGCCACTCCGACGGGGACGTCGCGGCGCACGCGCTCTGCGACGCGCTGCTGTCGGCCGCCGGGCTCGGCGATGTCGGCGCGGTCTTCGGCACCGGACGGCCGGAATGGGCGGGCGCGAGCGGCGTGACGTTGCTCGCCGAGGTGCGCAGGCTGCTGGCCGCCGAGGGCTGGGCGGTCGGCAACGCCGCCGTCCAGGTGATCGGCAACGCCCCGATGATCGGCACGCGCCGAGCGGAGGCCCAGCAGGTGCTCTCCGACGCCGTCGGCGGGCCGGTGTCGGTGTCGGGCACGACGACCGACGGCCTCGGCCTCACCGGTCGCGGTGAGGGGATCGCCGCGGTGGCGACGGCCCTGCTCGTCCCCGCGGCCTGACGCTGCCCCGCCCCCGCCCCGCGTCCACGGCCGGCGGAGTTGCAGCAAAGCCACTTTCACGCAACGTGGTTGCAGCAAAGTGGCTTTGCTGCGTTCCCCCCGGCCCTCAGCCGTACATCGCCGTGGTGCGCGCCTGGATCTCCTCCGGGGCGAGCTGCTCGGTGCGCCGCGCCACCATCCACAGGTGCCCGAACGGGTCGGCGAGTCGGCCGCCGCGCTCGCCGTAGGGGTGGTCGGCCACGGGGAACACCACGGTCGCGCCGCCCTGCACCATCCGCTCGGCCACGGCGTCGGGGTCGGACGTGAACAGCGCGACGATCACGGGCACGCCGCCCTCGCCGGGTGCCCGGTCGTAGCCGTCGGCGTCCTTCACGGCGAAGCGGACGCCGCCGGCGGCGACCATGGCGTGCACGACCCTGCCGTCCGGATCGGTGTAGCGCTCGACCACCTCGCCGCCGAGCGCGGCAGTGTAGAAGGCGAGTGCGGCGTCGGCGCCGTCCACGACGAGGCGCGGGTACAGGTCCAGGATCTCGGTCATGACCGGAGGATGCGACGCGGGCAGGGCAGTTCCGGTTCGTCCGTCGTGGACGAACCG
>NZ_JAHKRK010000325.1 GCF_019396355.1 Pseudonocardia nigra
CAGCAGCATCGCCGCCGCGGCGGCCGGGCCGCCGACGACCGCGGCCAGCACGACCAGGACGAGGGCGGCCGCCGCGCTGATCGCGATCACGAGCGGTCGTGGTCGCTCCTGCCGCGGGCGCCCGCCGCGCAGCGCTTCGGCCAGTTCCGGGTCGTCCTCGCGGAGTCGCCGTTCGAGTTCTTCCAGCCGCATCCGCTCGGCGGCGGTGAGGCGGCGGCCGTGGGGTCGGTCTGCGAGCATGCGGACCGGGTACCCGCCGAACAGCCCGCTGCACCTGCACGGGTGAGGGACCTGTGATCGGCTGAAGAGGTGGGCGGCGTGACGGCCAGTGATGCGGCGGTGGTGCGTTCCGGGGTGCGGCAGGCGGTGCAGGCCCTAGGGCGTGTCTGGTGGATCTGGGTCGATGGGCCTGGTGATCCAGATCGTTCCTGGCAAGGCGGAGGCTCGAGCCGTCATACCTGGCGTATCCGGTCGGGCCGACAACGCCGCCAGGGGCGATCTGGGCGCCAGGACCGCGATCCAGGGTCCGCCAGACGCGCCCTAGTGCGGCAGCTGGGCCCCGTGGCGGGGGTCGGTGAGGTGTCGCTGCGGCAGCATCCGGTGTGGGTCGAGGCGGACGCGGACGAAGGGGCCGGGCTGGGTGTGGTCGTCGTGCCCGGTTTCGGTGGCGCGGACGCGAGCATGGGCACGCTCCGGCGCTGGCTCGCCCGCCGCGGCTACCGGCCGACCGGCGCCGGCCTGGCGCTGAACCTGGGGTGCACCACCGACCTGGTCGGCAGGCTCGAGAAGCGGGTGGCCGAGCACGCCGCCGCCACCGGCGGTCCCGTCGTCCTGCTCGGGCACAGCCGCGGGGGATGGCTGAGCAGGCTCGTCGCGGTGCGGCGGCCGGACCTGGTGCGCGGGCTGGTGATGCTCGGCAGCCCGATCCTCGATCCGCTGGACGCGAGCGGCTTCGCGCTCACCGTCTGCCGCGTGATCGTGCGGCTGTCCACGCTCGGGGTCCGCGGCCTGCTCACCGCCGACTGCCTCGGCGGTGCCTGCCGCGACGACGCCGCCGACGGGCTCGCCGCGCCGCTGCAGGTGCCCGCGCTCGCGATCTACTCCCGGGAGGACGGGGTGGTCGGGTGGCGGTCCTGCCAGGACCCGGCCGCCGAGTGGGCCGAGGTGTGGTGCAGCCACAGCGCGATGGGCAAGGACCCCGACCTCTACACCTCGCTGGTGCCCCGGCTCGCGGGCTGGGCCGACGGGCATCGGGCCGAGCAGTCCGCCGCGGATCAGGGCCCCAGCGCGTCGACCCGCCCGGAGCCCGCGGTGTCGTAGCCGCCGAGCTCGCCGATCGCGGCACGCACGCCGTCGTCGTGCAGCGCGGCGACCAGCGGGGTCGCCGCCTCCAGCGCGTCCGCGGCGAGCACCACGTCGTAGTCCTCGGTCACCAGCGGCACGAAGTCCAGGTCCAGGTCGCGGGCCACCGAGCGCACCCCGAGCCCGGCGTCGGCGACGCCGGCCGCCACCGCGAGTGCCGTCTCCAGGTGCGAGCCGGTCTCCGGTCCGCGCACGGCGTCCGGGTCGCGGCCTGCGGCGAGCAGCAGCCGGTCGAGCAGCACGCGGGTGCCGGTTCCCGGCCCGCGCCTGGCCATCCGCAGCGGTGCCAGATCGGCGGCGGTCGCGAGGCCGCGTGGGTTGCCCGGCGGCACGATCAGGCCCTGTTCGCGACGCCAGAGGTGGATCAGGTGCGGGCGCCATCCGCGCAGCAGGCCGCGGGCGAACGGCGCGTTGTAGACGCCGCTGTGGTGCATCAGGTGCACGGCGGCGCCGTCGGCCCGGCCCTGCCGGAGCGCGCGCAGGCCGCCGAAGCTGCCGTCGGCGCCGACGCTCTGCACGGCGCGGCCGAGGTGGCGGGTGAGCACGTCCAGCGCGGGGTCGTCGCTGCCCGCGAGCCGGAACACGCGCTCGGCGTGCAGGAACCGGCGTGCGGCGAGCGCGCCGTCGCGGGCGACGCGCGCGCGACGGCGGTCGGCGGTGACGATCACGCCGGCGTCGGCCAGCACCCGCTGCGCCCGCCCGACCGTCGACGCCGTGGTGGCGAACCGCTGGGCCAGCTCGCGCACCCCGGGCAGCTCGGCGCCCGCGGGCAGCTCGCCCGCGCTGATCCGGCCGGCCAGGTCGGCGCACATCTCCCGGTACCGCGTCACGGGAGGACACCCTATTCTCCCGCTCTGTGCTAGCTCAGATGCGAGCAGTTCTCGCCGTCCTGGCCGCGTTGCTGCTCGTAGGGTGCAGCGCCCCGGGAACCTCCGCCGAGCGGTCGCTGATCCTCGCCACCACCACCAGCACGCAGGACTCCGGCCTGCTCGACGAGCTGGTCCCGGCGTTCACGGAGGACACCCGTTGGCAGGTGCAGACGATCGCCGTCGGCAGCGGGCAGGCGATCGAGCTCGGCCGGCGCGGCGAGGCCGACGTGCTGCTGGTGCACTCGCCCGCCGCCGAGGAGGGGTTCGTGGCCGAGGGCACCGTGGGGCGGCGGCTGCTCGTCATGCACAACGACTTCGTCCTGGTGGGGCCGGAGGGCGACCCGGCCGGGGTCCGCGGGGCCGCCGTGGGCGAGGCGATGGCGCGGATCGCGTCCTCGGGTGCGCTGTTCGTCTCCCGCGGCGACGACTCCGGCACGCACGCGCGGGAGAAGGCGCTCTGGGAACGGGCCGGGATCAGCCCGGGCGGCGGCTGGTACCAGGAGACCGGGCAGGGGATGGGCGCCACGCTGCGGGTGGCTGCGGAGAAGGGCGCCTACACCCTCGCCGACCGGGCCACCTACCTGAGCCAACCCGGGGGACTCGCCGTGCTCGGGGAGGGGGACCCCGGCCTGCTGAACATCTACCACGTGATCGAGATGACGACGCGGGCCGGCGAGCGCGTGCGGCCCGACGGCGCGGCCGCCTTCGCCGACTGGATCACCGCTCCCGCGGCCCAGCAGCGCATCGGGGAGTTCGGGGTGGCCGAGTTCGGGCAGCCGCTGTTCGTCCCGGACGCGGGTGAGCCGGAGCCGGCCGGCTGATGGACGTCCTGTTCGACGGCCTGGCCGAGGCGCTGCGGCTGCTGGCCGGCGGCGACGCCGACACCTGGGCGATCACACTGCTGACCCTGCGCGTCTCGCTGACGGCCACCCTGCTCGCGGCGCTCGTCGGAGTGCCGCTGGGCGCGGCGGTGGCCCTCACGAGCTTCCGGGGCAGGCGGATCGTGCTCGCCGCGGCCAACACGGGGATGGGGCTGCCGCCCGTGGTCGTGGGGCTCTTCGTCACGGTGCTGCTGTGGCGCAGCGGGCCGTTCGGCGCGCTCGGGCTGCTCTACACGCCGACCGCGATGGTGCTGGCCCAGGCGGCGATCGCCACGCCGGTCGTCGTCGCGCTGGTGGCCGCGGCGCTGCAGCAGGTGGACCCGGACTTCCTCGTGCAGTGCCACGCGCTGGGCGCGACCCGGTTCAGGGCGCTGCTCGCGCTGCTGGTCGAGGCGCGGCTGCCGCTGCTCGCGGCCGGGATGGCCGCCTTCGGGGCGGTGGTGAGCGAGGTCGGCGCCGCGCAGATGGTGGGGGGCAACATCGCCGGGCAGACGCGCGTGCTCACCACGGCCGCGGTGCTCGCCACGAGCCGCGGAGAGTTCGCCCTCGCCATCGCGTTCGGGCTGATCCTGCTGGGGATCGCGTTCGCGGTGAACCTGGTGCTGACGCTCACGCAGCAGCGGTCGATGCGGGCCGTATGACGTCCCGGATCGGGTGCCGGGACCTGCGGGTGGGTGTGCGCGGCCGGGACCTGCTGCACGTGGAGCGGCTCGACGTCGCCGCCGGGGCGGCCCTCGCGGTGCTCGGGCCGAACGGCGCGGGCAAGTCGACGCTGCTGCGTGCGCTCGGGCACCTCGGCGGGCTGCGCCGCACGGGCGAGGTGCGCCTCGACGGGCGGCCGGCCACGACCCGGGACCTGCGGACGGCCGTCGCCGCTGTGCTGCAGCGGCCGATCCTGCGCCGCGGGACGGTGGCCGCGAACGCCGCCGCCGGGCTGCGGCTGCGCGGCGTCCGCCGGGACGAGGCGGCCCGGCGGGCGGCGCCGTGGCTCGCCGCGCTCGGCGTCGCGCACCTGGCCGACCGGGACGCGCACACGCTGTCGGGCGGGGAGGCCCAGCGGGTGGCGCTGGCCCGCGCGCTCGCCGTCGCGCCCCGGGTGCTGCTGCTGGACGAGCCGTTCACCGGGCTCGACGCCAGCACCCGCACCGACCTGCTCGCCGACCTGCGGGCCGCCCTCGACGGCCTCGACACGGCGACCGTGCTCGTCACGCACGACCGGCACGAGGCCCGCGCGCTGGCGGGGGAGACCGCGCTGCTCATCGCCGGCCGGATCCGCCAGCTCGGCCCGACCGAGGAGGTGCTCGACCGCCCCGCCGACGCCGACTGCGCGCGGCTGGTCGGCCGCACCAACCTGCTGCCGCCCGCCGTCACCGGGCGGCCCGAGCTGCTCGCGGCGCGCCCCGAGCACTGCCGGGCGCTGCTCGCCGCACCCGGGCCCGACGCGCTCGCCGTACCCGGCGAGGTGCGCCGGATCGTGCCGCTCGGCGGCGGGACCCGGGTGGACGTGGACACCGCGGTGGGCACCCTGGCCTGCCTCGGGCCCGGCGCCGACGGGCTCCGCCCGGGCAGCGCGGTCGTCGTCGCGCTGGCCGAGGCCGACGCCCGCCCGGTCACCGCGGCGGGTGCCCGCAGGTGACGGCGGGGCGCGGGTCGCTCGATCAGGCGCCGGCGGGCCGTCGCGGGGTAGGGTCGGCGGGCCAGGTCGGGAGGGCACCGCACGTGCCCGCCTCGCGCAGATCGCCCCCTGGCGCACGGTCGCGCACCCGCACCGCCCTCGGCGGCTGCGGCTGCGGGACGACTGAGGGAGTCACGGACGCATGAGCAGGACCGGAAACTCTTCCCGCGGCGACGAGAACGGGCGGTTCGCCGCCGCCCAGGCCGCTCTCGAGGTGACCAACGACCTGCAGAACCGGCGCGCCGCCCGGGTGGTGGCAGGGCGCTCGCTCGACGCGGCCGACTGCGCCGAGATGCTCGCCATGCTCGGCCTCGACGCGGAGGGGAAGCGGGCCGCCCGGCAGTGACCCGGACCTCGGCGTGAGAATGTGACGTTACGTCACTACAATTCGACCGAGGGCGACGCCGGGAGGAGCAGCATGGAGCCTCTCGAGCGACTGATCACGATCGACCGGTCCAGCCCGGTGCCGCTGTACTTCCAGGTCGCGCAGCGCCTGCAGCACCTCATCGAGTCCGGTGAGCTCGCGCCGGGCGCGCGCCTGGACAACGAGATCGCCCTCGCCGACCAGCTCGGCCTGTCCCGCCCCACCGTCCGGCAGGCGATGCAGCACCTCGTCGACAAGGGCCTCCTGGCGCGCAAGCGCGGCGTCGGCACCCAGGTCGTCACCAACCGGGTGCGCCGGCAGGTGGAGCTCACCAGCCTCTACGACGACCTCGACCGGGCGGGCAGGCAGCCGCGCACCGAGGTGCTCTCCTGCGAGGTCGGGCCCGCGGCGTCCGAGGTGGCCGCCGCGCTCGCCGTCGAGCCGGGCACCGAGGTGCTCTCCGTGCGCCGGCTGCGGTACGCGGGCGACGAACCGCTCGCGATCATGCAGAACCAGCTGCGCGCCGACACCGGGATCACCGCCGAGGCGCTCGCCGAGCGCGGCCTCTACCGGCTCCTGCGCGCGGCGGGCATCGACATCCGGGTGGCCGACCAGGTCATCGGCGCCCGCAAGGCCACCGCGGCCGAGGCGGCGCTGCTGCACGAGCCGCGCGGCGCCACGCTCCTCACGCTGCAGCGCACCGCCTTCGACGACGCCGGCCGCCCGGTCGAGTACGGCCAGCACGTGTACCGGGCGGCGCTGTACTCCTTCGAGATGACGGTCACGGCCCGCTGACCCGCCGCGGCCGGCGCCCGCGACCCCCGGCGCCGACTGTCAGGAAGGCCACGTTCCGGACGCTGAATGACTGGAACGTGGCTTTCCTGATGTGATGAAGGAGCGGGCCCTCCGCTCCTCGTGACTCCCGGCTCATGCTCGGGGTGCGCACGTCGCACGATTCGAGGAGGCCCCTTGTGAGCGAACAGTACGCGGGACGGCAGATTGTCGGGATCGATCTGCATCGGCGGCGGTCGGTGCTGGTGCGGATGACCGAGTCCGGGCGAGCGGTTGGAGACGGTGCGGATCTCCAACGACC
>NZ_JAHKRK010000326.1 GCF_019396355.1 Pseudonocardia nigra
GCCAGATCGAGTTCAACACCGCCCTCAGCAAAATGCGGGCCGCCGTGGAACATGCCATCGCTCATCTCAAGACGTGGCGGATGCTCAGCGAAGAAGGCGGCCGATACCGCGCACCGATCAGCAAGTATCCGAGCGCAGTCAAAGCCATTGTCGGGCTATTCTTCTTCGCGGCTTATGAATAAGGCCCCAGGTCCAGGTCTTCCACGAATGCGACAGCTCCACCGCTATTTATACGCACGTCAGCGACGATTTCATGAACACGATGCTGCGGAAAGCCCTCTCGCCCGCGTTCGATCCGCCCGCCCCCCTCGACGACAAGGAGTGCTGATGGCGGCCAAACTCGACTATCGCTGGCACCTGCGCACGGTCATGGCCGAGCGGGGGATGTTCGCCACCACCGATCTGATCGAGCCGCTGGCACGGCGGGGCATCCGGTTGTCCTCCAGCCAGGTCTATCGGTTGGTCGTCGAGCGTCCCGAGCGGCTGAGTCTGAAGATCCTGATGGCGCTACTGGACATCCTGGACTGCTCGATGAGCGAGCTGATCGAACCGGTCGCCGCCGGTGGGACGGCCGGCAGGACGAAGAAGGCGGTGTTGCCGAGGCTGGTCTCGGGGATCTAACGTCCCAAGCGGGCCCGCATCCACGACGTCCGACGGTCGTGACCGCGCCGGCACCCCCGGATCGGGCGGTGTCCGACCCGATCGGGCTGGTCGTGGTGCTGGTCGCGGCGGTCGAGCCCGCGCTGGCGCCAGAGCAGGTTCGTGGGGTCGTGACCGCCGTCGCCGGAGGCCGGGCGAAGGCCCGGCGGCTGGCGTCGGCCCTGGCGCACCGAGCCGGGGTGCTGGTCGACGGCCGGTCCCCGGCGCCTCGGGTGGTTGGCGAGCTTCTGCTGGCCCTGCGTCGCGCCGGCGCCACGGCGATCGGTCCGCCGTGCTGCGCGGAGTGCGGCAAACAGCTGGGCAGCCTCCAGCGCCGCGGCCAGCGCTGGTACTGCACGGTCTGCGATCGGCGCACCGACGCGTGCGCCGGGTGCGGCAACACCAGACCCGTCTCCTCGCGCGACCGCTCGGGGCGACCCCGCTACGCCAACTGTCCCGACCTCGACGGCCGCGACCCGATCGCAGTGATCCACCAGGTGATCGCCGAGCTCGACCCGCACGTCGATGCGCAGACCGTGGCCGCGGCCGTGCGCCGCTGCGCGCCACGGCCGTCCTATCAGCGGCGAGTGGCCTGGGCGCTGAAGGCCCAACCCGGTTTGCTGACCGGAGAGGGTCACCTCGCGCCGCTGCGCGCCATCCCGCGACTGATCGAGCTGCTGGCCGCCGCCGGGGTCGCCGGGATCGTCCGGCCGGCCTGCCCCCGCTGTCGGCGGGTCGTGCGGATCGACAAGCCGCTGGACGGGGCGCGGGTCTGCCGGACCTGCATCGCGCACTCCCGCATCGAGGAGTGCGTCCGCTGCTCCGCACGTCGCGAACCGGTCACCCGTGACGGCCACGGTCGGCCGGTCTGCGCGAACTGCTTCATCACCGACCCGGCGAACCAGCAGACCTGCCTGGGTTGCGGGCGCCGCCGTCCGGTCGAACGGCGCACGGGCCGCTGTGCTCGGCTTGCCCCACGCTCCCGATCCTGACCTGCTCGATCTGCGGCGCGACGACACCGTGCGGCATCTCCCGCGCCACCGGCCGACCCTGGTGCCCGGCCTGCCAGCATCGGTCCGCCGCGTGCTCGGCCTGCGGCCGCCACGCAGCGATCGTCTCCGGCACTCTGACCGACCCGCTCTGCGCTGACTGCACGACGCCCGCGGCCTGGCTGACCTGCCCCACCTGCAGCGACCCCGACTACCCCCACCCGGGCCAGTGCGGCCGCTGCCTAATCAACCGCCGGCTGGAGGAGCTGATGGGCCCCGACTCCGGCTGCCTGCCGCCCGGGCTGCGAACCCTGCGCGAGAACATCGCCGCCGCCGAGCACCACATCACCGCGATGCGCTGGCTGACCAAGCCCGCGATCGCCCCGGTGTTGGCCGACCTCGCCGCGGCGCGCATGCCGCTGACCCACGCCGCGTTCGACGAGCTGGGCGAGGGCCAGGCCCTGGCCCATCTGCGCCAAACCCTCGTCGCCGTCGGTGCCCTGCCCGAGCGCGACGAGGAACTCGTTCGCCTCGAGCAGTTCCTGGCCGGCTTCCTCGCCGCCCAGCCGGACTCGGACCGCCGCAAGATCTTGCACCGCTACACCATCTGGCACCTGCTCCGGCGGCTACGCGGCCGCAACCACGCTCGGCCCACCTCCCGGCAACAGGCGCTGCGCATCCGCAGCCACGCCCGCGCCGCCGCCGCGTTCCTGGACTGGCTCGAGGCGCACAACCTCACCCTGGGCGGCTGCACCCAAGCCGATCTCGACCGATGGCGCGGCGACGACTCGGGTGTCTACCGCTTCGAGACCGGCAAATTCATCCGCTGGGCACGCGCCAACAAGCTCACCGCCGGTCACCTCGCCTCCGTCCGCTGGGGCGGCCCCGCGCAGCTCCTGAATGACCAGCACCGCTGGGACACCGCGCGCCAGCTGCTGCACGACGAGGACCTGGGCGCCGAGGACCGGCTCGCGGGCCTGTTGGTCCTGCTCTACGCCCAAGGCGCGCCACCGCGATCAGCCGGATGACCGTCGAGCAGATCCACATCGACGCCCACGACGTTCGTCTGCAGCTGGGCCCGGTGGCCGTCCAGCTGCCCGAGCCGGTCGCCACCCTGGCCCGCGCCGTCGTCGCCAACCGCAAGGGCCACGCCACCATCGGAGCCCTGGCGCCCTCGCCCTGGCTGTTCCCCCGGCGGCCAGCCCGGACGGCCGATCAGCACCGCGCGACTGACCCAGCGACTCGCCAACCTCGGGATCCGACCCCAACCAGACCCGCAGCACCGCGCTGTTCCAGCTCGCCGCCGAGATCCCCGCCGCGATCCTCGCCCGCACCCTGGGCATCCACACCGACGTCGCCGTCACCTGGCAACGCCTCTCCGGCGGGGACTGGGCCAGCTACGCCGCCCAGATCAGCCAATGACCGCGCCGTCGGCCAGGCATTCCGAGAGTTCGAATACCTGACGTCACCGTTATCCACGCGACCCACGTGGAGGACGCCGTGCTGCGTGGCCAGCAGCGCGCCGCGCAGCGGTGGGAAGGACTGATCCGATGAAGTGGAACCTGCGCCTGGCGGCGGCCAACCGCGGCATCTGGAAGGCCAGCGAGCTGCGCCGGATGCTCGCCGAACGCGGTGTCGAGATGAGCACCGGGAAGATGTCGGGCTTGTGGTCGGGACAGCCCAACGTGCTACGCCCAGAGGAGCTGGATGCGTTCTGCGCGGTGCTCGGCTGCGAGATCAGCGACCTGATCACCGCCGAACCGGAGAAGACGCCCGCACCCGGCCCGGGCACGGAGGAGACCAGCGCCGCCGTCGGGCAGCACGGCGGCGGGGCCGGTGCGGTTCGGGCGGTGACGCCCGAAGCCGAGGTCTGGCCGCTCGCTGCCACCGCGGTGACGAGCGGCGTGAGCGCTCGAGCGGGCGCTGCACCGTGCCGAACCTGCGCTGGCCCCGTCGATCGCAGCGCCGGGCCGCGTGGCGCGTGGCCACGGCTGCACTGCCACCGGTGTCGCCCACCCCGCGCTCGGAACGCCGATCCCGAGCGCGGTGACAACGCGCCCTGCCGGACCTGCGAGGGCTCCGTGGATCGCAGCCCGGGCCGACGCCGCGGACGGCGCCGATTGCACTGCCACACCTGCCGGCCACCAGTCGCCCGGCGCCACGTCGCCAAGCACCGACTCGATGATCTGGCCCGGGACTCGACCGTCTCGTCGACGCAACGCGCGGTGCTGGCACGGGCGTTCGAGAGCGCTGAGACCGTCGGGTGGAGCACGAGATCGCTCGACGGCGTTGTGGCCGGCCTGCGCGGCGTGCTCGACGATCTACCGGACGGTCAGCCGGTCCGGCTGAGCCAGCTGCACGCCGCGACCGGCGTGTCGAGAGGCCCGCGGGTTGCGCGCATGGCGCAGATCCTCGACGAGCTCGGCCTGCTCGTCGACGACACCGTGCCCACCGTCCAGGCATGGATCGACCACAAGAGCGATGCGCTCCCGGTGGGCTTCCGCGCCGAGGTACGGGCGTGGTTGCTGACGCTGCTCGAGGGCGAGATGCGCGCTCGGCCGAGGGCGCAGTCGACGCTGTATGCCTACTTCGGGCGGGTCCAACCGCACCTGTTCGCGTGGTCGGCGACGCGCGGCCAGCTGCGCGAGATCACCGAGGACGACGTTCGCGGGGTGCTGGACCAGCTGAGCGGGCACCTGCGCGCGGGCACGTTCACCGCGCTGCGCTCGCTGTTTCGGTTCGCCAAGCGCCGACGGCTGATCTTCGCCGACCCGACCCGCCGGCTGCACGTCGGTCGAGCGCCCGCGCGGGCGTTGCTGCCGATGACCGAGGCGCAGATCGCCGCCGTCCAGCGCGTCGCGGTGACCCCGGCCCAGCGGCTGGTCGTCGCCTTGGCCGCGGTGCACGCCGCCCGCGCGAAGACGATCCCGCGAGCTCACCCTCGACGACGTTGACCTCGCCGGTCGACGCATCCGGCTCGACGGGCACGCCCAACCGCTGTCGGAGTTCGTGCACCACACGCTGGTCGGCTGGCTGCAGCATCGCCGACGCACCTCGCCGCACACGCCGAACCGGCACGTCCTGGTTTCGATGATCACCGCCACCGGCATCGAGCCGGTCAGCGACTACTACCTGAGCTGGCACCTACTGCTCAACGGTGTCCAGCTCGAGCACATCCGCGGCGATCGCGTCCTGCAGGAAGCGCTCGCCGTCCGGGCGGACCCGCTCCACCTGGTCGCGGTGTTCAACCTCAGCCCCGCCACCGCGATCGCCTACGCCGACATCGCCCGGAGCCTGCTGGAGCGCCCCATCGAGGCCACCGCGACGCCGCTCGAGAGGTCCACACCGCGCCGCCCCGGCAACTGACGCCCGCTGTCCTGTCCCAGCGCACCTGGGCCACGGCCCTGCCACCGACCTGCGGTGGCTCAGACACTTTGAGGAACACCGCCAACCTGTGGACCGACGGTCGAACGACAGGGGGAAGCTCGGCGCTGGCGTGGGCACAGCTCAGCCGGTGGCGGGCGGGCGCTTACAGGCGATAAGGAATGCCTGCGGGATGCTCGCCGCGGCGCTGGCCGGGCCGGGGGCTCGGACGAGTTGGGCGGTGAGCTCGAACCCGGCGTCGTCGAGAAGGGCCGTGACGGTGTCGGGTTGGAGTCGGCGGAAGTCCAGCGAGACCTGGTGGCCGAAGGCCTCGTCGAAGTGCAGGACGTCGTCGCCGATCTGGAAGGCCAGCAGCAGGTGGCCCCCGTCCTTGAGCACGCGGTGGAACTCGGTGAACACCGCGGGCAGATGTGCCGGGGGAACGTGGATGATCGAGTACCAGGCGACGAGGCCGGCCAGGCTCGAGTCGGACGCGTCGAGCGCGCCCATCTCGCCGACGTCAAAGGTGATCTCGGGGTGCTCTCGTCGGGCGAGGTCGACCATCGCAGAGGAGAGGTCAATCCCGCGGATCGACATCCCCAGATCACGCAGGTACGCGGCCACGTGGCCAGGTCCGCTGCCGACCTCTATGAGCTGGCCGTCCGGGTGTCGGTTGGCAACGAGCTCGGCGAATCCGGCGAGCAGGGCGCGGTCGAGCGGGCTGTCGTCGAGCGCGGAGCGGAACGTCTCCGCGTACGGTCCCGCGACCGCGTCGTAGCCGCTACGGGTTTCGCTGAGATACGCCGACTCGATCACGGGCGCAGCCTACGAGGCTGGCCGCGAGCTACCCGGCCCGCATCGGGATAGTTCATATGGCTCAGGCCTGCTGACAGTGGCTCAGCTTCACTGCGATCGGACACCAAGGCCGGATCCGGACCGAAGTTGCTCGGAACTGCACACGGTCTCGATCCTGAGCTGCCGATCACCCGTGGGTTCCCGCGGAGGAACGTTCAGTGTCGCTGAACCCGCCCGGGAGTCCAACTGAACTGGGAGGATCGCGTATTCATCTGCCGCGTGTTCTCGGCTTCGCTCCCGGGGCGGGTGCGGCGTAGCGGTTCCAGATGCCGCCGGCGTGGATGGTCTGGCGCTGGGTGGTGGTGTGGTGGAACCC
>NZ_JAHKRK010000327.1 GCF_019396355.1 Pseudonocardia nigra
CTCACCGGCCACCCCTGGATGCCGGCACTACCCGCGCCCACCTGACCACGGACACCGAGCCGAGCGCACCGGAGGCCGAACGGCCGACCGGCGATCACGCCATGCCACCACACCGCTGAATGTTTACAGCAGCGGGTGTGGAGTGTTCCCGATTTTATTGACACAGGTTTAGGCTGCCAGGTCGGTGAGTTTTCTGTGCAAAATGAGAAGAACCAGGCCCGGGAGACGAACTTGTTGGCTTTCGTTGCCAAACGATCGAACACCGAGACCTTGTCAGATCAGAGACGTCGGATGGCATGGTGGCGTGGTTGTGGTTCTCGGCCTGCTGCTCGGGCTCCGGCACTGTGACCTCCGTTTGCGCGTTCAGGTCGGCGGCTTACCCCCGTGCTCATCACCTGAACGTCAGGACCTGAACCTGCCGGCGCGCGCTGATCGGCCCAACGAGGTGCACCTTCCTGAGGTGCACGTCAGCTCGAGACGCGACCGGGGGCACTTGGCCGTTGCGCTAGACGAGTAGGCGCACGTGCTGGGTGAGGACCGGCGCGAACAAGTCACCGCGTTCGTCGATGCGCGCGAGGACGTCGTCGGGCCCCAACAGGAGCGGACGCGCGTCGCCCGCCGCGACGACGGCCTCGACCTCCTCCCACGTGACGGGCGCCGACACCAGCGGCGGGATCGTGCCCCGCAGTGAGTACGCCACGACGGTCGACTTGCCGAAGTCGTTCTGACTCCAGTCGATGAACACCTTGCCCCGGCGCGCGGCCTTCGCCATCCGATCGACCACCAGCGACGCGTGCTGCTGCGCGAGCACCGCAGCCACCGCCCGCACGTGCGCCTTCGTTCGCTCGTACATCGCTGCATCGACGGGCACGTACACGTGCATCCCCCGCCACCCGACGTCTTCGGCCACGACGGCAGTCCCTGTCCCGCGAGCACGTCCCGCACGAGCAGCGCAACCACGCACGCCTCGTACAGGCCGGCGGGCGGGCCCGGGTCGAGATCGAACACCGCCACGACCGGCTCCTTCAGCGACCCGACCGTGCCGAGGTAGGGGTGGAACTCGACGGTCGACAGGTTCACCGCCCAGAGCAGGCCGGCCAGATCGTCGATCACCGCCACGTCGAACACCTTCCCGGTCCGCTCCATGCGGAGCGTGACGGCCTCGACCCAGTCGGGCCGGGGGGACCCGCGTCTGGTTGAAATGCGGTCCGTACACACCCTCGGGGAACCGGTGCAGCGTCACGGGATGACGCCGCACGTGCGGCAGGAGGACCGGCGCGACGCGGACGTCGTAGTCGGCGAGCCACGCCTTGGTCAGGCCGAGTCCCGGCCACAGGACCCGATCCGGCGATGACAGCCGGACACTCCGGCCGTGCACCTCGAAGATGCTCATGCCGCAGGCCATCCCAGCTCACGGGGCGCTTCGACCTGCTCCAGCCCGCACGAGCGCGCGTCCCTATCCGGTCGCCAACGGACGAACCGGGCCGGATGGCGGAAGCGCCGGGATGGCCCTCGAGCTGGTCGAACCCGACCTCACACACGAGCACGGGACGCAGCGAAACCCAGTCCAGCGTCATGTCCGGCGTCCATCCTCCCGCCGTGCCCTTGAACCGCCCGATCCGCCCGCCCGCGAGGCCGAAACCCTGCGCCCACGGGTGCGCCTCGAGCGTCGTCGCGTACGGGCGCAGCTGCTCGACCAGCTCCGCACGGCGCACGGTCGAGAACGCCGAGGACACCGCGACGTGATGCAGCTCGCCGGCCTCGCCGTACAGACCGAGCAGCAACGAGCTCACCGCAGGCGCGTCCGCACCGGAGCGCGCGAGCCACCGGAAACCGGCGACGACGCAGTCCGCCGTCCGTTCCCGCTTCACCTTCACCATCGCCCGCTTCCCCGGCTCGTAACGCAGCCGATCGGGCTTCGCGACCACACCGTCGAGCCCACCGCCGATGAAGCGCGCGAGCCAGTCGGCAGCGACCTCGCGCTCGGCCGTGCCCGGCGTGATTTGCACCGGCGGCTCCGCCCGGCCGAGCAGCTCCTCGAGCCGGGCACGCCGCTCGCCGAAAGGCGCGCCCCGCAGGTCGTCGTCGCCCACGGCGAGCACGTCGAACGCGACGAACGACGCCGGCGTCGCCCGTGCCCGCTCGTCCGCCCAGGCGGTCGAGGGATGCAGGCGGGCCAGCAGCGCGTCGAAGTCGAAGATCCCGTCCACGGTGACCACGATCTCGCCGTCGGCGACGAAGCGATCGGAGCCGACCGACCGAACCGCCGCGACCAGCTCCGGGAAGTAGCGGCCCAACGGCCTGGCGTTGCGGCTCTGCAGCTCGACCTCGTCACCATCGCAAAAGACCAGGCAGCGGAAACCTTCCCACTTCGGCTCGAACCACCACCCGTCCCCGCGCGGCAGCTCGCGCGCCAGCTTGGCGAGCATCGGCGTCAGCGGCGGCCGCACGGGCAGGTCCACGCTGGTGGATACCCGGGAAAGACCAGCCCCACGGCGCCCCAGAGGAAGCCAACCCGGGCGAGTCGCCGAGTGCCCGCGATTTCACGTCGCGGTCCGCCCAGGCCGCGGCGTGCGGGTCGAGGCCGCGCGCCCGGATCGTCACCAGATCGTGCAGGAGGCGCGAGACACGACGGACCTGCGCGCGCGTCGACCATCGTGTCGAGCACCGCCATGCCCGCTTCGATCTGTCCGCGCGCAACGCCTCGTTCGATCGACACGAGCTGCTGCGCGCAGTGCAGAAGAGGGCATCCGCAGCCGGACCGGATCGAGGTATCGCACTTCGCGATGGTGGTGTTCACGCACGGCCGAGCTCGGCGCCAAGGGTTGAATCGAAGTTGAAGTCCTTCGCCCAACGCCATTGAGATCGAACACCGGAGCGACACGGCGATTGCCCACCACGCCCGTGAGGTGCAGCCCAAACTCGCCCCTGACCGAGCGGTCGCGGATGGGGGTCAGCGCCTGGCCTTGGTGCCCTCGTTCCGGATGAATGCCGAGCCATCCCGTGTTGCGCCGACCACGAGCCTGCTACCACGCCAGGACACGAGTTCGAATCCCTCGCTCGGGCTACACAAGGTGCTCGCGAGCCGCCGCATGGGGTAGGTGCGCAATAGGGACCGCACGCTGATCAGAAGGCCTCAGCAGGAGTGACGGCGAGTACCACCCCGCTGCGCGGCCGGGTCGGCATCCGGGTCAGGTCCACCTCGAGGTCCTGCGGCGGCAGCGTGTGCTCCAGCCCGGCCAGTGCACGCGCGGCCTCCGCGATCATCGTGAGCACCACCGACTCACCGGGGCAGCGGTGGCCGGTGCACACGCCGCCGCCGCCCTGCGGCACGAGCGTGTCCGGGTCGACGTCCCCGGTCAGGAACCGCTCGGGGTCGAAGCGGTCGGGATCCGGCCAGTGCGCCGGGTCGTGGTCGGTGCCGTGCACGTCGAGCACGACGAGCCCGCCGCGTGGCACCCGGACGCCGAGGACGTCCTGCTCCGCGCGCGCCTTCGCCGCGAGCACCGGCACGAACGGGTAGCGCCTGCGCACCTCCTGGGAGAACGCGTCGAGCGCCGCGGCGTCCCCGCCGGCGATGCGCGCGCGCCACTCCGGGTGCTCCTGCAGGGCGACGCCGGCGAACGCGACGAACCAGGCGACCGCCACGGTCGGGCGCAGGACGTTGAGCAGCGCGACCCCGGCGGTGCGTTCCGCCAGGAGCCGCCCGTCGAGCCCGGTCGCGGTGGCGGCGACGTGCAGGGCCGTGCCCGGAGCGGGCCGCAGCCGTCCCGTGCGCACCTGCCGCACCAGCTCGGCCGCCCACCGGTCCAGGCGTCTGCGGGCCAGCGCGGCCCGGACGTATACGGGTCCCGGCGTCGCGAAGCCGTCGACGACGGCGGCCAGCTGGCGGGCCCGGTGCGGTAGCTCGTCCTGCGGCACCGGAACGCCGCCCCACCCGAGCACGGACGCGGCGAGCACCTGCACCGCCTCGTCGAACAGCACCACCCGGTCGCGCCCGGCCCAGCGCCGGATCGCCGAGCTCCACTCCTGCGCCGCGCGGTCGCCCAGCGCCGCCACGGCCTCCGGGGTGAGCAGGTCCACGTACAGCGCCTTGCGGTGGTGGTGCTCGGCGTCGTCCAGCCCGTGCACCGTGCCCGGGCCGAACAGCACCAGCTTGATCGGCGGCGGGAACGCCCCCTTCCGCCGCAGCCGTGGGTCGTAGAAGCGGCGCACACCCTCGGGCCCTCCGACGACCGCGGCGCGGCGCCCCAGCAGCCGGGTCGGGACCGCGACCGCGCCACGCCGGAGCCGAGCGGCCCACGGGTAGCCCTGACGGATCAGCTCAAGCGTCCGGTCCTTGCTCACAATGCCAGGCACTACCCGTGTTCCCCCTGGTTCACACGAGCCTGCCGGTCAACGCCCCGCCGGCGCATTGTCGTGGTGCAGACTGCTTCCGTTCTTTCGCTGCCACATCCGCGCTGTTGATCACACATGTACAGGCCGCTCATCGCGGCCGCGGCCTGCGTCGCCTGTCCAGTAGCCGTCGCGGTCGGCCCAGCAGTTGCTCACTTTTGGCCACGTCGCGTGTCCGGGCCTACACGTCCCGGGGCGGTCCAGGTGCGGGTGCGATCAGCTCCAGATGACCCGCTGGGAAATGCCAGCGGCGTCGACGAAGCGGTCCACGTCGGTGACGCCGAGCGGAGCCGGCAGCGGGTGCCGCGGGGCAAGCGCCGCGAACGCCGGCTGGAAACGCATCGCGCTGCCGGTGTCGAGCGGGTAGGTACCCTCGTCGACACCGACGACCTCGCCACGCACCCGCGCCCACGAAGCAACGAGCCCGCGCCAGTGCGCTACCGGCACGACGCCGGGGGACCACAGTCCCTGAGAGAACAGGTTGAGGTGGATGTGGTCGTACGGCTCAGCCCGTTCGAGGTACCGCTCGAGATCCTGAAACGAGGGGGCCATGTTGAAGCGGATCCAGAAAGGGACCGCCCCGAGCCGTTGCGCCCACAGCGGGTCCCACTGCACGTAGGACTGAACGAGGAGCCGCTGCGCCGGGATGCCTCGGCGGCGATACCACCAGCGGTACAGATCGGCGACGAACGCGCTGAGCTCCTGCGGCTCGTCCACAACGAGCCGCCGCAGCCGGTACCCGTGCTCGGTCGCGACGCGCTCGAGGTCGCGGCGCAGCGCCGCGTCGAACCCCACTCGGCCTCCGCCCGCCGCCCGGCGTTCCGCGTAATTCGGCCGGTCTGGAGGTCCTGGGCGGGTGAGGCTGCTGGTCAGGGCGGTGTGGATGGCCGCCACGCCGAGAATCCTCTAGAGAAACGCCTGGCTGGGTAGCTGCTGCTGAGCGGACTGTGATGGTCTACGTTCTAGAGCGATGTACGTGAAGACGACGGCGCGGAAGACCAAGAACGGCACGGTCCGCTACCTGCACCTGGCCCACAACGAGTGGGATCCGGTCGCCCGCCGGTCGGTCCCGAAGATCCTCTACGGGTTCGGGCGGGCCGACCAGCTCGACCGGGACGCGGTCAAGCGGCTGGTCGCGTCCCTGGCCCAGCTGCTGGACCCGGCCGACGCGCTGGCTGCGACTGCGGGTGCCGAGCTGCAGTTCTGCGAGTCTCGCCCGTTCGGTGGCACGTTCACCCTCGACGCGCTGTGGCGGCAGCTGGGCATCGACACCGTGCTGCGCGGTCTGGACACCACACCGCGCCGCGGCCGGCCCCGCGACACCAGTCAGACCGAGCGGGTGCTGTTCGGGCTGGTCGCCAACCGGGCACTCGCCCCGTCGTCGAAGCTGGCCGCCGCAGACTGGATCAACCACGACGTGCACATCGACGGGCTGCCCGAGACTAGCGACGACGCCTGCTACCGGGCGATGGACTGGCTCCACGACGTCCGCGAACAACTCGAGGTCGGGGTGTTTCACCAGGTCGCGAACCTGCTCAACCTCGAGGTCGACCTGCTGTTCTTCGATTATCCGGCTAATCGCCGCTCGGATTTCGCCTTGGCCGCGTAGCCGGTGGTGTTTCGCGGCGTTTGAGCGCGCGGATTTCTTCTTCTTGCCGGCGGACTTTCGCGGCGAC
>NZ_JAHKRK010000328.1 GCF_019396355.1 Pseudonocardia nigra
ACGCCGCGGTGGTCCTCCTCGCGCTGGAGTCCGCCGCCCCCTGACCCGCGAGTCGCCCGTTCCCGACACGCGAGTCGCCCGTCCCACGAGGGGGTCAGCGCGCGAGGCCCCGCAGCTGCCGCGAGACCACCGACAGCGTCGCCAGGTCGAGCTGCCCGGCGGTGCTCACCTCCTGCAGCGCGGCCCGGGCGCGCACGAGCCGCGACGCGTTCGCCTCCTCCCACTGCTCGATTGCCGCGTCGACGGGCGTGCCCGGCGCGGCCTCCCGCAGCGTGTCGAGGGTGATCGCGCGCAGCGAGCCGTACAGGTCGTCGCGCAACGCCAGCCGGGCCAGCGCGTGCCACCGGTCGCCGCGCTCCAGGGCGGTCACCGACGTGAGCATCAGGTCGACGCCGAGGTGCTCGGAGAGCCCGTAGTACAGGTCCGCGACCTCGTGGGGCTCGCGCGGCTCCCGGTCCCGCTCGGACAGCTCGGTGAGCTCGACGACGTCCAACAGCCCGTAGCCGTACATCAGCGCGGCCGACCGCAGCGCGCACTCCGCGGCCACACCCGCCGACCGCAGCTCGGCGGCCTTCATCTCGACGGCCGCCCGCTCACGACCCCGCAGCAGCTGGGGCAGCTCCGCCCGCAGCGCCCGAACCGTGTCGGCGAAACGGGCGGTCTCGGCCCCGACGGCCAGCGGCTGCGGGCGGTTGGTGAGGAACCAGCGCGACGCGCGGTCGAGCACGCGGCGCGACTCGAGCACGATCGCGTCCGACACCGCCGTGGGGATCCGCGACGCACGCATGTCGGCCCATAGCTGCGGGAGGTCGAAGACCACGGTCGTGACGGCGTAGGCGCGCGCCGCGTCGGTCGGGTCGGCCGAGAGCTCCTCGCCGAGCCGGAACGCGTAGGTCATCCCGGCGCCGTCCACCATCTCGTTGACGAGCTGCGTGGTGACGATCTCCCGCCGCAGCGGGTGCCCCGTGATCGCCTCCGGGAAGCGCTCGCGCAGCGGCCCCGGGAAGTAGCCCGGCAGCCGCCCGGCGAACGCCGGGGTGTCGGGCAGGTCGGTGCCCAGCACCTGCGCGGTGAGGTCGAGCTTGGTGTGGGCGAGCAGGGTGGCGAGCTCCGGGCTGGTGAGCCCGGTGTCCGCCTCCTCGAGCGCCGCGAAGCCCGCCTCGTCGGGGAGCACCTCCAGCTCCCGGTCCAGCTCCTCCCGGTTGGCCAGGTACGTGGTGAGCCGGGCGTGCACGCCCACCATCGCCGGCGCGTGGGCCCGGGCGATGCCGAGCACGTCGTTCTGGGCGCGGTTGTCGGCCAGCACGAGGTCGGCCACCTCGTTGGTCATCTCCGCGAGCAGGGCATCGCGGCCGGGGCGGTCCAGCTCGCCGGCGGCGACGAGCCGGTCGAGCAGGATCTTGATGTTGACCTCGTGGTCGGAGCAGTCCACGCCCGCCGAGTTGTCGATCGCGTCCGTGTTGATCTTGCCGCCGTTCCGCGCGAACTCGATGCGCCCGCGCTGGGTCAGCCCGAGGTTCCCGCCCTCGCCGACGACCTTGACCCGCAGCTCCCGGCCGTCGGCCCGCACGGCGTCGTTGGCCTTGTCGCCCGCGTCGGCGTGCGACTCACTCGAGGCCTTCACGTAGGTGCCGACGCCGCCGTTCCACAGCAGGTCGGCCGGCGCCCGCAGGATCGCGGCGATGAGCTCGGGCGGATTGAGCTTCACCACGCTGTCCGGCAGCCCGAGGGCCGCCCGGATCTCCGGCCCGATCGGCACCGCCTTGGCCGTACGCGGCCACACCCCGCCGCCCTGGCTGATCACCGACCGGTCGTAGTCGTCCCATGTCGAACGCGGAAGCGCGAACAGCCGCTCGCGTTCGGCGAAGCTGCGCGCCGCGTCCGGGGTCGGGTCGACGAACACGTGCCGGTGGTCGAACGCCGCGACCAGCCGGATGTGGCGCGACAGCAGCATTCCGTTGCCGAACACGTCGCCGGACATGTCGCCGATCCCGACGACGGTGAACTCCGTGGTCTGGGTGTCCACGCCCAGCTCGCGGAAGTGCCGCTTCACGCTCTCCCACGCGCCACGGGCGGTGATGCCCATGGCCTTGTGGTCGTAGCCCACCGACCCGCCGGAGGCGAACGCGTCGCCCAGCCAGAACCCGTAGGACGCGGCCACCTCGTTGGCGGTGTCGGAGAACCTCGCGGTGCCCTTGTCCGCCGCCACCACGAGGTAGGAGTCGTCGCCGTCGTGCCGGACGACGTCCGGCGGCGGCACCGTCTCACCGTCGACGAGGTTGTCGGTGACGTCCAGGAGGCCCGAGATGAACGTGCGGTAGCAGTACTCCACCTCGGCCGCGCCGGCGTCGGTGTTGCGCACGATGAAGCCGCCCTTCGCGCCGACGGGCACGATCACGGCGTTCTTGACGGCCTGCGCCTTCACCAGCCCGAGAATCTCCGTGCGGTAGTCCTGTGGCCGGTCGGACCAGCGCAGCCCGCCACGTGCCACCGGACCGAAGCGCAGGTGCACGCCCTCGACGCGCGGCGAGTACACGAAGATCTCGAACTTCGGCCGCGGCGCCGGCATCCCCGGCACCTCCGACGGGTCGATCTTGAACGAGAAGTGCGGCCTGCCGCGGAACCAGTTGGTGCGCAGCGTGGCAGTGATCATCGCCAGATAGGTGCGCAGGATGCGATCGGCGTCGAGCCCGGTGACCGCGTCGATCAGCCCGCGCACCTCCGCCAGCGCGGCCAGCACCTCCCGCTCGCGCTCCGGCAGCGCAGGGTCGAACCGCGCGCGGAACAACGCCATGAGGGCCCTGGCGACGTCGGGCTGCGCGAGCAGCGTGTTGGCCATGTACTGCGGGCCGTAGGGACTGCCGAGCTGGCGGGCGTACCGGGCGTAGGCGCGCAGCACGGCGACCTCCCGCCACGGCAGGCCGGCCCGCAGCACGAGCGCCGAGAACCGGTCGGACTCCGCGTCGCCGCACCAGGCGGCGGTGAACGCCGCACAGAAGCCGCTCTCGATGGCGTCGTCCGAACGGCTCGCCACCGCCGCGCGCGTGGTGTCGTCCAGGCGCACGCCGAAGTCGTAGAGCCAGCAGCGCAGCCCGTCCTCGCGGACGAACTCCGACGGCCGCTCGTCCAGCACGTCCACCCCGAGCTGCTGCAGCAGCGGCAGCACCGCGGTCAGGGTGGCGGGGGCCCCGGCGAGGTAGAGCGTGAAGCGGCGCTCGCCCTCGGCCGACGCGGTCGCGGCCCGGTACAGCCGCACGCCGAAGTCGCCGGGCCCCGACAGCGCCGTGATCCGCCGCAGGTCCTCGACCGCGTGCTCGGCCCGCACGGCCGCCTTGTACGCCTCCGGGACGCCCGGCAGCAGCGAGGCCACACCGGCCGAGTCGGGCAGCGCCAGCAGCCGGTCGTCCCACGTGCGCACCGCGTCGGTGAGCTCGTCCTGCAGCGCGGCGACGTCGACGTCAGCGAAGCCGGGGGCGTCGGGGGCGGCGTGCACCATGAAGTGCACCAGCGCGAGCCGCGACTCCGACACCCGTGCGGTGTGGTCCACGCTGCGGCCACCGAGGCGCCGCTGCAGCACCTCGGCCATCCGCAGCCGCGACGCGGTGGTGTAGCGGTCGCGGGGCAGGTAGACCAGGCAGGACAGGAACCGGCGGTACGGGTCGCGCCGCAGGAACAGCCGCACCGCGCGCCTGCCCGCAACCGCGAGCACCCCGACCGCCGTGTCGTGCAGGCGCTCCTCGGTGGCGCTGAACAGCTCCTCCCGGGGCAGCCCCGAGATCACCTCGAGCATCTGCTGGCCCGAGTAGGACTCCAGCGGGAACCCGGCGCGGTGGATCGCCTCCCGGACCCTCCGCTCGACGACGGGGATGTCGAGCACGCTCTCGTAGAGCGCCGGCACGGTCAGCGTGCCGAGGAACCGGTGCTCGCCGGTGCGCCGACCGGCCGCGTCGACGGTGGTCACGGCGAGGTAGTACGGATGGACCGGACGCAGCGGGCTCGGCGCGTTGGCCCGGGTGATGACGAGCAGGTCCCGGACGTCCTCCTCGGCGTCGCGCCGCGGGGCGAACGTCGTGGTGATCCCCGAGTCGCGGCGCAGCACGCCCAGCCCCGACTCCGGGTCGGCGTGCAGGGCCCCGTCGGGTTCGGCCGCGTAGTAGCGGTAGCCGAGGAACGTGAAGTGCCCGTCGGCGAGCCAGTGCAGCAGCTGCGCGACGTCGGCCGGGTGGGTGCCCTCCGGGTCGGCCGGCTGCGACGGCAGGGTCTCGGCCAGTTTCCTCGCCTTGCCGACCATCGGCTCGGCGTCCTCCACCACCTCGCGCACGTTGCGCAGCACCCGGCCGAGCTCGCGCTCCAGGTCGGGGGTGGGCACCGTCGCCGGGCTGAGGTCGAGGTGGATCCACGACTCGACGAGCGTGTCGGCAGGCGGCTCGGCCGGATCCGCGTCGGTGAGCACCTCCGTGAGCTCACCGTCCTCGGCCCGGCGGACGACGACGATCGGGTGGATCACACGCTGGACGTCACCGCCGATCCGGGCGACCCCGGCCAACAGCGACTCCACGAGGAACGGCATGTCGTCGGTGACGATCTCCACCACCGGGCCGAGCTCCGCAAGGTCGTCCTCCGGCCCCGGCGCGGCGGGCGGCTCCGGGTCACGCACGCGGATCAGCGGCTCGCCGGGGGCGCGGCGGGCGGCCAGCCGCAGGTGCCCCTTGGCGGCGGCCAGCAGCACCGGCAGGTGGTCGCCGCCGACACCGCGCAGGTCGGGGGCGTGGCGCGCGTAGAGCGCGCCCAGCGCCGTCAGCTCGGTGTCCGGTGCGGGCTCCGCTGCCCGCTCGCGGGTCCGGCTCGTCACATCAGCTCCCAGGCTCGTCGACGGCCGCGGGTGGACCGGCCGCCGGGGTGGTGATCACCTCGTGGGCGACGTCGCAGTCACCCTAGTGCGGCGGGAACTCGCCGGCGCGCGGCGGCGGCGCCGCCGCACGGGGCACCCGCCGGACGGCCCAACGGGCTCGGCGATCGGTCCATCGAGCGCTCCCCGGATAGGCGGTTCCCCCGCGGTTGCCGCCGGTCCCTGACGATCGACCGCTCAGATCCCGCGGTACGCCGCGAGCGCGCCCGCGAGCAGGTCGGCGATCCCCAGCCCCTCCGTCGACACCGGCTCCGCCTGCCGCTCGGCCTGCTCGGCCCGGTTACCCGAGCTGCCCGCGTCGGCCGGTTCGGACTCCGCCTCGGACTCGGGTGCCTCGTCGTCCGCGCCGCGGCGGTGCCGTCTGCCGCCGCTGCCCCGGCGCACCTCCACGCCCTCCATCCGGAACGGCGTGCGACCGGCGGCGTCGTGCCGCCCCGCCGCATCGGCGTCGGGCACCGGCGAACCCTGCGCGCCCAGGGGATCGACTCCGGTCGGAATGCCCGACGGCGCGCCTTCCTCCTCCCGGTCGCGGCCATCCGCGGCGCGCCGGGACCGACGTGCCGGGGCAGCACCGTTCCCGTCCGCCGAGGCCTCTCCGCGGCGCACCCGCACCTGGTCCAGGCGCTGCAGGATCTGCGCCCCGACCACGCCGTCGGCGTCGTGCACGGCGGCCCTTAGCTGCAGACCCGCCATGTCCTCGTCGGTGCCGAAGTCCTCGAACAGCCCCGGCAGCGTCCGGTGCATCCACTCCGTCGCCGCCACGCGGTCCCAGCCGGGCCGCGACACCGACAGCGCATCGGTCTCGTCGTAGCGCACGCGAGCGTCGGGCGGCAGCCGATCGGCGAGCCGGTCGCCGACGCCGCGCACCACGGCGCCGGCACGGCGGCCTGCGAAACGCCGCCCCTCGCGCGCCACGTCGACCACCACCGCACAGCCGGTCCGGCCGTCGGCCGCCGCCGGGGACGCGGACTCGGGGGCGGCCGCGCCGGGACGGCCCAGCACGCGGTCGGGGTCGGCCAGCGCCGCTTGCAGCCAGTCGGCGGCGTGG
>NZ_JAHKRK010000329.1 GCF_019396355.1 Pseudonocardia nigra
GGGCCACCGCGCGGTCGCCACCCGCTACGACAAGCGCGACTACATGTTCCGCGGAACCATCGACGTCGCCTCGATCAGGATCTGGCTCCGCGACCCCGTCCCATGATCCAAGGGACACGCTCTAGCGTGGACAGGACGTTCTTCGGCAGCGGGGCCAGGGTCGCCACCGCGTACAGCACCACGAACAGCGCCGGCGCCGCCGCCCCGGCCGACGCGACGTCCGCACGCAGCCGCTCCACGTCGGGAACGCCGACGACAGCCGCGACGAGCACGGCGACCGCGACGACGGCGGCGAGTGCGATCGCCCGCACCCACACCGCCCACCCGGCCTTCCGCGCACCGGCGCCCTCCCCGGGCTGATGATCGAGTCCGTCCCTCGGACCGGCCGGATCCCGCTGTTCACTCACCCCGACTCGCGCACATCGACGCCACCCGAGAAGGCGACCCGGCCCTTCACCCGCCGGGCGAACGGGAGCGGATGCGGGTAGGACCACGCGGCGTCGTGCAGCTCCGTCCCGTTCACGGTCAGCGTGTAGTAGCGCGCCACCCCCTTCCACGGGCACACCGACGTGGTGGTGCTCGGTCTCAGCGCCCCGGCCCGCACCGCGGACATCGGAAAGTAGGCGTTGCCCTCCACCAGCACCACGTCGTCGGAGGCGGCCAGCCGCTCCGCGCCCACCCACGCCGAGCGGGTCACCGGGGTCCGCCGCGCCCTGAGCAGGCCCACCAGCACGACCACCAGCGCGCCCGCCGCTCCCGCCGCCAGCGCCTCCGCGGTGGCGGCCGGAAACCCCAGCACGGTCGGACCGCGCAGCAGCCCGGCCGCGGACAACCCGAACGTCACCACCGCGGCGAACACGAAACCCGCCGCACCCGCCCACGCGACCCGCGTCCCGGCCACCCGATCACCGACCCGCAGGTCCTGCGCAACCACCCATGGCCAGGCGGCGGCGAGCAACGCCGGTGCCAGGTGCCAGCTGGCGGCCGGGCGCCACAGCGCGAGCAGCACCCATCCCAGCGCGACCGCGGCACTCCATCCGGCGCCCGCGAGCAGCGAGCGGCGACCGCCGCCGGATGCGGGCCCGACGAGCGACTCCGCATCGTGCGGGTACTCCGCGCGGATCGCCGCGACCACCTGGGGCACCGACGGGTTGACCAGTGCCCGCGCACCCACCAGCACCGTCGGCACCGTCTCGTCGCCCCCGGTCGCCGCCCGCACCTGCGCCGCCGCAGCCGGGTCCGTCCAGATGTCGCGCTCGACCGTGGCGATGCCGGCCCGCGTCAGACCTCTGCGCAACCGCGAGCAGAACGGGCATCCCGCCCGCCACAACACCTCGACGCGGGCCGCCGATGCGGATGACTCGTTCACGTGATCTCCCCTGTGGCCCTCGCGACCCGGCTACTGCTCGGTGCGGAGGAAACCCTGCTCGCGCGGATCCGATTCCCGGTCGCGGCCGCGTCCGGACGGACGAGGGCTGCCGGTCGGGGCGCTACCGGCCACGCCGGCGCAGGCGGCGGACGGCGGCACGGGCCTCGGGCAGCGCGGCGGGCAGGGCGGCGATCTGCGCCGCCGCCGCGACCGTGCACCAGAAGCACAACTTGCGGTGCTTGGTGAGCTGCTCGGCGGTCAGGACGAGCCCGCCCGCGGCGTCGCTTGCGGTTTTGGCGGCGAGCAGCAGCGGTAGCCAGGGGCGCGTGCGGGCGCGGTGCCGGTCACCTGCGCCGGCGAGCACCAGGGTGGCCGCTGCGCTGAGCAGCCCGATGGCGGCGTCGGGGGTCTTCAGTTCCTGGTAGGCCTCCCCGGAGGCGTCGACGGCGGCGGCGTCGAAGATCGCTAGCGGCGGCTCGGGGAGCCGGCGCAGCAACCCGAACTGGTAGAGCCCGACGACGCCGAGAGCGAACCCCGCAAGCGAGGTGAGGCCGGCCACCCGTCGCCGCTGCTCCAGGAAGTCGCCGGTCCCGCGCCGGAGGTCGTCGCTCACCCGCTCCGCTGCCGGTGAGCTCGAGCGCCCGACCCCGCCCGGCCCCGGTCGCACGGCCCCCGCGGGCGGCCCGGCGGGACGCTTGCGCACGCCTGATCTCATGGCTTCTCCTTCGTCGACGAGCACTGCCGGGCCTGTACCCGTGGACGGCGCACCCACTCCGCGCAACCTCGTGATCGTCAGCCGCCTGACATCCCTGTGTGGAGCAGGCCGTTCGCGGGGACAGATCGAGCGACGGCGAGGAGGAACCATGCGACGAGTCGGCAGGTCCGGTTGGGCAGCCGGGCGCGAGGGGGCCGGCACCGCGGCCGCCGGTGCAAGCGCAGCCGTGCTCCTGAGGTGGGTCCGGCATGGGCGGAGGGTCTGACGTGCGGGACGGTGACGCGGCGACGACCGTCGCCGACTACGGCTTTCTGTCCGACTGCCAGTCCGCGGCGCTGATCAGTACGCGGGGGTCGATCGACTGGTGGTGTGTGCCCCGGTTCGACTCCCCATCGATCTTCGGGCGGCTGCTCGACCCCGCTGCGGGCCATTGGGCGCTGGCGCCCGTCGAGGAGTTCACGGTCACCCGCGACTACGTCGGGGATTCCCTGGTCCTGCGCACGCAGATGCGGACCGCGAACGGAGGCGTTGCGGTGACCGATGCGCTGAGCCTGGCGCCGGGCGCCCGCGGGCACGAGATCGGCATGCACGTCCCGCACACGCTCCTGCGCACCGTCGAGGGCGTGCAGGGCGAGGTGGAGTGCGACGTCGTGGTCGCTCCCCGTCTCGAGTACGGGCTCACCCTTCCCCGATGGGGACGCAGTGACGACGGTTCCTGGACGTGCCGGGCCGGGCCGGTCGGGCTGCAGATGCACACCGACGTGCCGCTCGACCCCGGCGGCGGTGACCTGCGTGGCCGCTTCAGTGTGCGGGCCGGCGACCAGGTGGCCTTCCGGCTCGCCTACGCCCCGCCCTACGACGACGTCGAGCCGCTGCGTATCGACTCCGCCGAGGCACTGGAGGAGACGATCCGGGGCTGGCAGTCCTGGTCGGACCAGCACCAGCGTTACCAGGGCCGCTACCGCACGCAGGTGCACCGCAGCGCCCTCGTGCTGCAGGGACTGACCTACCAGCCGAGTGGCGCCATCGTCGCCGCGGCCACGACGTCGCTGCCCGAGGAACTGGGCGGAACCCTCAACTGGGACTACCGGTTCGCCTGGCTGCGCGACATCAGCCTCGCCATGCAGGCCCTGTGGGTCGCGGCCTGCCCCGACGAGGCCAACCGCTTCTTCGACTGGGTCGCGGGGGCGATGGGACAGCTCGGCGGTGCACCACTGCAGATCATGTACGGCGTCACCGGGGAGCGGGACCTCACCGAACACAGCCTGGATCACCTCGCCGGATACCGGGACAGCCGCCCGGTTCGGGTCGGCAACGACGCCTGGCGCCAGCGCCAGCTCGATGTCCTCGGTGAAGTGCTCTTCGCCGCCGACCTGCTGCGCGATCAGCTCGGCGAGCTCGATGAACCGACGCGTGAGCTGCTCGTCTCCCTCGCCGACCAGGCCGCGGCCGACTGGACCCGGCCCGATGCCGGCATGTGGGAGGCCCGAGGCACCGAGCGCCACTACACGTCGTCGAAGGTCATGTGCTGGGTGGCGCTGGACCGGGCGGTGCGCCTCGCCGACCGGTTGGGGCCGCGCGCCCGACCCGCGGAATGGGCTCGGGCCCGCGACGAGGTGCACGCCGCGGTGCTCGAGCAGGCGTGGTGCGAGGAGATCGGCACGTTCGCCGGGGCGTTCGGCTCCGACCGGCTCGACGCCTCGCTGCTCCTGATACCGCTCGTCGGGTTCCTCCCGGCGGCGGACCCGCGGATGCTGGCGACGATCGACGCGATCCGCGATCAGCTCGCCGACGGCGCGCTCATTCGCCGCTGGAAGGGCGACACGGCCGGGTTCACCATCAGCAGCTTCTGGATGGTGGAATGTCTCGCACTGGCCGGTCGCGTCGAGGAGGCCACGGCGTCGTTCGAACAGCTGCTGGACCTGGCAGGCGACCTCGGCCTCTACGCCGAGGAGATCGACCCGGGCAGCGGCGAGCAGCTGGGCAACTATCCGCAGGCGTTCTCCCACATCGGCCTCGTCAACGCCGCCTGGCAGCTCACCCGGGCCGGCGAGGGTATTGGACGCGGGCGCACCGGGTAGTCCGAGGTAAGAGGCTCCATTCGCTCGTCACGTCATGACAGCGGGGAGAGGAACGTTCCATGTCGACCGAGTACCGCTATCCGCATTTCCGACGCGGCCTGCTCGCCGAGGACATGTCCTTCACCGGGGGCGTCGCACCCGGCGGCCGCTTTCCCCGGTTCGATCTGCCGACGGTCGACGGCGGGCGGGCGACGACCCGCGACATGGTGGCCCGGCGGCCGCTCTTCGTCTACTTCGCGTCGGTCACTTGACCGATGACCGCCAGCGCCGGTCCGGCGCTGCGAGAGATGCATGCCGAGTTCGGGACCGCGTTCAGTTCTTGAGCCTCTACGTCCGCGAAGCCCACCCTGGTGACGCTACCCCCAGCACGCGGATCCGGACACGAAGATGGCGAACGCCATGGCGTACGCCCGGCGCGAGGAGATCTCCTGGCCGGTCGCGGTCGACGACATCGACGGCGAGCTGCACCGTGCACTCGATCCCAAACCCCATGCCGCCTACCTCGTCGACCCCGACGGACCGTGATGTTCCGCGCGCTGTGGGCCAACGACCCCCGGCCACTGTGCGAGGCCCTGCGCATGGCCGCGAGCGGCAGGCGGGGGCCGATCGGCGAGGGCGAGGCCAAGCTCGGAGCCATGGTGCGGGGCACCGGCGAGATGTGGCCGACCCTGTCCGCGGCCAGGCGGGTCGCGCTGCGGGATGTTGCACGCCCGGCCCCGCCGATGTGGCTGTCGGCCCGGGTCGCGAACGTGCTCCGACCGCTGCCGTCACTGATCCGCGGTGCTGTCGCGACCGCGCTGCCGATGTTGGCGACGGCCGCAGGAGGCATCCTCGCGTGGCGTCGGATGCGCCGGACGCGCCCGGAGGCCGGGGCCGGTCGCCGTCAGCGTGACAGCGCTGCGCGGCCGCTCACGCCTGCGGCTGGTGGTCCCGCTCCTCGGGCTGATCCTCGCCCAGCGCTGCGCGTAGACCCGCGTATCCGCCCTCTCCGGCGAGCCGCCGCGAGGCCGTCCGGAAGTAGTCGGCTCCGGCGCTGATGCCGAGACCCTCCACCAGCCGGTTCATCAGGTTGAACAGCGCACACACGCTGACGGCGTCGTGCAGGGCCTGTTCGCCCCAACCCGCCGTGTAGACCGCATCCACCTCGGCGTCGGTCACCCGCGACGGTGTGAGGGTCAACGTCCGAACCAGCTCGAGCACCGGCTTCATCGGTTCCTCGATCGGCGCACTGCGCACGTCGGCGAGCAGCGCGGACACCAGGTCCTCCGACATCCCGAACGCCGCCGCGGTCGCGCTGTGCACGCCGTGGCAGTACGTGCAGGCGTTGAGCGCGGACACGTAGGCGGCGATGAGCTCCCGTTGGGCCACGGTGAACGGCGACTCGCCGCGCAACAGGGCCTGGTGATAGTCGAGAAGCGGCGCCGACGGCGCCGGGAACCGGCGGAACACGTCGAGCAGCACGGCATCCGACCCGAGCGAGGGCAGATGGGCCACGCCGTCACCTCCACACCTTGGACACACGGGAGGACCAGTCTGGCATCGTCACCCGGCTGCCGGACGGCGCGGCCGCGCAACCCGCCTCATGCCTCCTCATATTCGGCCTGACCTGCGTCTTCCCCGGATGGGATGCATCTGGTGGCAATGCCGAAGATCGTCGCGGTGATCCGGGTTCCTTCTGTGCGGACACACCCGGTGCCCGCGTCGCGGGCGGTGGATCCGGAGATCCCGACGCCGCTCGCCGACCGACAACGGAAGGACAGCCTGATGCGCATCGTCAAG
>NZ_JAHKRK010000033.1 GCF_019396355.1 Pseudonocardia nigra
GCGAGATCGGCCGGACCGGCCGCGCGGTCGGTGGAGCCGCCGGCGAGCTCCGGCCGCTCCACCGCCGCCGGTTCGGGCAGACGCGCCACGGGCGCGGGCGCTGCCTCCTCGGCGGCCATCCCGTCGAACCGGGCGACCCGGACCTCGCCGGCGGCGGGACGCGCGTCGTCCCGACTCATCGACCCGCTCAGAAGTCGACCGGCGCCGGGAGCGGCTCGTCGGCATCGACCTGGGCGCCGATGCCGAGCTTCTCCTTGATCTTCTTCTCGATCTCGGCGGCGACGTCGGGGTTGTCGCGCATGAACTTGCGGGCGTTCTCCTTGCCCTGCCCGAGCTGGTCGCCCTCGTAGGTGTACCAGGCCCCGGACTTGCGGATGATCGCCTGCTCGACGCCCACGTCGATCAGCGATCCCTCACGGCTGATCCCGACCCCGTAGAGGATGTCGAACTCGGCCTGCTTGAACGGCGGTGCGACCTTGTTCTTGACGACCTTGACGCGGGTGCGGTTGCCGACCATGTCGGAGCCGTCCTTGAGCGTCTCGATCCGTCGGACGTCGAGGCGCACCGAGGAGTAGAACTTGAGCGCCCGGCCACCGGTCGTGGTCTCCGGCGAGCCGAACATGACGCCGATCTTCTCGCGCAGCTGGTTGATGAAGATCGCGGTGGTGCCCGAGTTGCTCAGGGCACCGGTGATCTTGCGCAGCGCCTGGCTCATGAGCCGGGCCTGCAGACCCACGTGGCTGTCGCCCATCTCACCCTCGATCTCCGCTCGCGGCACCAGGGCCGCCACGGAGTCGATGACGATGATGTCGAGCGCACCGGAGCGGATCAGCATGTCGGCGATCTCGAGCGCCTGCTCCCCCGTGTCGGGCTGGGAGACCAGCAGCGCGTCGGTGTCGACGCCGAGCGCCTTGGCGTACTCGGGGTCGAGCGCGTGCTCCGCGTCGATGAAGGCGGCGATACCGCCCGCGGCCTGCGCACTGGCGACGCAGTGCAGCGCCACCGTGGTCTTACCGCTCGACTCCGGGCCGTAGACCTCCACGACGCGGCCGCGGGGCAGGCCACCGACCCCGAGCGCGACGTCGAGCGCGATGGAGCCGGTGGGAATGACGCCGATCGGCGGACGGGTGTCGTCGCCGAGGCGCATCACCGAGCCCTTGCCGTGGTTCTTCTCGATCTGAGCGAGGGCGAGCTGCAGCGCCTTCTCGCGGTCGGGTGCGGTCATCGCCGGTCTCCACCTCGAAGTTTCGGACGTGTTCTGGATCTGGTGCGACGGTAGGGGGAACCACCGACAGTCTGCGGACGACGCCCGCAACTGTGGACGGCCGACCCGCGATGTGGACAACAGCCTAGCGAACAGGTGTTCGATCGTAGCGCTCGACACGCCCACCGGCTATGATCCCGCGCCCAGTGGTCCCCCGACCGGAACGGCCTCTGCCCGCCGCTCACCGAGGCCGGTCGAGGAACTCCAGCACCGCGCGGTTGCACTCCTCCGGCCGCTCCATGTTCAGCATGTGGCCCGCGCCCGCCACGTCCACCCGCTCGGCCCGCCGCAGCCGCCGGTGCGCGTCGGCCACGACGCGGTACAGGTCGGGCAGCTCCAGCTCGCCCAGCACGAGCAGCGTCGGCACCTCGATCTCCTCGAGCCGCTCGGCGGCGTCCCGGAACTGCACCGTCCCGGTCGCGGCGTGGTGCGCGGCCATGGTGCGCTCCGCCGCTGCGCGGCAGGCGTTCCGGACCGCCGCCGGCGTCTGCTCCGGCGTCCGGTACGGCCCGTCGACGGCGATCCGCAGCAACGCGTCGAGGTAGGCCCCGCCGTCGCCTGCGGCGGCCGCCTCCCCCTGGATGCGGTGGTGCTCGCGAACGAACGGGTCGTCGAAGCGCATCGGGTTCAGCCCGGGGCCGGTGAGCACCATCGCCCACAGCCGGTCCGGGTGGGTGACGGCGAAGTCGGCGCTCGTGCCGCCGCCGTAGGACATCCCCACGACGGCCGCCCGCGGCAGCTCGAGGGCGTCGAGCACGGCGAGCAGGTCGTCGTCGGGGCGCGCGGTGCTGGAACGCCTGCAGGCCACGGGGCCGCAACCGGTGCCGAGCATCGCGGCCGCGCTCGCGCTGAGCCGGCAGTTCGTGCAGTGCAGCGTCGACGCCGCAGCCGGGCGCGGTTGGGTGCGCAGCACACCCAACCCGGCACACCGCCGATCGGTGCTGATCGAGCTGACCCCCGACGGCGCCGCCACCATGGCCGCCATCACCGCTCGCGAGCACGCCGTGCTGCGGGACGTGGGCGGCGAGCTCACCGACGCCGACGTCGAGGCATGCCTGCACGTACTGCGGCACCTGCACGCCGCGGTGGCCGACGTCGCGGTCTGAGACCGGCGGTGCCCCGAGCCGACGGTCGTGCTCAGCGCCGCGCGGGCGGCACGTCGTAGGCGTCGCAGACGGCCTTCCAGACCTCGCGCGGGTCGATCCCGTCCGCCAGGGCCTGCTCGACCGTGCGCCCGCCGAGCTCGGAGAACACGTGGTCGTGGGACACGGCGGCGGCGCGGGCGGCGCCGAACTCGCCGTCCATCAGCTCCCGGAACTGGGTGAATCGCATCCCCACCACCGTAACCGGCAGGCTGGCCACCGGTACGCGCGGCAGGAGGACACATGATCGATCTGTTGGGCGCGGTCTGGGCCGCGTTGGCCGGCCCGCCCGCCGAGCTCGACAGGCTCCGGGTCACGGGGCCTGCCGTCACCCTGTCCTCGGCGTTCCCGGTGACGGCCGTCGGCGCGGCGACCGTGGGCGCGAGCCTGCTGGCGGCCACGCTCGGCACCGGCGCCCCCGTCGGCGTCGACACCCGCGGGCTCGCGGTCGCGCTGCGCAGCGAGCGGTACGTGCGCCGCGACGGCCGTCCGGTGGGCCAGCCGTTCGACCCGCTCTCGGCCTTCCACCGCACCGCGGACGGCTGGCTGCGGCTGCACGCCAACTACCCGTGGCACCGTGCGGCGGCGCTGCGGGTGCTGGGCTGCGCCGAGGCCGACGTGCCGGCCGCGATCGCCGGGCGCGGGGCCGTGGAGCTGGAGTCCGCGCTGCACGACGCCGGTGGCGTCGCCGCCGCCGTCCGGGGCGAGGAGGCCTGGCGGGCGGCCGCCGGGCCACCGCCGCCGCTGGTGGAGGTCCGCGACCTGAGCGCCGCGCCGGGCCGGGCCGCCCGGCGGCCCCGCGTGCTCGACCTGACCCGGGTCATCGCCGGACCGGTCGCCACCCGCACGCTGGCGGCGCACGGCGCCGACGTGCTCCGCATCGACGCCCCGGACCGCCCCGAGATCCCCCTGCAGGCCTTCGACACCCTTCCCGGCAAGCGCAGCGCGCTCCTGGACCTGGGTCGTGCCGGACACCGGCTCGGGGACCTGCTGGCCGGCGCGGACGTCGTGGTCACCGGCTACCGCCCGGGCGCGCTGGACCGCTTCGGGCTGGCCCCCGACGAGCTCGCGGACCGGCACCCGGGCCTGGTGCTGGTCACGCTGTCGGCGTGGGGGCACCGCGGCCCGTGGGCGCGGCGCCGCGGGTTCGACAGCCTCGTGCAGGCGGCGAGCGGGATCGCGCTCGCGGAGGGTGACCCGGACCGACCCGGGGCGCTCCCGGCCCAGGTGCTCGACCACGCCACCGGCTACCTCGCCGCCGCCGGGGCCCTGCTCGCGCTGGACGCGCAGCGCCGTGGCGGCGGCACCCCCCACGTGCGGCTGTCGCTCGCCGGCACCGCGGCGTGGCTGCTGGGCCTGCCGCGGACCGCGCGCGTCCCGGTGCCGGAGGCGGACCCCGGTCCCTGGCTGACGGACCTCGGCACCCCGGACGGCCGCCTGACGCTCGCCGCACCGCCGGGCACCGTCGACGGCGCGGCCCTGGCCTGGCCGGCGCCCGCACCCGCCTACGGTGCGGCGGTCCCGCGGTGGGACGTCGACGGTGGCCCGCCGACCGCCCGGTAACTCGTCGATCAAGGCGCTGACGTCGCTCCTGAATCGATCCGGGGCGGCATCAGCGCCTTGATCAGCGAGTTTCCGGCCGCGCCCGCCGAGCCGTGGGCCGGTACCGTCGTCGGCGTGCTGTCGGCCCTCGCCCAGGACCCCACCGGCCTGTCGTCCCCGATCGGCCGGCTCGTCATCCTGGCCGGGCTGGTGGCGGCGCTGGTGCTGCTGCTGCGCTGGTGGTGGCAGAACCGCGGGCGCTGACGGGTACCGGGAAAACCGGACGGCGACGGTCGCCGCCGCGATAGCGTGACCGCGTGCACCTCGCCCAACTCAACATCTCGCTGCCCGTCGCACCGCTGACCTCACCCCGGCTGGCCCGGTTCGTCGCCGCGCTGGAGCCGGTCAACGCGCTGGCCGACGCCGCGCCCGGCTTCGTCTGGCGGCTGCAGACCGAGGACGGCGACGCCACCGCCATCCGCGGCTTCGGCGACGACCGCCTGATCATCAACATGAGCGTCTGGACCTCGATCGAGGCGCTCGGCGACTTCGTCTTCCAGGGGCTGCACCGGGAGATCCTCGCCAGGAGGCGCGAGTGGTTCCCGCGGATGCGCGAGGCGTCGCAGGTGCTGTGGTGGGTGCCGGAGGGTCACCGGCCCACCGTGGCCGAGGCCGAGGTGCGGCTGGACCACCTGCGCGTTCACGGTCCCAGCGCGTTCGCGTTCACGTTCCGCTCGCCGTTCCCCGCCCCGGACGCGGCCGAGGTGCCGCGCAACGACGACTGGTTCTGCCCGGCCTGACGGCTCGGGCTCAGGCGGGACGGGCCGCGCGCACCGCCATGGATCCCGCAGCCAGCAGGTAGGGCACCACGAGCACGACGGCCGCCACCCCGAGCGCGGCGAAGGAGGCACCGGCGACCACCAGGCCCGCGGCGATGCTGCCCACGGCCCCGCTGACGTTCATCGTGACGTCGGCGAGCCCCTGGGCGCGTGGGCGCAGGGCGACCGGCAACGACTCGGTGAGCAGCGTGGAACCGGCGATGAGCCCTGCGGACCAGCCCAGCCCGAGCAGCACGAGCCCCACCCCGAGCAGCGCCGTGGACCGCGGCCCGGCCAGCGCGCACACGGTCGCGGCGGCCGCCAGCAACGCGGCGGCGAGCGCCAGCACGCGCACCCGGCCCGCGCGGTCGGCCAGCCAGCCGAACACGGGGCTGAGGGCGTACATGCCCGCGACGTGCAGGCTGATCACGAGGCCGACGACGTGCAGCGCGGTGCCGCCGTGGTCCATGTGGACGGGTGTCATCGACATCAGCCCGACCATCACGACGTGGCCGAGGACGATCCCGCCCAGGCCCAGCAGTGCCGCCGGGGAGGCGCGCAGGGCGGCCCGCACCTGGGCGCCGGTGACCGCCGCGCCCGCCGTGTCGTCGGTGGCGGACCGGGCGAGCAGCAACGGGTCCGGCCGCAGCCCCACCCAGGTGATCACGGCGGCGAGGACGAACGCGGACGTGCAGAGCAGGAAGGGGCCGGTGGCGGGTTCCAGCCCGAGGCCGTCGGCGACCCCCTGGACGGGCCCGGCGAGGTTGGGGCCTGCGACCGCGCCGACCGTGGTCGCCCACACCACCGTGCCGAGCGCACGGGCCCTGCGCTCCGGTGCGGCGAGGTCGCTGGCCGCGAAGCGGGCCGCGAGCCCGGCGGCCGTGGCGGCGCCCGCCAGCGGCAGCGACGCCAGCAGGCCGGGCGCGCTGCCGGCGGCGACCGCGGCCGCGGCACCGGCCCCGCCGAGCGCGCCCACGCCGTAGCCCAGGGTGAGCGCCGGGCGCCTGCCGAGCCGGGTGGCGACCCGTGCGACGAGCACCGCGGCCACGGCGGTGCCCAGCACGAGCGCCGTGGTGGCGGCCCCGCCGACCGTCTCCGACCCGGACAGCCGCGCGGCGACCAGGGTGTTGACCGCGATCACCGTGGCGGTGCCGACACCGCCGAGCACCTGGGTGACCGCGAGCACCGACAGGACGCGACGCTGGACACCGACCGTGTCGACAGGGTGGAGCACCACCTGATCGTGCCGGTCGAGGCCCGCCGCCCGCCAGGGGTATCGGCGTCAGCTGTGTTCGGCGATGTACTCGTCGGGGTCCTTGTCCTCACCCGACAGGCCGCGGCCGCCCGGGTGCTCGTCCTCGAAGCCCGAGAACTTCGCGCCGAGCTCCTGCCGCAGCTCGACCGACGCCGCGCGCAGGAAGTCCGGGATGTCGTCGCGCTCCTCCTCGGCCAGATGGTGGTCGTTGGCCTCGCGCGCGTCCTGGATGCCCGCCCACCACTCGTCGATGCCGACCTCGGCGGCAGCGGCGCGCCGGATCCCGTCCCGGATCTCGTCGTGGTCGCCGATGGCGTCCTTCGTCTCGTCCTCGCTGTCCTTCACGTGCTGCAGCAGCGCGGGGTAGAAGTGCTCCTCCTCGGCCGAGGCGTGGATCTCGAGGTGCGCCGACAGGCCCTTCCAGAGCTCGGCCGCGGCCCGGGGGTCGCCCCGCAGCGCCTCCAGCTTCGCGAACTGGCTGCGGAAGGTCTCGTGGTCGTCCAGGATCAGTCGGATGACGTCGGGCATGGCGCTCGCTCCTCGCGTCGGCTGCGGCAGTCGGGTGTCGATCACGTTTCCGCTTCCGCACTCCGGCAAACCCCGGCGGCTACCCGCCGAGCAGCCGCGCCGCAGCCGCCCGCGCCACGTCGACCGCGTCGGCCTGCCCACCGGCGGTGACGGCGACGTTGGCGCCCTCGTAGAGCACGTGCAGCTGGGCGCCGAGCGCGTCCGGGTCGGCGGCGCCGGCCTCGCGCGCGAGCTCGCAGAACAGCTGCCGCGTCCACGCCTTGTCCGCACGGATGACCTCCACCGCAGGGTGGTCGGTCCCCCCGACCTCGGCGTAGGCGTTGACGAACGCGCACCCGCGGTACTGCTCGCGCAGCCAGTCCTCCAGCGCGTCGAACGCGCCCAGCACGCGCGCCCGTCCCGGCGGGTGCGGGTCGATGTGGGCCCGGAGGAAGCCGTGCCACTGCTCGGCCCGGCGGCGCAGGTACAGGACGACGAGGGCGTCCTTGGAGCCGAAGCGGTCGTAGAGCGTCTTCTTGGTGGTGCCGGCCGTGTCGGCGATCAGGTCCACGCCGACCGCCCGGATGCCGCGCCGGTAGAACAGGTCGGCCGCCGCGGCGAGCAGCCGCTCCCCCGCCGGCGTCAGCGTCGTCGCTTCCGTGGACATGCGGATCTCCTCCCGTCCACTGTGAGTATACCGACCGGTGTGGTTATCTGTGCGCGTGCGAAGTACACGGAGCGACGCCCTCGGCGCCGCGGCGCTGGTGGTGTTCTGGAGCTCCGGGTTCGTCGGGGCGGAGCTCGGCACCCGGTACGCCGCCGCCGACACGCTGCTGGCGTGGCGCTACGTCGTCGTGGCGGTCCCGCTCGTGGCGCTCGCCGTCGCCTGCCGCACCCGCTACGACGGGCGTGCGCTGGGCCGGCACGGGACCCTCGGCCTGCTGTGCCAGTGCGTCTACCTGAGTGGCGTGTTCGGCGGCGTCGAGCTCGGCGTACCGGCGGGCACCACCGCCCTGATCGCGGCGGCGCAGCCGCTCCTCGTCGCCGCCGTGGCGGGCCCGCTGCTCGGGGAACGGCCGACGGTGCGGCAGTGGTGGGGGCTCGCGATCGGCCTGACCGGGGTCGGTGTGGTGGTGTCGGGCGACATCGGCAGCGGCGGCGCACCCGCGTGGGCGTACCTGCTGCCGGTGGGCGGGGTGCTCGCGCTGTCGGCGGGCACGGTGCTGCAGCGACGGTGGCGACCCGCGGAGACGCTGCTCGCGTCGCTCACCGTCCAGACCACCGTGGCCTGCGTCTTCTTCCTGGCCGCCGCGGCCGCTGCCGGCAGGCTGCAGCCTCCGGCCGGAGCCGGCTTCTGGTGGGCGGTGGCCTGGCTCGTGATCCTGTCCACCGCCGGCGGCTACGGCACCTACCTGCTGATGCTGCGCCGGGTGGGGGCCACCCGGGTCAGCACGCTGCTGTACCTCACCCCGCCGGCCACGATGGTCTGGGCGTGGCTGATGTTCGCCGAGACCCCCGGGCCGCTGGCCGTTCCCGGAGGGCTCGTGTGCGCCCTCGGCGTCGCGCTCGTGCTGGTCGGCCCGCGCCGGCGGAAAACCACCACCGTTCCGGCGGCGGAAGCAGCACGATGACGGCGTGAGCGAGCTTGCGAGATCACCGTTCAGCACCAGCCCCGTCGGACACGGCGGCCACGAGCGTGAGCGAGGAGCGTCCGTGAACGTGATCGCCGTGCCGTTCCACCTCGACGAGCCGCTGCCCGCGTTCGACCCGCCGCTGGCGCCGGGCCGCACCGTCGCCCCCGCACTGCCCGCGGGATCGCCGTGGCAGCGGATGGCCGCCCTCTACGCCGAGGTGGCCGACGCCGTGGCCGCCGACGTCACCGCCGGACGGGTGCCGGTGGTCGTCTCCGGCGACTGCACCACCTCGCTCGGGGTCGTCACCGGCCTGCAGCGGGCCGGAGTGGCGCCGTCGGTCGTGTGGTTCGACGCGCACGGCGACGTCCAGACGCCGGAGACGTCGGCGTCGGGCTACCTCGGCGGGGTGCCGCTGCGGCAGCTCGTCGGCGGCGCCGAGCGCAGCGCCCCCGACCACCTCGGGCTGCGGCCCCTCGCCGAGAGCGACGTCGTGCTCGTCGACGCGCGCGACCTCGACCCGCCGGAGGCGGACTACCTCGCCACGTCGGCGATCCGGCGGTGCGGCGTCGACGAGGTCGCCGCGGCCCTGCCGGACGGGCCGCTGTACCTGCACGTCGACGTCGACGTGGTGGATCCGCAGGACCTGCCGGGGCTGCTCTTCCCGGCTCCCGGCGGGCCGCCGCTGGCGGGGGTCGCGGCGGCTGTGCGAAGCGTGCTGGCGACCGGTTCCGTGGTCGCCGTGGGCCTGGCGTGCACGTGGCAGCCGGGCAGCGGAGCCGCGGGCATCCTCGCCAGGCTCGCCGCGGAGCTCACCGCGGCGCCCGACGCGCCCTGATCCCTCCGCCGCCCGGTTGCAGCAAAGCCACTTTCACGCAACGACGTTGCAGGAAAGTGGCTTTGCTGACCGTCGGTGGGTCCGCTCAGGCCGCCTTCGGGCCGCCCACCACCGGCCGGCCCGCCTGCCACACCTGCCGGATCCGGTCGCGGAACCCGTCGAACTCCCGTGCGTCGCCGTCGACGACCAGCAGGTCGGCCGCCAGCCCCGGCTCGAGGCGACCGGTGCGGTCCTGCAGCCCGCACAGCCGGGCCGCCTCCGCCGTGGACGCCACGAGGACCTGCTCGGGCGTCATGCCGCACTCCTGCATCAGCGGGAGCTCGTCGAGGTTCTGCCCGTGCGGACCGACGCCGCTGTCGGTGCCCATCGCGATCCGCACGCCCGCGGCGGCCGCCCGGCGCACCGACTCGAGGTGCACCGCCGACACCTCCGCGGCCTTGCTGACGACCGCGGGTGGCAGCTGGGCGCCCGCCGACGCGGCCGCGAGCACCGCGCGCGGCGCCACGAGCGTCGGCACGAGCCAGGCCTCCCGCTCCAGCAGCAGGTCGATGGCCTCGTCGTCGAGGTAGATGCCGTGCTCGATGGACCGCACGCCGGCCCGCAGCGCGTTCTTGATGCCCGCTGCGCCCTGCGCGTGCGCCATCACGCCACGGCCCGCTGCCGCCGCCTCGGCCACGACCACGTCGAGCTCGTCGGGGCCGAACTGCGTGTGCCGCGGGTCGTCGCGCGGTGAGAGGACGCCACCGGTCGTGCAGATCTTGATCACGTCGGCGCCCGCGCGCAGCAGCGAGCGCACCACGCGGCGCAGCTCGTCGGGGCCGTCGGCGAGCGCGGCGGGCCGGCCGGGGTGCGGGACGCTCAGCGGCAGCTCCAGGCCGGAGGGGAACCAGCCGTCGGTGTGCCCGCCGGTCTGGCCGATGATGTTCACCGACAGCAGCAGCCGCGGCCCGGCGATGAGCCCGTCGGCGAGCGCCTGCTGGATCCCGAGGTCGGCCCCGCCCGCGTCCCGGGCGGTGGTGATCCCCGCGGCCAGGGTCGCGCGCAGGTTCTCCGCCGCGGCGTAGAACTGGTAGGAGAACGGCCGGGTCAGGCGCTGCATCACGTCGACGCCGGACACCGTCACGTGCACGTGGCAGTCGAACAGGCCCGGCAGGACGGTCGCGCCGGTGACGTCCACGACCACGTCCCCGTCGAGTCCGGGACCGACCTCGACGATCTGTCCGTCGGCCACGACGACGTCCGCGGCGGCGGATGGCGCCCCCGACCCGTCGAAGACCTGTCCCCCGTGCAGCAGTGTGCGGATGGTCATCACCGCATCGTGGCGGATCGGCGCCCGCCCGGAACTGTCGGTACCCCGGCGCATCATGGACGGCGTGACGGCGCTCGACGGTTTCTCCCCCGCCACCCGCGACTGGTTCCGCGGGGCCTTCGCCGCGCCCACCGCCACCCAGGAAGGGGCGTGGACGGCAGCCCAGGCCGGCCGGCACGCCCTGGTCGTCGCCCCCACCGGGTCGGGCAAGACGCTCGCCGCCTTCCTGTGGGCGCTCGACCGGCTCGCCGCGTGCCCCCCGCCCGCGGAGGCCGGACACCGGTGCCGGGTGCTGTACGTGTCCCCGCTCAAGGCGCTCGCCGTCGACGTCCAGCGCAACCTCCGGTCACCGCTCGCGGGCATCCGGCAGGCGGCGCAGCGGCTTGGCCTGCCGGTCCCGGAGATCACCGTCGGCATGCGCACCGGCGACACGCCCGCCGACGAGCGCCGCCGGTTCGCCCGCACCCCGCCCGACGTGCTCGTCACCACGCCGGAGTCGCTGTTCCTGCTGCTCACCTCCGCGGCCCGGGAGTCGCTGCGCGGGGTGCAGACCGTGATCGTCGACGAGGTGCACGCCGTCGCGGGCACCAAGCGGGGCGCCCACCTCGCGCTGTCGCTGGAGCGGCTCGACGAGCTGCTCGAGCGCCCGGCCCAGCGCGTCGGGCTCTCGGCCACCGTGCGGCCGATCGACGAGGTGTCCACGTTCCTGGCCGGGGCGCGGCCCGTGGAGGTCGTGCAGCCGCCGATCCCGAAGACGATCGAGGTGGCCGTCGAGGTACCGGTGCCCGATCTCGCCGCGCTCGACGAGCGGCCGCCCCCGGGCAGCACCGACGAGGAGGTCATCGGGTCCGCGGCGGGCACCGCGGAGCGGCCGTCGATCTGGCCCGCCGTCGAGCGGCGGCTGCTGGGGCTCGTCCGCGAGCACCGCTCCACCATCGTGTTCTCCAACTCCCGCCGGCTCGCCGAACGGCTCACGTCGCGGCTCAACGAGCTGGCCGCCGAGGAGGCCGACGAGGCCGTCGACCTCGACGCCTTTCCCGCCGAGGCGATCGGGCAGAGCGGCATCGGCGGTGGGGCGGCCGCCACCGTCGCCAAGGCGCACCACGGGTCGATGTCGCGCGAGCAGCGCACGCTGGTGGAGGAGGAGCTCAAGACCGGGGTGCTGCCCTGCGTCGTCGCCACGTCCAGCCTGGAGCTGGGCATCGACATGGGCGCGGTCGACCTCGTCGTGCAGGTGGAGGCGCCACCCAGCGTGGCGTCCGGGCTGCAACGGGTCGGGCGGGCGGGCCACCAGGTGGGAGCGGTGTCACGCGGTGTGGTGTTCCCGAAGTACCGCGGTGACCTCGTGTCCTGCGCGGTCGTCGCCGAACGCATGACCGCCGGGGCGATCGAGTCGCTGCGCTACCCGCGCAACCCGCTCGACGTGCTCGCCCAGCAGATCGTGGCCATGGTCGCGCTGGAGCCCTGGTCGCTCGCCGACCTCGCGCGGGTCGTCCGGCGGGCGGCGCCGTTCGCCGCGCTGCCCGAGTCGGCGCTGCACTCGGTGCTCGACATGCTGGCCGGGCGCTACCCGTCGGAGGAGTTCGGCGAGCTGCGCGCGCGGATCACGTGGGACCGCATCACCGACGAGCTGCAGGGCCGCCCCGGCGCGCAGCGGCTCGCGGTCACGTCCGGGGGCACCATCCCCGACCGGGGCCTGTTCACGGTGACGACGCCGGGCGGGGCCGACGGCGCAGGCTCACGGGTCGGCGAGCTGGACGAGGAGATGGTCTACGAGTCGCGGGTGGGCGACACGTTCCTGCTCGGCACGTCCAGCTGGAGGGTCGAGGACATCACCCACGACCGCGTGATCGTCACTCCGGCCCCGGGCCAGCCCGCCCGGATGCCGTTCTGGAAGGGCGAGTCGATCGGACGCCCGCTCGAGCTGGGGCGCGCGGTGGGGGCGTTCGTCCGGGAGATGGCGGGCCTGCCCGACGAGGCCGCCCGCGCCCGCGCCGCCGCGGCGGGCCTCGACGAATGGGCCACCGACAACCTGCTCGCCTACCTTCACGAGCAACGCGACACCACCCGCCACGTCCCGAGCGACCGCACGATCCTCGTGGAGCGGTTCCGCGACGAGCTCGGCGACTGGCGGCTGGTGGTGCACTCGCCGTTCGGGGCCAAGGTCAACGGGCCGTGGGCCCTCGCGATCGCGGCGCGGATGCGCGAGCGGCGCGGGGTGGAGGTGCACGCGTCCGGCGCCGACGACGGCATCGTGCTGCGGCTGCCCGCTGTAGGTGATTTCCATGGCGTCGACGAGTCCGGCGCCGAGATCGTGCCCACCGCCGAGGACGTCCTGCTCGACCCGTCGGAGGTGGAGCAGATCGTCGTCGCCGAGCTCGGGGGCTCGTCGCTGTACGCGTCGCGGTTCCGGGAGTGCGCGGCGCGGTCGCTGTTGCTGCCGCGTCGCGACCCGAGGCGGCGCAGCCCGCTGTGGCAGCAGCGGCAGCGAGCGTCGCAGCTGCTCTCCGTGGCCGGGCGCTACGAGCAGTTCCCCGTCACGCTCGAGGCGATGCGCGAGTGCGTGCAGGACGTCTACGACCTGCCCGGGCTGCGCGAGTTGATGGCCGACGTGCGGGCGCGCAAGGTGCGGGTGGTGGAGGTGGCCACCCCCGCGCCGTCGCCGTTCGCGCGGAGCCTGCTGTTCGGCTACGTCGGGATGTTCCTCTACGAGTCCGACGCGCCGCTCGCCGAGCGCCGCGCGGCCGCGCTGTCGCTCGACTCCACGCTGCTGGCCGAGCTGCTGGGGTCGGAGGCGATCCGGGAGCTGCTCGACCCCGAGGTGCTGGCCGAGGTCGAGGCGTCGCTGCAGCGGCTGCCGGCGGAGCGGCACGCCCGCGACGCCGAGGGCGCGGCCGACCTGCTGCGGTTCGTCGGCGACCTCACCACCGCCGAGGCCGCGGCGCGCGGCGTACGGGAGGCGTGGCTCGCCGAGCTGGAGGCCGCCCGCCGCGTGATCCGCGTGCGCATCGCCGGGGAGGAACGCCGGCTCGCGATCGAGGACGCCGGCCGGGTGCGCGACGCGCTCGGCGCGGCGCTGCCCGTCGGGGTGCCCGAGACGTTCACCGAGCCGGTGGCCGACCCCCTGGGCGATCTCGTGCTGCGCTACGCCCGCACGCACGGGCCGTTCCCCGCCGCGGAGTGCGCGGCCCGGTTCGGGCTCGGCGTGGCCGTGGTGGCGGGCGTGCTCGACCGGCTCGTCGGCTCCGGCCGGCTCGTGCGCGGCGAGCTCCGACCCGGCGCCGACGGCACCGAGTACTGCGACGCCGAGGTGCTGCGACGGCTGCGGCGGGGGTCGCTGGCGCGGCTGCGGGCCGAGGTCGAGCCGGTGGAGCAGCGGGCACTCGGGCGGTTCCTCCCGGTGTGGCAGGGGGTGCAGGGCGCCGCCGAGGGCCGCCGGGGGCGCATGCGGCGCGCGCCCGGGGCCGAGGAAGTCCTCGGCGTCGTCGAGCAGCTGGCCGGGGCGCCGCTGCCGGCGAGCGCGCTGGAGTCGCTGATCCTGCCCGCCCGGCTGCCCGGCTACACCCCGGCCCTGCTCGACGAGCTCACGGCGGCGGGCGAGGTCACCTGGACCGGCTGCGGAGCGCTGGCCGGCACCGACGGCTGGCTCGCCGTGGCGCCTGCCGACGTGGCCGACCTGTTGCTGCCCGAGATCGAACCCGACGTGGCGGCCACCCCGCTGCACCACGCGGTGCTCGCTGCGCTGGGCCTGCCCGACCTCGACGCCGCACCGATCGGCGGCGGCGCGCTGTTCTTCCGGGAGCTCGCCGACCGCGCCGCGCGGGCGCTGGTCGACGCCGGGGAGCCCGCGCCCGCCGACGACGCCGTGGTCGCCGCGATCTGGGACCTCGTCTGGGCGGGGCTGCTCACCAACGACACGCTCGCTCCCCTGCGGGCCCGGCTCGGCGGATCGGCGGGCGGGCGCAGCGCCGCGCACCGCACCCGGCGCTCGGCCCCCCGCGGCCGGTACGCCCAGCTGCGGGCCGGCCGCCCGGCGATGCCCAGCCGCAGCGGGCCGCCATCGGTGGGCGGGAGGTGGGCCCTGGCCGTCGCGCGCGAACCCGACCCCACGCGCCGGGCACACGCGCGCGCCGAGGCGTTCCTGGAGCGCCACGGCGTGCTCACCCGGAGAGCCCTGGGCACCGAGCGGGTCAGCGGTGGCTTCGCGGCCGTGTACCGGGTGCTGCGGGCCATGGAGGACTCCGGTCGCGCACGCCGCGGCTACGTCGTGGAGGGGCTGGGCGCGGCGCAGTTCGCGGTGCCCGGCGCCATCGACCGGCTGCGGGCGCTGTCGCGGCCCGATGGCGCGCCGCTCGGCGGCTCGGCCGGCGAACGCGGATTCGACGAACCCGGCGGGCGCGGCGACGCCGCCCCATCACGCGTGGTGCTCGCCGCCGCCGACCCCGCACAACCGTACGGGGCAGCGCTGCCGTGGCCCGACACCGTCGGCGACACGAAACACCGGCCGGGCCGCAAGGCGGGCGCGCTGGTGGTGCTCGTCGAGGGCGCTCCCGCGCTGTACGTGGAGCGGGGTGGGCGGTCGCTGCTGTCGTTCACCACCGACCGCGAGGAGCTCGCCACTGCGGCGCAGGCGCTGGCCGGGGCCGTGCACGAGGGCTGGCTGGGCTCGCTCGCGGTCGAGCGCGCCGACGGCGTCGGGTCCCTGCGGTCGGAGCTGGCCGACGTGCTCACCGAGGCCGGGTTCCGGGTCACTCCCAAGGGCCTGCGGCTGCGGGCGTGACGGGCGGAGCAATGTGATCGACACCACGTTCCGGCGGGCGGCCTCAACCCCGCGGTCTCCCCGGGCGTTCCCCTCGGTGACCCGGCGACCGGAGGAACCCGATGACCACCTCGCCCGCGCACGTCGGTTCCCATCGGGCCGCGCACATACGCGGTGTGCCGGCACGGTGCCGACCCTGACCCGCCCGCGGCCGACGAGACGGGCGGGGCGGCGGGTTCCACCGGCGGGTGTCCTGCCAGGGTCCTCTCCGATGGCGCGGGAGCCACCACCAGGGCTGCACCCGGGACGGTCGAGCGCAGGGCGGCGTTCGGGCCGCAGGGCGCGGTTGATGGGCTCCGGGCCGGCGCCGGCCACAGGCGGCGACGTCGCCGGCGCCCGTCGCGCGAGGACGTGGCCGACGCCGTCGAACTCAGGGCGGACGTCGCCGACCTGGGGGCAGGCGCCGTCGAGCTGGGCCGGTCGGCCTCCGGCAGTGGCTGCGCAAACTGGTCCGGCTGCAACGGCGGCCGCGGAGGGGGAGGTCGTGGCTGCGACGGACCGTGCGACTTCTCGCTGGTCCTGCGGGTCTCCCCGCTGCTGGCCGCCGCAGCAGTGGTGGTGCCCCCGGTCGGCGGCACCGGGCTCGTGCGGGCGCTGATCCTCGCCTACCGGCGATGGCTCACGGCGTTCACGCCGCGTTGCCCGTCCACGCCGAGCTGCAGCGCCTACGCGCTCGCCGCCGTCGAGACGCTCGGTGCGCGCCGGGGGCTCTCGGCCGCGGCGGAACGGGTACGCCACTGCGGTCGCGACTGACCCGAGCGGTCCGGACCGGAGCTCAGGTACCGGACGGGTCGGGCTCCTCGGGCAGCGGGCCGCTCGGCTCCGTCATGCCCGGCGCCGTCGGCCGGTCGTCGCCGCGCTCGGTGCGGATCTCGTCCTCCGCGAGCGCCGGTGCCCCCTCCTGCTCGGACGCCGTGCCCTCCAGCCCGCCACCTGCCACCCGGTCGTCAGGACGTTCCTGCACGTCACCACCTCCTACATTGCCGAGTTCCGCTCAGCGCCGATGTTCGCTCCGCACGCTCCGCTCAGCGCCGATGCACGCTCCGCACGCTCCGCTCATCCGCCCATGCTCGTCACCGCCGAGTCCAGCCGCGCCGCGAGCTGGTCGAGCGCCTCGCCCGACGGCGCCCTGCCGCCACTCTCCTCGAGCAGGTCGGCACGCGAGGCCACGACGAGGCCCTGCTGCTCGCCCGCGGACCCGGACACCACTCGCGCCTCCCCCGCCTCCACGACGAGTTGCGGGTCGGGCAGGTCCGAGTCGAACAGCTGGGTGAGGTGCTCCGCCGCGATGGTCACGCACCCGGGGTAACCGCGAGAGGGGCGATGTACTCGCGCGATCCTCAGGCGTCCGGCGGGAAACAGGCGCGACCGAAGGTGTCGGCGTAGACGATCTCCGCCACCGGAGCCCGGGTGAGCGTCGTGGGAAAGGGCCGTTCCGGGTAGCCGATCGCGATGTGCGCGGCGGTGATCATGTCGTCCGGGATCGCGAGCAGCTCGCGCACCTGCGGTTCCACCGTGCACAGCAACGTGGTCATCGCCGAGGCGACGCCCTCGCCGCGCAGCGCGAGGCAGAGGTTCTGCACCGTCGGGTAGATCGAGCCGCCACCGACCACGCTGAGCCTGCCGAGCCCGGTGTCGGTCGGGTACAACGCGGCCAGCTCGGCACACGCCACGACGATCGCCGGTACCTCGGCGAGGTGCTCGGCGAAGTGGTCCGCGTCGCGCACCGACCGCGGGAGCCGCTCGTAGTCGATCCGGCCCCCGCTGCGCCGACCCAGATAGGCCTTCCACAGCGGGAGGTAGAGGTCGGCGAGGGCCTGCCTGCGGTCGGGGTCCCGGACGACCACCCAGCGCACGGGCTGCCGGTTGCCGCCCTGCGGCGCGAAGCGGGCGGCGTCGACCGCCCGGTGCAGCACCTCGTCGGGAACCGGGTCGGGCCGGAAGTAGCGGCAGGTTCCGGTCGTACGCATGGCCTCGGTCAGTTCCATCGGCACCCTTCCGGTTCGGCGGCCTGCCGAGGCTAACGGGCCTCCGGACGGTCGTCGGGTCGGCGGGCGCGGGATCCCGACGCGTGGCGGATGACCCCCGCGCCGGTCGACGGGCACGATCAAGGAGATCACCCGACGCCGTGGAGGATGTTGTGACCTACGCCTTCGACCCCGAGCTCGCCGCCGCGCTGGCCGTGATGCCGTCGATCGACCTCACCGACCTGCCCACGGCACGGACGATGCTGTCCGAGGCGATCGCCGCGCTGCACACGCCCGACACCACGGGCGTGCAGGTGCGTGACGAGCTGGTCCCCGGCCCCGACGGCGACGTCCGGCTCCGCGTGTACACCCCGGACCGGCCCATCGCCCCCGCCTCTGTCTACAGCGTCCACGGCGGCGGGTTCATCGTGGGCGACCTCGACGGCGACCACGCCCGCAACCTGGTGATGGCGCGGGAGCTCGGGGTCGTCGTCGTGTCGGTGGACTACCGGCTGGCGCCGGAACACCCGTACCCGGCGCCGCTCGAGGACTGCTACGCGGGGCTCGTCTGGACGGCCTTCACCGACACCCCACTGTGGAACCGGTCCAACGCGATCATCAGCTGGGACGCCTACCTGGGTCCGGGCAGGCGCGGCACGCCCGACGTCCCGATGTACGCGGCACCGGCACGGGCCACCGACCTCACCGGCCTCCCGCCGGCCTACGTCAGCGCGATGCAGTTCGACCCGCTGCGCGACGAGGACATCGCCTACGCCCAGGCCCTGCTGCTCGCGGGAGTGCCGGTGGAGCTGCACGTGTTCCCCGGGACGTTCCACGGCTCCGCGCTGGTGGAACAGGCCTGGGTCAGCCGCCGCGAGTCGGCCGAGGCGATCACCGTCCTCCGCCGGGCCCTGGATCTGTAGCGAGCCGGCGGACGACCCACACGACTGCGCACCGGAGAGCGGTTGCGGCGAACCGGGTGGCACGGAGCGCGCCCCCGGGCAGGCTGCGGAGGGTGCTGACCGTCCCGGCCGACGTGCTGCCCGCCCGGCGCCCGTGGTTCGTTCCGGTGGTGTGGACCGGCTGCCGGCCGACGTCCGGTACGCGGTGCGCACGGCGATCCCCACCGGATAGGCGGGCGGTGCGCCCTCAGCTGCCGTCCGGCACCAACAGCCCGCGCTGGTACCCGGCGGCGACGGCGGAGGCGCGGTCGCGCACCTCGAGCTTGGCGTAGATGTGCAGCAGGTGGGTCTTCACGGTGGCCTCGCTGATGAACAGCTGCCGCGCGGTCTCCCGGTTGGTCGACCCGGCCGCGACCAGCCGCAGCACCTCGAGCTCCCGGGCGCTCAGCGCGTCCTGAGCGGGTGCCCGGACCTGCCCCATCAGCCTGCCCGCGACCGCGGGCGACAGCACGGGCTCGCCCCGGTGCGCGGCGCGCACGGCCCGCAGCAGCTCGTCGCGCGGGGTGTCCTTGAGCAGGTAGCCGGTGGCCCCCGCCTCGATCGCCGGGAGGACGTCGCGGTCGGTGTCGAACGTGGTGAGCACGAGCACCCGCACGCCCGGGGCGGTGCGCCGCAGCTGCGTGATCGCCTCGACCCCTCCCATCGTGGGCATCCGCAGGTCCATCAGCACGACGTCGACCGGCCTCGATCCGGGCCAGCGCCTCGGCGCCGTGCCCGGCCTCGCCCACGACCTCCATGTCGGGCTCGCCGTCGAGCACCCCCCGCAACCCGTCCCGGACGACGGGGTGATCGTCGACGATCAGGACCTTGATCATGCGTGGACCTCCGCCGGGATCGCCGGCACGCTCGCGCTGACCGCCGTGCCCTCGCCCGGCGTGCTCTCCACCGTCAGGCGCCCCGACACCCGGCGCACCCGCTGTTCCATCCCCACCAGTCCGAACCCGGAGCCGTCGTCGGACGGCGGCGTCGCCGACACGGTGAATCCGCAGCCGTCGCCGCGCACATCGAGCACCACCACGTCGTCCATGTAGGACAGGGTGAGGCCGATGCGGGTGGCGGCCGCGTGCTTGCCGACGTTGGCGAGCGACTCCTGGGCCACCCGGAACAGCGTGACCTCCAGATCGGGCAACAGCGGCCGCGGGTCGCCGGTGGTGTCGAGGAGCAGGTCGACGCCCGCCGTCTCGGCCCACGCCTTCGCCATCTCCGCGATCGCCTCGGGCAGCTGTGCGTCCGCGAGCTGCCCGGGGGCGAGCGCGTCGACCGAGCGGCGGGCCTCGGTGAGGCTCTCCCGGGCGAGCGCGGACGCGATGTCCATGTGCCGGCGGCGGGCGTCCGCGTCGTCGTCGACCGCCCCGGCCGCCTCCAGCTGGGTGACGATCCCCGTCAGGCCCTGGGCGATTGTGTCGTGGATCTCCCGCGCCAGCCGCGCGCGCTCGTCGAGCACCCCGGCCTCGCGTGCCTGCGCCAGCAGCCGGACGTGCAGCGCGGCGTTCTCCTCCAGCGTCTCCGACAGCCGACGATTGGCCTCGTTCAGCTCCTCGATGATTTCGCGGCGGCGCACGGACTGCTGCGAGGTGAGGATGCCGAAGTACGTGAAGCCACCCGCGACGACCGCGTTCACGGCCGTGATCCCGACGATCCCGAGGACGCGCCCCGGCGTGACGGTGACGAGTGAGCCGCCCGTCAGCGAATGGGCGACGATCACTGCCGTGGCGATGATCCCGGCCCACCGCCACCGCCCGTGGAGGTAGGTGAACGAGCGCGGGTACGCGGACAGCGCCAGAAACGCGTAGAACGGCGAGAGGTAGGTGAGCACGGCCATGAGCACCAGCTGGCCGGCCATGTAGATCGCGCCCTCGCGCTCCCCCACAGGTCCACAGTCGACCCGCCGTAGCGTGAACCAGTACGCCCAGCCCGCCGTGACCGCCACGAGCGATCCCGTGACGAACCAGTACGACACGGTCGACGGCACCACGAACGGGGTGACGACCGTGCCGGCGGCGAGCCCGGCATAGGGCACGTAGCGGTCGATGAGCGAGTCGAGCCTGCGCTCCCGTTCGTCGAGCGTGTCGGCGAACGGGCTACCCGACCCGCTCATCGCTCCCCCTCACTCCCACCGGAACAACCTAGCGGCCGCCGCCGTCGCCACGAGCGCGATCAGGGCCATCACGGCGAGCTGCAGCGGGGCGGCCCCCGTCGCCCGTCCAGGCGCCTTGGAAGCCCCCGGTGCCGGGAGGGACGAACTCCCCGATCCGGATGATCACGTCCGGCAGCAGGAACTTCGGCAGGTACACGCCGGCGAAGAACTGGGTGAGCATGAAGACGAGCGTGCCGATGCCGGTGGCCACCCTGGCCCGCGGTGCGACGGCGGCGATGAGCAGCCCGAGCGCGAACACCGCCGACGTCCCGCACAGGAACGCCGTCGCGAAGCCGATCGGGTGGCGCGGCGCGGGCACGTCGAAGGCGAGCACGGCCACCGCCACCGTGAGCACGGTGCCGACCACCGCCGTCAGCAGGTTGACCAGCAGTCGCACCACGAGCACCGCGGCGGGGCTCATCGGCGTGGCCGACAGCCTGCAGGATGCCCCGCTCCCGGTAGGTGGCGAGGACGGTGGGCATGTTCTGCACACCGAGCACGGCGATGCTGATGGCGAGCATCGACGGGGCGAAGGCCTCGACGAACGTCGCGCCGCCGAACGCCGGGGACCGCTCGCGGAGCGCGGGGACGGCGCCCAGGCCGGCGAGGATGACCGCGGGCAGGGCGACCCCGAGGGCCACGGCGAGCGGGTCGCGCAGGAACAGGCGGGTCTCGGCCACCGCCAGGGCGCGCAGGCCGCGCCCTCCGGTCGCCTGCCGGGTGCGGGGGGCGGTCATCGTCCGGGTCATCGGTGCTGTCCTCAGTTCTCGGCCGGGCGGCCGGTCAGGGCGACGAACGCGTCGTCGAGGGTGGCCTGCTCCATGCGCAGATCGGCCGGGACGACCTGGTGGCGGGCCAGCGCCGAGGTCACGGCGTGCAACAGCTGGCCGGTGCCGGTGACCTCCACGTGCGGGCCGGTCCGGCGCACCGCCTCGACCTCGGGAAGCGCGGTGAGCAGCGCGTGGTCGAACGGGTGGGACGGGCGGAAGCGCAGCCGCTGGCCACCGCCGGCGCCTGCCACCAGCCCGGCAGGCGTGTCGAGCGCGACCACGCGCCCGCCGTCGATCACGGCGATCCGGTCGCAGAGCCGCTCGGCCTCCTCCATGAAGTGGGTGACGAGCACGACCGTGACGCCGGCGTCGCGGATCTGCTCGATCGCGGCCCAGGTGTCGCGGCGGGCCTGCGGGTCCAGGCCGGTGGTCAGCTCGTCGAGGATCGCGACGCGCGGGTTCCCGACCAGGGCGAGCACGATCGACAGCCGCTGCTTCTGCCCGCCCGACAGCGCGCCGAACGCGGCGTTTCGCTTCGGGCCGAGCCCCCACCGCTCGATCAGCTCGTCCGGGTCGCCGGGGTCGGGATAGAACGACGCGTACAGCCGCACGGCCTCGGCGACCCGCAGCTTCTCCGGCAGCTCGCTGGCCTGCAGCTGCACGCCGAGCACGCGGCGCAGGTCGGTGCGGTCGCGCTGCGGGTCGAGCCCCAGCACGGAGAGGGCCCCGCCGTCGGCGGCGCGCAGGCCCGCGACGCACTCGACGGTGGTGGTCTTGCCCGCGCCGTTCGGGCCGAGGATGCCGAAGATCTCCCCCTCGGCCACGGAGAACGACACGTCCTGGACGGCGACGTGGTCGCGGTACCGCTTGTGCAGCTGGCTCACCTCGATGACGGGCATGGCTCGATCGTGCTGCGCCTCGCGCCCGCGCGAATCGGTCTCGCGGCGGGGCCCGTACCGACCGAGGTGGAGCCGCAGATCCACCGATCGGTTGAGCCGCATCGGGCGACTCGCCTGTCCGTAAGGGGCGACTCACCGGTCCGAACCGGGCGACTCGCGGGCACGTCCGCGAGTCGCCCGTTCCTGACCCGCGAGTCGCCCGTTCCTGACCCGCGAGTCGCCCGGCGGCCGCGCTACCGTCGGGACGTGCCCGAGGGCGACACCGTGTACCTCACCGCCAGACGGCTGCGCGCCGCGCTGGCCGGGCAGCGGCTCGTGCACGGCGAGCTGCGGCACCCCCGCCTCGTCGACCACGACCTGGCCGGCCGCACCGTGCTCGACGTCGCCTCCGTGGGCAAGCACCTCTTCACCCGCTTCGACGACGGCCGCAGCCTGCACAGCCACCTGCGGATGGACGGGTCGTGGCACCTCTACCGGCCCGGGATGTCGTGGCAACGGCCCGCCCACCAGGCCCGCGCGGTGCTCACGACGGCCGAGCGCGTTGCCGTCGGGTTCGCGCTGCACGACCTGGAGCTGCTGCCGACGACGGAGGAGGACCGGCTCGTCGGGCACCTCGGCCCCGACCTCCTCGACCCGGCGTGGGGTCCCGAGCACGCCGCCGAGGCGCTGCGGCGCTTCACCGCGTGGGGGTCGAGTGAGCTCGGCCTGGTGCTGCTCGAGCAGCGGGTGATGGCGGGCGTCGGAAACCTCTACAAGACCGAGGTGTGCTTCCTGCTCGGCCACTCGCCGTGGACGCTTGTGCGGGACGTGCCCGAGCCGGCCGCGGCCATCGGCCTGTCCCGGGACCTGCTGCTGCGCAACGCCGACCGGCCGCACCAGTCCACCACCGGCGAGCTCGGGCGCGGGCGGCAGCACTGGGTGTTCGAGCGCGGTGGGCAACGCTGCCGGCGCTGCGGCACCCGGATCCGCACGGCGGAGCAGGGCAACGGGATCTACGCCCGGATCGCGTACTGGTGCCCGCGGTGCCAGCCCGGCCCGTCGCCCCGCCGCTGACTCTGCGACTCGATCGTGAGTGGAGAACGTCGCCACGGCGACGTTCTCCACTCACGGGCCGTCAGGCGGTTCCGGGCTGCTGCTGCTTGTTCAGCTGCGGCTGCGCGGGCTGCGCAGGCTGGGTGGCCTGGTCGCCCGAGGTGACCTCACCGGCCACCGGGTTGCCGTGCAGCGAAGCACGGATCTGCTCGAGCCGGCTCGCCCCCGCCATGTCCACGGTGGACTGCTGGACCTCGAGCATCCGGCCCTGCACCGAGTTCTGGGCCAGCTCGGCGGAACCGATGGCGTTGGCGTAGCGCCGCTCGATCTTGTCGCGGACCTCCTCGAGCGACGGGGTGTTGCCCGGCGCCGCGAGCTCGCTCATCTGTCGCAGCGATGCCGAGGCCTGCTCCTGCATCTTCGCCTGCTCGAGCTGGCTGAGCAGCTTCGTGCGCTCGGCGATCTTCTGCTGCAGCATCATCGAGTTGCGCTCGACGGCCTGCTTGGCCTGCGTGGCCGCCTGGATCGACTGGTCGTGCAGCGTCTTGAGGTCCTCGACCGACTGCTCGGCGGTGACGAGCTGCGTGGCGAACGCCTGCGCGGACTGCTCGTACTGCTGGGCCTTGGTCTCGTCACCGGCGGCGCGGGCCTGATCGGCGAGCACGAGCGCCTGCCGGGCCGACGACTGCAGCTTCTCGATCTCGCCGAGCTGCCGGTTGAGCTTCATCTCCAGCTGGCGCTGGTTGCCGATCACGGCCGCCGCCTGCTGGGACAGCGCCTGGTGCTGCCGCTGGGCGTCCTCGATGGCCTGCTGGATCTGCACCTTCGGGTCGGCGTACTCGTCGACCTTGGACGAGAACAGCGCCATCATGTACTTCCAGGCCTTCACGAACGGACTGGCCATCTCTTCCGCCTACCTCCGGGTGCCGTGTGCCACCGCCGTCTGGATTACCCGTCGCTCGGACCGGCCGCCGGTGCGTTTCTCGCCCCATCGTGGCACCGGACCGGCGAGGCTTCCACCGCTCGCAGACGATATCGGGGATCTTCCGGAGCACGCGGTCGGGGCGACCCGGAGGTCAGGGCCTCGCCGGGGCCGTTGCCGAGGCGCGCGAGGGCGCCCGCACGGCACCGGCGGACCACCCGTGCCGGTGGTTCAGGCGGCGGCGCAGACCGGCCCGACGGACGCCAGGCCGACGGGCTGGGGAGACGCAGGCTGGGGCGCGACGGGGTGCGCCGCCGGCCCGATCGGGGTGAGCGGCAGCGCGGGGCCGTCGTCCCCGGCACCGGCGAGCCGCAGGTCCATGTGGCGCAGGCCCACGGGGTGGCGCAGGCGGGCCGCGTCGGCGGCGGCGATCGCGTCGGCCGCCATCGCCTCGGCGGCCTCGGAGAGCAGCTCGTGCAGCGCGATGTCCAGCGCCTCGCAGATCGCGGCGAGCAGCTCGCTGGAGGGCTCCTTGCGGCCGCGTTCCACCTCGGACAGGTACCCCAGGCTCACCCTGGCCCGCCGCGACACCTCGCGCAGCGTCCGGCGCCGGGCGGTGCGGGCTCGCCGCAGGCTGCCACCGATCGCCTCTCGCATCAGCACAGCCATCGAAGAACCTCCTCCTCGCCCACCGGCCGGCACCGGTGAGATCACCGTACCGAGAAGCGGCGCCGCGCGTCGCCGGACCGGGCTCCCCGGGCGTACGCCCACGGCGAACACGACCGCTTCAGGGTGACGCGTCGGGCAGCGCCGAGGCCGCCGCCCGCAGGCGCAGCGCGCGCAGGATGTAGTCCAGCCCGGTGCCGACGGTGAGCGCGACGGCCGCCGCGAGCACCGTCCAGCGCAGCGCCGTGATCGCGTCCGCCGCGCCGAGCAGCTCGGTGAGCGGGAGCAGGTAGAGCCCGATGGCCAGGGACTGCACGAGCGTCTTGGCCTTGCCCCCGCGGCTGGCCGGGATGATCCCGTGGCGCAGCACCCAGAACCGCAGGAGGGTGATGCCGACCTCCCGGCCCATGATCACGAGGGTGACCCACCAGCCCAGCAGGCCGATCGCCGAGAGGCCGATCAGCGCGGCGCCGGTGAGCGCCTTGTCGGCGATCGGGTCGGCGATCGTGCCGAACGCGGTGACCAGACCCCGCTTGCGCGCCAGCTCGCCGTCGAACCGATCGGTGATCGCCGCCAGTGCGAAGACCCCGAACGCACCCAGCCGCCAGCCCGTGTCCGTGCCGCCCTCGGCGAGCAGCGCCGCGAGGAACACCGGGACGAGCAGCAGCCGCACCCCGGTGAGCACGTTGGCGATGTTCAGCAGCGGCGGCTGCTCGGCGGAGGCAGAGCTCACCCTGCGTCCCCGGCGCCCACCATCGCCAGGGCGCTGCGCGGTAGCAGCTCCCGCGGGGAGACCACGAGGTCGGCGCCCTCGGTGCCGACGACGACGGCCCGCACGAGGTCACCGACCTCCAGCCCGGAGCCGCGCTCGAACACGCACTCGCCGTCGACCTCGGGGGCCTGGTGGGCGGCCCGGCCGGTGCACTCGAAGTCCTCGTCCTCCGCGGCCTCGACCAGCACCTCGACCTCGGTGCCCACCCGCTCCTCGGCGCGCTGCGCCATCAGCTCGTCGGCAAGGGCGGAGATGCGGGAGACGCGCGCGGCGACGACCTCGGCGGGCAGCTTGCCGTCGTAGCCCGCGGCCTCGGTGCCGTCCTCGTCGGAGTAGCCGAACACGCCGACGGCGTCCAGGCGCGCCCCGATCAGGAACGCCTCCAGCTCGGCGACGTCCTCCTCGGTCTCGCCCGGGAACCCGACGATCACGTTGCTGCGGATGCCGGCCTCGGGCGCGAGCGCGCGGACCCGCTCGCACAGGTCGAGGAAGTCGACACGGGAGCCGAACCGCCGCATCCGTCGCAGCACCGACGCGCTCGCGTGCTGGAAGGACAGGTCGAAGTACGGGGCGACCCCCGGCGTGGTGGCGATGACCTGCAGCAGGTCGGGGCGCATCTCGGCGGGCTGCAGGTAGCTGACCCGGACCCGGTCGATGCCGGGGACGTTCGCCAGCCGCGGCAGCAGCCGCGACAGCGCGCGGGTGCCGCCGGGGAGGTCCTTGCCGTAGGACGTGGAGTTCTCGCTGACCAGCACGATCTCCCGCACGCCCTGCGTGCCCAGCCACGCCGCCTCGGCGACCACGTCGTCCTGCGGCCGTGAGACGAACGCGCCGCGGAAGGAGGGGATGGCACAGAACGCGCAGCGGCGGTCGCAGCCGGAGGCGAGCTTGAGCGGCGCGACCGGGGCGTCGGACAGTCGGGTGCGCGCCAGGTTGGGCACCCATGCGTGCCCCGGGACCGCGACGTCGGCTGCGGCGGCGGGGCGCTCGACGGGCGAGATCGGCAGCAGCGTGCGCCGGTCGACCGGGACGTGCGGGGCGGGTGCGTGCCCCCCGATGACGTCGCCGAGGCGCTCGGCGAGCTCGGGGTAGGCGTCGAAGCCGAGCACCGCGTCGGCCTCGGGGAGGCTCTCGGCCAGCTCGGCGCCGTAGCGCTCGGCGAGACAGCCGACCGCGACGACCTTGGCGCCGTTCTCCCTGGCCACGTCCGACGCGGCCAGCAGCGTGTCGATCGAGTCCTTCTTGGCCTGCTCGACGAACCCGCAGGTGTTGACGACGATCACGTCGGCCTCGGAATCGGCCTCCACCAACTCCCAGCCGCTGCCGGTCAGCCGGCCGGCCAGCTCCTCGGAGTCGACCTCGTTGCGGGCACAACCCAAGGTCAACAGGGCGGCGCGCCGCGGGGCCTCCGTGGAGGGGGCGGGGGGATGGAGCGATTCCGACACGGGGCCCAGGGTATCTGTCCGGCTGTGGTGTACTCCCCGGCGTGGCAACGGTGGCCGTCCGGCGGGCCCGCACCGCCGACGTCGTGACGATCAAGGACCTCGTCGACGAGTACGCGGGGCGCGTGCTGCTCGCGAAGGAGATCGTCACCCTGTACGAGGCCGTGCCGGAGTTCCTCGTCGCCGAGCTGGACGGCGAGGTCGTCGGCTGCGGCGCACTGCACGTGCTGTGGGAGGACCTCGGCGAGATCCGCACCGTCGCCGTGCATCCGCGCGCCGTCGGGCGCGGGGTGGGGCACGCGCTCGTCGGCGCGCTGATCGACGGCGCCCGCGAGCTGGGCCTGCGCCGGCTGTTCGTGCTGACGTTCGAGAAGCAGTTCTTCGCCCGGCACGGGTTCGCCGAGATCGACGGCACCCCTGTGGAGCCGGATGTGTTCGCCGCGATGCTGCGCTCCTACGACGCGGGCGTTGCGGAGTTCCTCGATCTCGCCCACGTGAAGCCCAACACCCTCGGCAACGTGCGGATGCTGCTGCAGCTGTAGGGCCGCCGGATCGGCTTGCAGCAAAGCCACTTTCACGCAACGACGTTGCAGGAAAGTGGCTTTGCTGCAGCGGGCCCGGCAGCGCGCGTAGCCTGCGCCCATGGCCGCGCCGGTGGTCGACGCTCGCGACGTCCCCGTCCCCGGGGAGCCTCGGCTGCGCGGGCGCCTCCCGGCCACCCCGCTGCTCCCGTACGTCAGCGCCTACACCGGCTACCGGCTCGAGGCGGCTCCGCCGTCGGTCCACCAGGGCGTCGCCTCGCCGCACCTGACGTTCCTGCTGTGCCTCGACGGCGCGGTCGAGATCCTGTCCAACGCGGATCCGCACAAGCCACCCGGCACGTTCGTCGCGATGGTCGGCGGGCTGCACGACGCCCCGGCCCGGATCGCCCAGGGCGACCGTCAGACCGGGCTGCAGCTGCGGCTGACCTGGCGCGGCGCGCGGGCCCTGCTCGGGGTGCCGGCCGCGGAGCTCGCCGGCGACACCGTCGACCTGGCCGCCCTGCTCGGGCCTCGCACCGGCCCGCTGCTCGACCGGCTGGCCAGCGCACCCGGGTGGGCGGAGCGCTTCGCCCTGCTGGACGCGGAGCTGACGGCCCTGGCCGCGGCCGGGCGCGGCGAGCGCGGGGTGCTGCCCGAGGTCGGGTACGCCTGGGACCGGCTCGAGGAGACCGGCGGCAACCTGCGGATCACCGAGCTGGCGCACGAGGTCGGCTGGAGCCGTCGGCACCTGGGTGAGAAGTTCCGCGCCGAGACGGGCCTGAGCCCGAAGGCGGCGGCACGCCTCATCCGCTTCGAGCGGGCCTGCGACCGGCTACGGAGCCCCCAGCGGCCCTCGCTCGCCGAGGTGGCCGCCGACGCGGGCTACGTCGACCAGCCGCACCTGTCCCGCGACTTCCGCGACCTCGCCGGCATCCCCGCCACCGCCTGGCTCGCCGAGCGCACCGGGTCCTGACCGCCACCCGCGCGAACGCTCCCGAACCCTCATCCGGCCGGCCGGGGCCGCCACCCTGGCCGGTCGGTCAGACGGTGAGGTGTTCGACCGTGGGGGGCCACGGTGCCGAAGAGATCGGCGATGGTGGTCAAGCTTCCTGCCTGGAGGGTGGCGGCGGGCACGGTGCTGCCGTCGGGTGCCACCAGGGAGCGGGTGGCGGTCGCTTCGGCGACGACGGTGGGCCGGTAGCCCACATTGAAGGCGCCCTGGGCGGTGAAGGTGACGCACATGTGGGTCATGAACCCGGCCAGCACCAGGTCGGGTCCGGCATCCAGGTCACGCAGGGCCTGCTCCAGCTCGGTGCGGTGGAAGGAGTCGGGGAACTGCTTCACCACGGCCGGCTCGCCGTCGGCAGGCGCCACCTCGGGGCTGATGGCGCCGATCTCGGCGCGGATGTCGTAAGGGGTGCCCTCGCCCCCATCGTTGATGATGTGGATGACCGGTGTGCCGACCGAGCGGGCGGCGGCGAGCAGGCGGGCCCCGGCGGCCAGGGCGGGCTCCGCGCCGTCGAGGGCCATGACGCCCGTGCGGTAGGTGTTCTGGAAATCGATCATGATCAAGGTGGTCTCGCTGAGGCGGGGCAGCGTGTTGTCGAGGCCGATGACGTCACGCAGGCTCACGGAGGCATCCATGGGTGGAAGGTTCCTGTCGGATGGGAAACAGGCACGGCGAGGCCGCAGTTGCCGGGGGCTCACAGGCCAGAGGGGTCAGGAAACGGTGCGGAAGCGGCGGCGATAGGAGGCCGGGGTGGTACTGATCTGTTTGCGGAAGGCGCGGTGCAGTGTTTCCACCGAGCCCATCCCGACAGTTGCCGCGATCTGCTCCAGTGGCTGGTCGGTGGTCTCCAGCAGGCGGCGGGCTGCTTCGACGCGGGCGGCTTCCACGTAGGCGGCCGGGCTGGTGCCGGTCTCCTGGCGGAAGACCCGGGCGAAATGGCGCTCGCTCAGGCACATGCGCCCGGCCAGCACAGGCACTGAGAGATCGTCGTCGAGGTGCTCGGTGACGAACACGCGCAGCTCGTCGATGTCCCTGCGGGCCGAGGCGGGCCGGCTCAGCGGCACGCTGAACTGGCTCTGGCCGCCCTGCCGCCTGAGGTACATCACCAGCTGCCGGGCCACGGCCAGGGCCGGCTCCTCGCCGTGGTCCTCGGCCACCAGGGCGAGCGCCAGATCGATGCAGGTGCTGATGCCCGCGCCGGTCCACACCCGGCCGGAGCGGACGAAGATCGGGTCGGCATCGACCCCCACCTGCGGGTGCTCCGCCGCGAGCTGCGCAGCGGTCGACCAGTGCGTGGTCGCCCGCCGCCCGTCCAGCAGCCCGGCCGCCGCGAGCAGGTGCGCGCCCACACATACCGACGCGATCCGCCGCGCGTGGGGCGCCGTGGTTTCGACCCACTTCACCACGGTGTCGTCGACCCGGGCCACCGGGCCGTCCGGGTGCAGGTCCACCGCGCCGGGCACGAGCAGTGTGTCCACTGCCGCGCCCACGTCGGCGAAGGCCAGGTCCGCCATCAGGCGCACTCCGGCCGACGTGACGACCGGGCCTGCGTCGGGGCCTGCCAGGCGGACCTCGTAGGCCGCCCGGCCACCGCTCTCCCGGTTGGCCAGGGCGAAGACCTCGGCCGGACCGGTGACGTCGAGCAGGTCGACATCCGGGAAGACCGCGATGACGACACGGTGGGGGGTGGGCACGCCTCCATCGTCACGGCGACACCTCATGGCGGCAATGACGGCTCTCTGTCACATCCGGCCGTTCAACCGGCTTCGTCGTGTCGCGAGCTCGGACGAACTCACCTCCCCGCTGTCGCCGACCTGCTGCGACAGGCCGGCGCACGCGGGCCGTCAGCCCTGCAGGACGCCCTGCACGTCGAGGGTGATCTCGATCGTCGACCCGACGACCGGCACGCCGCGCGACAGCATCTGCTGCCAGTTGACCGTGAAGCTCGGCGATGCGGATCCGCCCGGCGTTGTTGATCAAGACATCGAGCCGGTCGCACCGGCCTCCGACTTCCTCGGCGATCCTGCGCAGGTCAGCCTGCCGGGTCACGTCCGCGGTGAGCGCATCCACCTCGCGTGCGCCCGGCTCCCTTCGCAGCTCGGCGGCCGCTGCTGCCGCACGCTCCGGGTCGCGACCCACGAGGACGACATCGAGCGTTCGGACGGCGCGTTGGACGCGTTCACCGCGGATCTGATCACCCACGCCGCGGTCGCCGCCCTGGACACGGTGTCGCGGGAGTGGCTGCGCACGGGCGGCCGCGCCGATCGATCCCGGCTGCTCGACCGGGCGTTCGCCGCGCTGCGCCCTGCCTCGGCCACCGGCCCGTCCACCCGGCCCGGCCCGGACCACTGACCGCAACGCCGCCGAACCGGGCGCGCTCGGCCGCTCAGCCCTCGTCGTCGCCGTCCGGCTCGGGCCCACCGCCCCCGCGGATGAGCCAGAGCACGCTCTCCAGCTCATCGGGCTTGATCAGCACGTCGCGCGCCTTCGACCCCTCCGACGGCCCGACGATGCCGCGCGTCTCGAGCAGGTCCATCAGCCTGCCGGCCTTCGCGAACCCGACGCGCAGCTTGCGCTGGAGCATCGACGTGGACCCGAACTGCGACGTGACGACCAGCTCGGCCGCCTGCAGCAGCACGTCGAGGTCGTCGCCGATGTCCGGGTCGATCTCCTTGGCCTCGCCCTGCTTCTGGACCGTGACGCCTTCGGTGTAGGTCGGCTCGGCCTGCTCCTTGGTGAAGGAGACGACCTGGGAGATCTCGTCGTCGCCGACGAACGCCCCCTGCATGCGGACCGGCTTGCCCGCCCCCATCGGCAGGTAGAGCCCGTCGCCCATGCCGATCAGCTTCTCGGCGCCGGGCTGGTCGAGGATGACCCGCGAGTCGGTGAGCGACGACGTCGCGAACGCCAGCCGCGACGGGACGTTCGTCTTGATCAGGCCCGTCACCACGTCCACGGACGGGCGCTGGGTGGCGAGCACGAGGTGGATGCCGGCCGCGCGGGCCTTCTGCGTGATCCGCACGACCGCGTCCTCCACGTCGCGCGGTGCGGTCATCATCAGGTCGGCGAGCTCGTCGACGATGCACAGTATGTACGGGTACGGCCGGTACTCGCGCTCGCTCCCCGGCGGAGTGGTGATCTCCCCCGAGCGCACCTTGCGGTTGAAGTCGTCGACGTGGCGCACCCGGTTGGCCTGCATGTCCTGGTAGCGCTGCTCCATCTCCTCGACCAGCCACGCGAGCGCCGACGCGGCCTTCTTGGGCTGCGTGATGATCGGCGTGATGAGGTGCGGGATGCCCTCGTACGGGGTGAGCTCCACCATCTTCGGGTCGATGAGGATCATCCGGACCTCGTCGGGCGTGGCGCGCGACAGCAGCGACACCAGCATCGAGTTGACGAAGCTCGACTTACCGGAACCGGTGGAGCCCGCCACCAGCAGATGCGGCATCTTCGCCAGGTTGGCGACGAGGAAGTGCCCTTCGATGTCCTTGCCGAGCCCGATCACGAGGGGGTGCTGCTCGGTGCGGGCGGCGTTCGAGCGCAGCACGTCGCCGAGCCGCACCATCTCGCGGTCGGTGTTGGGCACCTCGATGCCGACTGCCGACTTGCCCGGGATGGGCGCGAGCAGCCGCACGTTGTCGGTGGCGACGGCGTAGGAGATGTTGCGCTGCAGCTGGGTGATCTTCTCGACCTTCACGGCCGGGCCCAGCTCGATCTCGTAGCGCGTGACGGTCGGACCTCGGGTGAAGCCGGTGACCTGCGCGTCCACGTTGAACTGCTCGAGCACGCCGCTGATCGACTCGATCATCGCGTCGTTGGCGCGGCTGCGGGTCTTCGGCGCGGGCCCGGTGGGCAGCAGGTCGCTGGGCGGGAGCTTGTAGGGCGTGTCGCCATCGCGTTCCTGCACGGTGAGGCGCAGCTGCTCGCCGACGGCGCCCTCCGGCTCCGGTTCGGCCGGCGGGGTGGCGGGCACCGGGGCCGCGGGCTTGCGCGGCTTGCGCGCGGGCGCGTCTGCGGGGGGCGCCTCAGCCGCCGCTCCGTCCGGCTGCTCGGCAGGGACCTCGTCGAGGCCGTCCCGGTAGACGTCCGCCACGCGCGAGGCCTGCCGGCGGCGCGACGGCCGGCGCAGTGCGGTCGGCGGCGAGTCGGTGATCGGGTCCTCGGCGGGCGCCGCGGCGTCCGCGGGGTCGCCCTCGGCCTCCGGGACGGGACGGCCGGCGAGCCTGCGGAACCGGTTGGGCAGCTGCCGCACCGGCGTGCCGGTGAGCACGAGGAACGCGTAGAACGACAGGAGCACCAGCACGGGCACCGCCACCCACGGCGTCAGCCCGCTGGCGAGCGGGGTGGCGGCGAGATAGCCGAGCGCTCCGCCGCCGGTGTACCAGAGCGCGGGCTCGTCCGGTGAGCCCGCGACGAGGTGAACGATCCCGAGCACGCCGAGCAGGAGCAGCAGCGACCCGACGGCCACCCGGGGCCGCGCCTCCGGGTGCGCCTGCGTGGCCATCAGCGCGATGCCGACCACCAGCAGCAGCACCGGCAGCACCACGGCGCCGAGCCCGATCACCGCACCGACGGCGCCGGAGATCCACTGCCCGACCGGTCCGCCGGCCTCCCACCAGATCCCGGCCGCGCTGACGACGGCGAGGACGAGGAACGCCACACCGAGGCCGTCGCGGCGGTGGGCGGGGTCGAGCTCGCGCGTGCGCCCGACGGCGCGGCCCACCGACTTGCCGAGCCTGCCGATGCCGCGCCCGACGCCGTCGATCCCCTTGTCGAGCAGGTCCGGGTTGCGCTGCGGCGGCGACTTCCGCGCGGCGGGGCGGCGGGCGCTCGACGACTTGCGGGCCGTGGAGCCGGCCGCGGGCTTGCGACCGGTTCCACGGGGGGACCGCGACGTACTGCCCTTGCTGTTCGCTGTCGTCCCGCGTCCTGCCATGCGTCACACGGTATCGGGCACGGGCGATCCACTCGGACTCCGACGCACCCCGGCCGCGGTGGCCGGGGGCCGACCGAACTGCAGCAAAGCCACTTTCCTGCAGGCACGTTGCGTGAAAGTGGCTTTGCTGCAACGGGCCCGCGGGAGGCGTCACCGGTATCGCGTCAGCACCACCCACGTCGTGGTGCGCACGGTCTCGCGCCAGCCCTGGATCCCGTCCAGCACGGCGTCGAGCTCGCCGGCGCTCGGCGCGGTGACCAGCACCATCACGTCGTACTCCCCCGTCACCGTCTCGATGTCGGTGACGCCGGGCAGCACGCCGAGCCGCCGGACGTACCCGGCGACGTCCGCGGTGCGGATCACGATCCCGACCCGTGCGCGGTGGGCGGCGGCGTCGCCGGGCAGCACGACGTCGGCCCGGTAGCCGCGGATCACCCCGGCCCGTTCGAGGCGCTGGACCCGCGCGAGCACGGCCGTGCGGGACAGCCCGACGCTGCGCCCGAGGTCGGCCATCGTCGCGCGGGCGTCGGCGACCAGGTGCGCCAGCAGGGCGAGGTCCAGCTCGTCGAGCTGACGATCCGTCGGTGGCACGGCGCACATCGTGGCAGTTCGCCGGGGAACACCGACGCTCGGCGTCGTGTGCGGCGACGATCACCGCCCCGACACTGATTCCCATGACCGTCACCCCGGATCGCGTTCATGAGACGCTGCGCCGACACCTGCTGGTGGACGGGTTCGACCTCGTGCTGGACACCCGCGCCAGCCGCGGGTCCTGGCTCGTCGACGCCCGCAACGGCACGCGCCACCTCGACCTGTTCAGCTTCTTCGCCTCCGCCCCGCTGGGCATGAACCATCCGGCGCTGGCCGACGACGCGGCGTTCCGGGCCGAGCTGGGTGAGGTCGCGGTGAACAAGCCGTCGAACTCCGACATCTACACCACGCACATGGCCGCGTTCGTGGAGACCTTCGAGCGGGTGCTCGGCGACCCGGCGCTGCCGCACCTGTTCCTCGTCGAGGGCGGGGCGCTCGCGGTGGAGAACGCGCTGAAGACGGCGTTCGACTGGAAGCGGCAGCACAACGCCCTGCACGGGCGGCCGGCCGAGCTCGGCACGAAGGTGCTGCACCTGCGCAAGGCGTTCCACGGCCGCAGCGGCTACACGCTCTCGCTCACCAACACCGACCCGATCAAGACCGCGCGCTTCCCCACGTTCGACTGGCCGCGCATCGACGTCCCGGCGATCCGGTTCCCCCTGGACGCGCACCTGGCCGAGGTGGAGGCCGCGGAGGCCCGCGCGCTGGAGCAGGCCCGCGCCGCGTTCGCCGCGCACCCGCACGACATCGCGTGCTTCATCGCCGAGCCGATCCAGGGCGAGGGCGGCGACAACCACCTGCGCCCGGAGTTCCTGCAGGCGATGCAAGCGCTGTGCCACTCCCACGACGCCCTGTTCGTGCTCGACGAGGTGCAGACCGGCTGCGGCATGACCGGCACCGCGTGGGCCTACCAGCAGCTGGGCGTGCAGCCCGACATCGTGGCGTTCGGCAAGAAGGTGCAGGTCTGCGGGATCATGGCGGGTGGCCGGGTGGACGAGGTGCCCGACAACGTCTTCCGGGTCTCCTCGCGGATCAACTCGACGTGGGGTGGCGGGCTCACCGACATGGTCCGCTCCCGCCGCTACCTCGAGGTCATCGAGGCCGACGGCCTGATCGAGCGGGCGGGGGTGTTGGGCAAGCGGCTGCTCGACGGTCTCGGCGCGGTGCCGGGCATCGACAACGTCCGCGGGCGCGGGCTGTTCGTCGCCTTCGACCTCCCGTCGGCCGTCCACCGGGCCGCCGCGCTGCAGCGCCTGCACCGCGACGAGCAGGTGCTCGTGCTCGGCGGCGGCGAGCGCTCGATCCGGCTGCGCCCCGCCCTGACCATCGGTGAGGACGAGCTGGACCTGGCCGTCGCGGCGATCACCCGGGCGGTGGCGGCGTGACCCGGCGGGTCGGCGCGTTCATCGGCGGCAAGTGGCGCGACGACGCGCCCGGCGGCCGGTTCACCTCCGTGAACCCGGCGCGCACGGACGAGACGGTGGCGGAGGCGCTGCTCGGCGACGCGGGCACCGTCGTGGAGGCGTGCCGCACCGCGCGCGAGGCCCAGCGCGAGTGGGCGGCGGTCCCGGCGCCCGTCCGTGGCCGGGTCGTCGAGCAGATCGGGCGCCTCGTCGAGGCCAACAAGGAGGCGCTGGCCGCGCTGGTCACGCGCGAGATCGGCAAGCCGATCGCCGAGGCCCGCGGCGAGGTACAGGAGGTCATCGACACCGCGGCGTTCTTCGCGGGCGAGGGCCGCCGGTTGTACGGCCAGACGGTGCCCAGCGAGATGCCCGACAAGCAGCTGTTCACGTTCCGGGTGCCGGTCGGCGTCGCCACGATCGTGACGGCGGGCAACTTCCCGGTGGCGGTGCCGTCCTGGTACCTGGTGCCGGCGCTGCTGTGCGGCAACGCCGTCGTCTGGAAGCCCGCCGAGTACACCCCGGCGATCGCGGAGGCCTTCACCGAGCTGTTCGTGCGCGGCGGGCTGCCCGACGGCGTGCTGAACACCGTGCTCGCCGACGGCCCGGCCACGTTCGACGGGCTCTCCGAGGCGCTCGACGCCGGGCTCGTCGACAAGATCGGGTTCACCGGGTCGTCGGCGGTCGGCACCCGGATCGGCGAGCTCGCCGGCCGCCACCTGCAGACCCCGTGCCTGGAGCTGGGCGGCAAGAACCCCCTCGTCGTCATGCCGGACGCCGACCTCGACCTGGCCGTCGAGGGCGCGCTGTTCTCCGGGTTCGGCACGGCCGGGCAGCGCTGCACCTCGCTGGGGACGACGATCGTCCACGCGTCGGTGCACGGAGAGTTCCTGCGCCGGTTCGACGCCGCCGCCCGCGGAGCGGTGATCGGCGACCCGGCCCGCGAGGACGTCCTCTTCGGGCCGATGATCTCGCAGCGCTTCCTGGACGCGTTCGAGCGCCACCTGGACCTCGTGCAGCCCCACCACACGCTGCACGGCTCCACGGGCACCGGCCGGATCACGGCGGCGAACCCGCGTGGGGAGTTCACCGGCGACGGGGGGCTCTACGCCCACCCGACGATCGTCGACGGCGTGTGCGCCGAGGACGCCCTCGCGAACACCGAGACCTTTGGGCCCCTCGTCGGGGTCGCGCGGTTCGAGACGTTCGACGAGGCGGTGGCGCTCGCGAACGGGCACGGGTACGGGCTGTCCGCGTCGATCTACACCTCCACGCCGGTCCACGCGTTCCGGTTCCGCGAGCGGGTGAGCGCCGGCATGGTCAGCGTGAACAACTCGACGTCGGGCGCGGAGGCGCACCTGCCGTTCGGCGGCAACGGCCGCTCGGGCAACGGGAGTCGCCAGTCGGGGATCTGGGTGCTGGACCAGTTCACGCGTTGGCAGTCGATGAACTGGGACTACGCGGGCAAGCTCCAGAAGGCGCAGATGGACACCGCGCAGCTGCCCGCCGACATCGGGTTCCGCCTCCCCGGCTGAAAGTTCTTCGCCGGGTGGTGTCGTTAACGCGTGAGCGGGTCCGACCTGCCTGCGAGCGCCCGGGAGGAACGGCCTCCCGGGCGCTCGCAGAGGAGGAACGCCATGCGCAACGTCATCCACTTCGTCCACACGTCGGTCGACGGCCACATCGACGGCCCGAACGGCGAGTTCGACTGGCCGGTGATGAAGGCGGACCTCTCGGACTACTCCCACGCGCTGACCGACCGCGCCGACACCATCCTGTACGGGCGCGTGGTGTGGGCCCCGGCAAGGACCTCCTGCTGATGGGCGGTTCCCGCCTCCCGGCCACCCTCACGGGGCTCGGCTTGATCGACGAGTGGCACATCGTCGTGCACCCGGTCGTCCTGGGCGGGGGGAAGCCGCTGTTCCGCAGCCCGCAGGAGCGGATCGGCATGGAGCTGGTCGAGTCGCGGGCCTTCGACGGAGGCAGCGTGCTCCTGCGCTACCGGCGCCGCCCCGCCTGACGGGGGCGGCGCGCTCAGCCGTCGAGCTCGGTGACGGTGCACGCCGTGCCGTAGGCGCACACCTCGCTCCAGGTGTCGCCCATCTCCGTGGTGTCGAAGCGCATGGCGACCACCGCGTTGGCGCCGAGCGCCTCGGCCGCCCGGCTGAGCCGGTCGACCGCCTCCCAGCGGCTCGCCTCGAGGTTCTTGGTCATCCCCCGCAGCTCGCCGCCGGCCAGCGACTTGAAGGCGGCACCGAGCTGCGACCCGATGTGGCGGGACCGGACGGTCAGCCCGAACACCTCGCCGTGGACCTTGTCGATGCGGTACCCGGGCAGGTCGTTCATCGTGGAGATCAGCACGACGTCCACTCTGCCCGGGCACGGCGATCGGCGTCAGGGCCGCGACACGAGCGTTTTCTGGCGGGCCACCACCCACCACCGCCCGCCCTCGCGGACGAGCACGTACAGCGCGCTCATCGCGTGCCCGACGTCCGCCGGCTCGCCCGCCTCGTCGAGCGCCTGGGCGTGCTTGTGCGCCACCGCGACGTCCGGGCGCACGAACTGCACGTCGGCGAGCTCGTAGCGGGCGCGTTGCCCGCGCAGCGGCCCGGCGAGCGCCGTGCGGCTGAACGCGAGCAACGCGTCGCGCCCGTCGAGCTGCGCACCCGAGACGGCGACCGCCGTGGCGTTCTGGGTGAAGTGCTCCACGAGCAGCTCGGCGTCGCCGGTGTTGAAGCCCTTCTCGATGTCGGCGATCACGCGGCGGATCGCCTCGACGTCGGCGGCGTGGTCGGTGGAGGTGTCCTCGATGCGGGGCGCTGTCATACCTCGACCCGGCTTCAGGTCAAGGAGTCAGACCGCGATCACCGTGGGCACGATCATCGGGCGGCGCCGGTAGGTCTCGCCCACCCACTTCCCCACCACGCGGCGCACCGACTGCGCGATCCGGTGCGTGTCGGTGATGCCCTCGGCCTCCGTGCGCGAGAGCTCGTCCTCCACCAGCGGGAGCACCGCGTCGAGCGCCTTGGGGTCGTCGGAGAACCCGCGGCCCGACAGCGTGGGACGCGACATGGCGCGCCCGGTGTGCGTGTCGACGGCCACCGTGATCGAGATGAACCCGCCCTCGCCGAGCACGAGCCGGTCGCCGAGGGTGCTCTCGCCGATGTCGCCGACCGCGAGCCCGTCGACGTACACCCGCCCCACCTCGACGCGACCGCTGATCGACGCCCGGCCGTCGACGAGGTCGACGACGACGCCGTCCTCGGCCAGCACGACCGCGTCCTCCGGCACCCCGGTCTGCACGGCGAGCGCCGCGTTGGACCGCAGGTGCCGCCACTCGCCGTGCACCGGCATGACGTTGCTCGGGCGCACGGCGTTGTAGAGGAACAGCAGCTCCCCGGCAGGCGAGTGCCCGGACACGTGCACCTTCGCGGTGCCCTGGTGCACGACGGACGCGCCGAGCCGGGTGAGCCCGTTGATCACGGCGAAGACGGCGGTCTCGTTGCCCGGGATCAGCGAGCTGGCCAGGATGATCGTGTCCTCGGCCTGGATCCGGACCGAGCGGTGGTCGCCGCGGGCCATCCGGGCCAGCGCCGACAGCGGCTCGCCCTGCGAGCCTGTGGAGACGAGGACGAGCTCGTCGTCGGGCAGCTCCATGGCCTCGTCGAGCTCCACCAGCAGCCCGTCGGGCACGGTGAGGAAGCCCAGCTCGGCGGCCAGGCCCATGTTGCGGACCATGGACCGGCCGACGAGGCACACCTTGCGGCCGTGCGCGGCCGCGGCGTCGAGCACCTGCTGCACCCGGTGCACGTGGCTGGCGAAGCAGGCCACGATGATCCGCGCCGGTGAGCGGTGGAACACCCCGTCGAGCACCGGGCCGATCTCGCGTTCGGCGACGACGAAGCCGGGCACGTCGGCGTTCGTGGAGTCGACCAGTGCCAGGTCGACGCCCTCGTCGCCGAGCCGGGAGAACCCGGCGAGGTCGGTGAGCCGCCCGTCGAGCGGGAGCTGGTCGAGCTTGATGTCGCCGGTGTGCAGCACCAGGCCCGCCGGGGTGCGGATGGCCACGGCCAGCGCGTCCGGGATGGAGTGGTTGACCGCGAAGTACTCGCAGGAGAAGGCGCCGTGCTGCAGGGTGGTGCCCTCCTTCACCTCGAGCAGGTGCGGGGTGAGCCGGTGCTCCTTGCACTTGGCGGCGACCAGCGCGAGCGTGAACCGCGACCCGACGATCGGCAGGTCGGGGCGCAGCCGGAGCAGGAACGGCACGGCGCCGATGTGGTCCTCGTGGCCGTGGGTGAGCACGAGCGCGTCGATGTCGTCGAGGCGGTGCTCGATGGCGCGGAAGTCGGGCAGGATCAGGTCGACGCCCGGGGAGTCCTCCGCCGGGAACAGCACGCCGCAGTCGACGACGAGCAGCCGGCCGTCGTACTCGAACACGGTCATGTTGCGGCCGATCTCGCCGATGCCGCCCAGCGCCACCACGCGCAGCCCGCCCTCCGGGAGCGGCGGGGGCGGGCCGGCCGGCAGCTCGGCGCGGTTGACCTCCTCGGGCGGGGCCGGGGCGGGACGCTGCTGGCCGCGCCGCGGCGGCCGGGAACGGCGGTCGGACCGGGAACGGTCGGACCGTGCGGGTGGGCGACTCAACGGAAGTTCCTCGCAGTGCTGGGGGAAGCGGCGCCTGGAGCGCCTGGGGTCGGGGTCGCGCTCCTCAGGCGAGCGCGGGACGTGAGATGCGCCTGGTCATCGGTAGGCCACTTCGGCACCGAGATCGGTGGCGGTGCGGGAGCCGAGGGCGCCGTGCCCGCGTTCGCCGCGCGGCGCCTCCGGGTCGAGCGCGATGCCGGCCGTGCCGAGATCGCCCGCGATGGCGGCGACCTGCTCCTGGGTGGCCGGGGGCAGCGGCAGGCGCGGCTCGCCGACGTCGATGCCGCGCAGGCGCAGCGCCGTCTTGGCGAACACCACCCCGCCGACGCGGCCCATCGCGCGGATCACCGGCAGCGTGGCGTAGTGCAGGGCCTTCGCCCGCTCGACCTCGCCGGCCTCGTAGGCGTCGAGCATCTCGCGCAGCCGGTTGGCCACCACGTGCCCGATCACGCTGACGAAGCCGACCGCCCCGACCGAGAGCCACGGCAGGTTCACCGGGTCGTCGCCGGAGTAGTAGGCGAGTGTGGTGGTGGCGAGCACTTCCGTGCCGACGCGCAGGTCGTTGCGAGCATCCTTCACGGCCAGGATGCGCGGATGCTCCGCCAGCCGCTGGAGCGTCTCCACCTCGATCGGGATGACGCTGCGCGGCGGGATGTCGTAGAGCATCACCGGCAGGTCGGTGGCGTCGGCGATCGCGGTGAAGTGCAGCACCAGGCCGGACTGCGGCGGCCGCGAGTAGTACGGCGTGACGAGCAGCAGCCCGTGGGCGCCCGCCTTCTCCGCGGCGCGGGCCAGGTGGATGCTGTGCGCGGTGTCGTAGGTGCCGGCCCCGGCGACCACCGTGGCCCGGTCGCCCACGGCGTTCACCACCGCGCGGACGAGCTCGGCCTTCTCCGTGTCGCTGGTGGTGGGGCCCTCCCCCGTGGTGCCGTTGACGACCAGCCCGTCGTTGCCCAGGTCGACCAGGTGGGCGGCGAGTTCCTCGGCCTTGGCGAGGTCGAGGCGCCCGTCGGCGTCGAAGGGCGTGACCATGGCGGTCAGCACCCGGCCGAACGGACGACCCTTCGGGCGCGATCCAGCGGGGGTGGGACTCATGGGGTGACGGTACCGCCCCGCACCGACGGCCGTCGGGGGCGCAACCGGTTCAGCGCCGCTCGAACTCCCCCGCCCGCACACCCGCGATGAACGCATCCCAGGCGGCGCCGGGGTAACGGTGGGCGGGGACAGCGCGGTCCTTGGTGTCGCGCACGGCGACGGTGTTGTCGGCGAGGAAGGCGACCTCGACACAGTCGCCCTGGTTGCCGCCGCTGAAGCTGCTCTTGCGCCACTGGGCATCGGCGAGATCCACGGCGCCCTCCTCGTCCTGCGTCAGGTTGCCCCGGCCAGCCGCCGGATCAGCGCGAGCGACTCGGCCGGGCTCAGCGCACCGGACTGCAGCCGCCCGAACGCGAGTCTAGCCCGCTCGGCGTCGCGCTCCTTGTCCAGGACGAGAGCGCCGAGGGCGTGCTCGACGTAGGCCATGTCCGGTTCACCGAGGTCGCCGAAGTGCAGCACGACGAGCCCGGACGCGAGCGCTTCGTGCGCCCCCGCGGCGATCGGAAGCACCTGCAGGGTCACGGTGTCCCATGTCGCCGCGACGGCCAGGTGCTGCAGCTGGGTGTGCAGGACGTCGGACCCACCGACGGGTCGGTGCAGCACCGACTCGTCGATCACGGCCGCCAGCTGCAGCGGATCGTCGGGCGAGGTCAACCGCTCCTGGCGGATCATGCGTACCGTGACCTCGTTGTCCAGCTGCTCGGCCGTGCGGCTCAGCGGCACCGCCGTGAAGAGGGCCCGGGCGTAGTCGGCGGTCTGCAGCAGGCCGGGGACGTAGCCGAGGGTGAACACCTGGACGCGGGTTGCCTCGGTCTCGTAGCCGACGTAGAACGCGTGCTCGCCCAGCCCGTAGGCCTGCCACCAGCCCTTCTGCCGGGCCGCCCTGGTGAGCCGATCCGTTCCGAATTGTCACGCCCACTCTCCGCTTCCGGTCGAGTGCTCAGCGTGGCAGGTGGAACGGCGAACCTGGGAATCCCACGTCCTGGCGGGCGGTCAGCCCTCCGTGACGAACGGGCTGGACGCGATCTCGGTGCCGTCCTCGAGAGCGGCGATCTCGAAGTCGCCGAACACGTTCGGCACCTCGCGCTGCAGCTGGCGCAGGCACTCCACGGCCAGCTGGCGGATCTCGACGTCGGCGTGCTCGGTGGCGCGCATTCCGATGAAGTGCCGCCAGGCGCGGTAGTTGCCGGTGACGACGATCCGCGTCTCGGTGGCGTTCGGGAGGATCGCGCGCGCCGCCTGCCGGGCCTGCTTGCGCCGCAGGGTGGCGTTGGGGACGTCGGCGAACTTCTTCTCCAGCCCCTCCAGCAGCTCCTCGTAGGCCTTCACCGACGCCTTGGCGGCCTCGGCGAACAGGGCGTGCAGCTCCGGGTCGGCCGCGACGACGTCGGGCTCGACCATCGCCGCGTCGCGCTCCGGGACGTAGCGCTGTGACAGCTGGCTGTAGGAGAAGTGCCGGTGCCGGATCAGCTCGTGGGTGAGCGACCGCGAGATGCCGGTGAGGTAGAAGCTCACGGATCCGTGCTCGAGCACCGACAGGTGCCCGACCTCGAGGATGTGGCGCAGGTAGCCGGCGTTGGTGGCGGTGCGCGGGTTCGGCTTGCTCCAGGACTGGTAGCAGGCGCGACCGGCGAACTCGGCGAGCGCCTGGCCGCCGTCGGCGTCGGTGCTCCACGGCACGTCCGCTGGCACGACGAACTCGGTCTTGGCGACGAGCTGGACCCTCATCGGCACGATCTCCGGCATGTCCCAGAGCCTAGAACGCCGGGACTGGATCACCGTCGCCAGGCATGAGCCGCCGCCGGTGGGCCTCGCGGGCCTCCGCCGGCTCGGCCAGGTGCGCCCTGGTCCATGCGCACTGTGCGGCGAGCGGCTCCAGCAGCGTGCGGCCGAGCGCGGTGAGCTCGTACTCGACGTGCGGCGGGATCTCGGCGTGCACGGTGCGCGTGAGCATCCCGTCGCGCTCCATCGCGCGCAGCGACGCGGTGATCACCTTGTGATCTTCGGCGCGGGCGGACGCGCGGGCAGGCGGACGGTGACCGAGGCGGTGCGCCGCGGGCACCAGGTCACGGCGGTCGTGCGCGACCCGGCGCGGCATCCGGACCTCGCCGCCGACGGCGTCACCGTCGTCGCCGGTGACGCCACGGTGGCCGAGAGCGTGGCCGCGGCAGCGGCGCGGCAGGACGCCGCGATCAGTGCCGTCGCGCGCACCGACGTGCCGGCGCGCGAGTTCTTCGTCACCGCGGCCCGGGCGCTCGTCGACGGCCTGGGCCGAGCGGATGTGCGGCGGCTGGTGCTCGTCGGCGTGGGCACCACGCTCGGGGCCGCGCCGGGGATGGCCGTGCACGACGCCCCGGAGTTCCCGGCGGAGTACCGGGCGTTCTCCGTGGGCCACGGGGCCGAGCTGGAGGTGCTGCGCGACAGCATCCTCGACTGGTTGGTGCTCGCCCCGCCGCCCGAGGTCCTCGACGACGGGGCGCCGCGCACCGGCCGGTACCGGCTGGGCGACCACCGCGTACTGCCCCCCGAGGTCCCACCGCGGACGTTCCCCTACGCCGATCTCGCCGTCGCGCTCGTCGACGAGATCGAGACCCCGGAGCACCACCGGGAGCTCGTCGCCGTCGGATGACACCACGAGATGCTTGACTGACGTCACGAATGACGCCACAGTGATGCCATGGACCTGAGCCAGTACGTCACGCAGCTGCGGGAGGACCTCTCCTCGGCCGCGGCGGCCGGCGACGAGCAGACGCAGCGCATCGCGGGTCTGCTCGGCGCCGCCGTCGAACCGGCCGCGCGGCTGGCGATCATGAACGCCCTCTCCGACCTCGCGGCGGAGGTCACCGCCGCACTCGGGGACCGCGTGGTCGAGGTGCGCCTCGACGGCCGCGACGTCCGCGTCGCGGTCTCGCCCGACCCGGCGGCGGAGCGGCCGTCCGCCGAGGCTCCCCCGGCGCCGCCGTTCCGCGGCTTCGGGGGTGCCGACACCGGCGACATCAGCCGCATCACGCTGCGGCTCGTCGAGCAGATCAAGAACCAGGCCGAGCAGGCGGCGGCGGCGCAGGGCGTCTCGCTGAACTCCTGGGTGGCGCAGGCCGTGCAGGGCGCGCTGACCGGGGGCAGCCAGGGACGCCGCCACAGCAGGCGCGACGACTGGACGGGCGACCGCGAGGGGCGGCGCCTGCGGGGATGGGTGGAGGGGTGAACGACGTGGTGGACTTCGCCAAGGACGACGCCGGCGGCGACGGGGGCACCGAAGTGGTGCGCCAGCAGAGCTGGCCGGTGGACGGCCCCGCGGAGCTGGAGCTGACCCTCGACGTCGGGCGGATCCGGGTGCACCTGGACGAGCAGGTCGGCGGCAACGAGGTGCGCGTGGAGGTGCGCCACGACCCCTCGGCGGGCAACAGCTGGAGCCAGGGGCTCAGCGGCATCATCAACTGGCTGGGCGGCGCCACCGGTGGGTCCGGCGGGGGCGGGGACGCCGGCGAGCTCGCGGCCCAGGCCGTCCGCGCCGCGGAGATCAGCTGGTCGGAGACCGCGCGGCGGCTCGTGGTGCGCTCGTCCGAGGAGCTGCCGCTGCGGGTGGTGCCGCTCGCCGTCACGGTGTCGGCGCCGGCCGGGTCGCGCCTGGCCGCCCGCACCGGGGCGGGCGAAGTGACGGTGACGGGTCGCGCGGGGTGGGCCCGGGTCAAGACCGGGTCCGGCCGGATCGCGGTGGGTGCGGTCGACGGTGACGCCGACGCAGCCACGGGCTCCGGCGACATCGAGCTCGGCCCGATCGGTGGGCGCGCGAAGGTGCGCACCGGGTCGGGCACGGTGTCCGTGGCGGCCGTGGCCGCTCCGTCGGAGATCAAGGCCAGCAGCGGCGATGTCCGCGTCGGGGAGGTCGCGGGCGACCTCGGCGTGCGCACGGGCTCGGGCGACGTGACGATCGCCGACGCGCGCAGCGGCCGTGTGGAGCTCACGAGCGGCTCCGGAGCGCTGCGGATCGGCGTGCACCCGGGTGTGGGGGCGGAGCTCGACCTGTCGTGCGGCTCCGGCCGTGCGCGCAGCGAGCTGGAGGTGACCACCGTGGCGCCCGAGCACGCCCCGGCCCTGCACGTGAGCGGCCGCACCGGCAGCGGCGACGTGCTGGTCACGCGCGCGGCGGCCTGACGCCGCGCACGGCCGTGCACACCCCGCGTCGGCCGTGCACGCCGCCGGACGTGTGCACCGCCGCCGGCGGGTGTGCACGGTGCGGTCAGGGCAGGGCGGTGGTGAGCGGGGCGGCGAGGTCGCCCCGCTCACCGACCACCACCCCGTCGAGCTCGAGCCAGCCGGCCATCTCCCGCAGGGCCCCCGCCAACTCCGCGGCCACACGTGGCACCTCGACGCCGGACTCCGCGAACGCGCCGGGCACCCGGAGCACTCCCGCCTTGCGGTCGGCCTTGAGATCGACACGGGCCACCAGCTCGCCGTCGAGCAGGAACGGGAACACGTAGTAGCCGTACTCCCGCTTCGGCTCGGGCACGTAGATCTCGATGCGGTAGCGGAAGCCGAAGAGACGCTCGGTGCGGTCGCGTGCCCAGATCAGCGGGTCGAACGGGGCGAGCAGCGCGCGTCCGGTGACGCGCCTCGGCACCCGGGCGCCGGGCACGCGGTAGGCGAGATGGCGCCAGCCGCGCACCTGCACCGGTTCCAGCTCGCCCGCCTCCACCAGCTCGGCCACCGCGCGGCGGCTGCGGGTGGGGCCGAGGCGGTAGTAGTCGCGCAGGTCCGGCTCGGTGGCCACCGCCAGCGCCGACGCCGAGCGCCGGATCAGCGCCCTGGCCGCCTCCTCCTCCGACAGCGCCGGCGCGGCCAGCACGTGCGGCGGGAGCACCCGCTCGGGCAGGTCGTACAGGCGCTGGAAGTGGCGGCGGGTGCCCGTGGTGAGCACTCCGATCCCGAACAGGTACTCGCAGATCCGCTTGACGTCGGACCGCTCCCACCAGGACGCGCCCGGCGGTCGCGGGCGGGCCGGCCCGCCCAGCGCCGCCTCGAGCGTGCCGGCGCCGACCGGGCCCAGCTCCTTGACCGCCGCCAGCACGTCGCCGACGAGCCCGGGATGCCGATCGACCAGTGACCCGTAGTGCCGCCACCAGCCCTCCCGCTTCGCCCCGGAGCGCACCAGCGGCCAGTCCTCGACGGGCAGCAGGCTCGCCTCGTGCGCCCAGTACTCGACCAGCAGCCGGGGCTTGCGGCCCGAGTGGGCCCACGCGGCGTCGTCGACCAGCGCGGGCTCGTAGGTACCGAGCCTGCTGAACAGCGGCATGTAGTGCGCCCGGACGGCGACGTTGACCGAATCGAGCTGCAGCAGGCGGATCCGGTGCAGCGTGCGCACCAGGTGGCGGCGCGTGACGGGGCCGGTGGGGAGCGGGTCGGCGAAACCCTGCGCGGCGAGCGCGGCCCGGCGCGCCGCGGCGGGTCCGAGGGTGTCGACGGCGGACGGAGCGGTCACAACCGGGATGCTGCCAGCTCCGTCCGACGGTTTCGGGGCCGCTCCGCCGCGATCACCAGCACCACCGCCAGCAGGACGACCCCGCCGCCCGCCAGCTGGGTCGCGGAGAACCGCTCGCCGGCCACCAGCACCCCGAGCAGCACCGCGATCACCGGGTTGACGTAGGCGTAGGTGGCGACCGTCGAGACCGGCAGCGACGCGAGCGCGAACGCATACGCGCTGAACGCCCCGAGCGAGACGACCACCGCCATGTAGGCCCACGCCCACCACGCGGACGGGCCGACCGCCGAGAGGTCGGGCCGGTCCCCCGCCGCGAGGCTGCCGCCCATGAGGATGACCCCGCCCACGAGCATCTGGACGGCGGCCAGCGCGAACGGGTTGGCCGGGGCGGGGAGGCGGGTGGTGGCGAACGTCCCCGTGGCCCAGCCCAGCCCGGCCAGCAACACGAGCCAGGGCCCCCACCAGGCGTTGCCGAACACAGCCCCCGACCCCCCGGACGCGCCGGCGAGCAGCAGCAGCGCGAGGCCCGCCACCCCCACGCCGACCCCGACCAGCGTGGCCCGCCGGGGCCGGTCGCCGGTGACGGCGCGCAGCAGGACGATGTGCAGCGGCACCGAGGCGATCAGCAGCGCCGCGAGGCCGGACGCCACGTGCTGCTGCGCCACCGTGACCAGCCCGTTGCCCCAGGCCGGCAGCAGCAGCCCGGACAGCGCGGTGGTGCCGAACTGCGCCCACGTCATGGCGAACGCGCGCCTCCCGGCGACCGCGAGCACGACCACGGCGAGCAGCGCGCCACCGACCAGGAACCGCGCGCCGCTGGCGAACAGCGGCGGGACGTCCGTGATGATGTAGCGGTTGGCCAGGTAGGTGGACCCCCACAGGACGTACACGACCCCGAGCGCGACCCAGGCGATCGCGGGAGGACGAGGGGCGGCAGCAACTTCCACCCGATGAACGTTGCCATGGCGAACGACGTGCTGTCGGGCTCGATCCGTGTGCCGTGCATCGCCCCGTTCGTCACCAGTGATCGCGGCCGAGCTGCAGGTGCTCAGTTCTGCAAGCGATTCGCCATGGCAAGGATCGCCTCCGCCACGGCAGCGGGCTCCGTCACGGCGCTCAGGTGGTGTCCGTCATGGCGGGCGACCGGCCAAGCCCGACGTCGGGCCTCGGCCGCCGCGTCATCGTAGGCGGCCGAGAGCTGGAGATACCCGCACGGTTGATCCACCCAGGCGTCGACCACCGGTGCGGTCTCTTCGAAGTAGGCCAACGGCAACCGGGGGATCTCGGCGCAGAAGGCGGCACGGGTCGTCGGGTCGGGCAGCAGGTCGCGAACGACGTCCGCCGGGAACCATTCATGCCAACGGGGGAGCACGCCGTCCGCGTCCGCGAGTGCGCGCAGCCGAGCGCGCATCTCGGCGGGAACGGTGGCCAGCCACCGCCGCCCGGGGTAGGGCAGCGTGGCGTCGACGAACACGATGGCGCGCACCGGCGAGGCGTGCCCATCGACGATGGACGGCACCAGGGCACCCGCGCCGCTGTGCACGACGAGGATCACCGTGTCGTCGTCCGGATGGTCTGCAAGAGCGGCGTGCACGGCGCCGGCCAACGCCGGATACCGCGGCGCCGGCGACGCGAGAGCACCGAGCAGCGACGGAACGACGGTCCGCAGATCCCGCGCACCCAACTGCTCGGCGACCGGGAGCCAGCTGCGCGGCCCGACCAGGGGGCTGTGGACCAACACGAACGTAGCCACGCCGGAAACCTACTGCGGGCGAGCACGTGTCGAACCCTCCCGGCGCCCGGTCAGCTTCCGATCGGGCTGACGACGCAGTCGTCCGTCGCTCGATCGCCCACTCGCTGCGCGGCACCTCGTGCCCTCGTGACGCCGTCGCGTTCCCCGCTCGGCGCGCCGGCACCGCTCGGTTTCGTGATCCAACGTGCGGCTGCCCTCGACCGGCGCCGTGCCGGGGTGCCTCCACCGGCCCGCAGCAGGGCGGGCGCGGGCGGTGGGATTCAATGCCGGGCATGGCCACCGCCGGCGTCCGTCCCGCCACCCCCGCCGATGTCGCCGAGATCGCGCGCATCCAGGCCGACACCTGGGAGACCGCCTACTCCGGGCTCGTCCCGGCCGCCGCCATCGCGCACCTGCGCGGCGAGGCGGCGCAGCAGGCCTGGACGTCGGCGGTCGAGGCCGGCACCGGGCACGTGCTCGTCGCACTCGAAGGGACGTGGACGGTGGGCTTCTGCGCGGCCGCCCCCGCCGTGGCCCCGGAGGGCGTCACCGGCCCCGTGGACGTGACGCTGGGCCCGGAGGCGTGGGGGGAGGTGGGCACACTGCTCGTGGAGCCCCGGTGGGGACGGCGCGGACACGGCGGGCGACTGCTGGCCGCCGCCGCGGCCGCCCTGCGCGGCGCCGGCGCGATCTACGGCCTCGCCTGGGTGCCCGAAGCCGACGCCGCATCACGTGGGTTCTACGCACGGGCGGGCTGGGAGCCCGACGGGACGGTGCGGGTGCTCGACACCGGCGACGGCGAGCTGCGCGAGGTGCGCGTGACCGGCTCCCTGGACCTCAAGCTGCAGGAGTAGGTACCGGCCCCGCCGACCAGGCGTCGCGGACCTCGACGTGGCGCAGCCCGCCCGACTCGGCCCGCTGGCAAGCGGACGCAGACCCGACGACGCCTCACCCCCGCCGATCAAGGCGCTACTGTCGCCCCGAACCGATACAGCAGCGACATCCACGCCTTGATCACGGCCGAGGAGCGCCCCGACGGAGGGCACCCGCACCGCCCCCGTGCTCGGCGCGGGCTCCTGGAACCGGCCCCGTCAGCCGCCGAGGCCGAGCAGTGACTCCAGGCCGACGGTGAGTCCCGGCCGCTCCCGCACCGCCCGCACCGCCATGAGCACACCGGGCATGAACGAGGCACGGTCGAACGAGTCGTGCCGGATCGTCAGGGCCTCCCCCGGCGTGCCCAGCAGCACCTCCTGGTGCGCCACGAGGCCGGGCAGCCGCACCGAGTGCACCCGGATGCCGTCGACGTCGGCACCGCGCGCACCGGGCAGCTCGGTGGTCGTGGCGTCCGGGACGGCCCCCGCCCCGGCCTCGGCCCGCGCCGCCGCGACGAGGGACGCGGTGTGCACGGCGGTGCCCGAGGGCGCGTCGACCTTGTTGGCGTGGTGCAGTTCGATCACCTCGACGGACGAGAAGTACGGCGCCGCCTGCCGCGCGAACTGCATCGCGAGCACCGCGCCGATCCCGAAGTTGGGGGCGACCAGCACGTGTCCCGGGCGGCGCTCGAGCCTGGCGCGAACGTCGGCGAGCCGCGCGTCGTCGAAGCCGCTCGTGCCGACGACGGCGGCGATGTCGTGGTCGAGGCAGAACTGCAGGTTGTCGAGCACGGCGCCGGGGTGGGTGAAGTCCACCGCCACCTGCGCACCCGCGTCGACCAGCTCGGTGCGGGAGTCGGCCTCGTCGACCTGCGCGACGAGTGTCAGGTCCGGCGCGGCCTCCACCGCGCGGCACACCTCCTGGCCCATGCGCCCCTGCGCACCCAGCACGCCGACCCGGATCCCGTTCGCAGTCACGCGCGCAGACTAATCAGGCGAACACGACGGCCCCGAGCCACACCGCCGCGGCGAGCAGGCCGGTGGCGAGCTCGATCAGGATGCTCCAGCCGACGGCCGTGAGCGCCTGCCGGGTGGACGGCCACGCCCGCTCGCTCCCGCCGAGCCGGGCCAGCTCCGCGAGGTAGACGCCGAGCACGAACCCGACGAACAGCCCCGCCACCGGGATCACGAAGAAGCCGAGCACCCCGAGGACCGCTCCGAGCGCGATCGTGCGCCCCGGCACCCCGGAGTCGCGCAGCCGCCGGCCGGGCAGCAGGTACTTTGCCACGCTGCCGAGCACGACGATCGCCACGGCAACGGCGAGCACCGTCCAACCGACCGTGTCGCCGCGGGGCACCGCCCACACCGCCACGCCGGCCACCACGAGGAGCAGCCCGGGCAGCACCGGCACCACGACCCCGACGATGCCGGCGAGGACCAGCGCCGCGGCGATCAGCGTCTCGACGACCACGTCCCGATCATGGCACGCCCCGGATTGCAGCAAAGCCACTTTCATGCCAGCTGGTTGCGTGAAAGTGGCTGTCAGGAGAATCGACCGCAGCCTATGAGGCCTTGGCGAGTGTGACCTCGTATCCGAGGTCTTGGAGTGCCTTGAGGTGGCGGTCGCGGCGACGGTCGGGGCTGTCGTGGCGGCGGAG
>NZ_JAHKRK010000330.1 GCF_019396355.1 Pseudonocardia nigra
CCGCGACCGCGGCCGAGCTGGGTGCCACCGGGCTGGTCGCCGACGCCCGGGTGCCCGACGAGCACCGCAGGGTCGCCGCCGCGGCGGCCGGCCTCGGCTCCGTGACGGTGTGGGTGAACAACGCCGGGGTGCTGCGCGCGGGCAAGGCGTGGGAGCACACTGACGCCGACGCCGCACTGATGGTCGACGTGAACGTCGGCGGGGTGGTGCACGGGTCGCGCGCGGCCGTGGAGGTGATGCGCGCCGGCGGCGGGCACCTGCTGAACATCGCGTCGATGTCGGCGCACGGCCCGGTGCCGGGGCTCGCCGTGTACGCGGCGACGAAGGCGGCGGTGCTCGGCTTCAGCACCAGCCTGCAGGGTGACCTGGACCTCGCGCGGGTGCCGATCCGGGTGCACGTCCTCTGCCCGGACGCCGCCGACACCGCGCTGGTGCGCTCCGAGCAGGCCAGCCCGGACACCGCGATCCTGTTCTCCCAGCGCAGCGGCCTGCTCTCGCCCGGCACGGTGGCCGACGCCGCCGTCGCGCTGCTCGACGGCAGCCGCACCGTCCGGTCGCTGCCCGCCCACCGCGCCGGGGCGATGCGGATCGCAGGCGCGCTGCCCCGGATCGGGCTGCCCGTGCTGGCCCGGCTCCGCGCGCAGGGCGAGCGTCGCCGGGCCGGTCGCCCGTGAGGCGGGAGCCGCGGCGCCACGACCGCGACGCCGGCGGCGACCCGGAGCTGCTGCAGGCGAAGGCCGCGCTCCGCGACGAGGTGTGGACGGCGCTCACCGAGGCGAAGGTGGCCCGCTTCCCCGGCGCCCGGCACCGGATCTCGAACTTCACGGGTGCGGAGGCGGCGGCGCAGCGGCTGCGGGAGAGCGACGTGTGGCGGGCGGCGGACACCGTCAAGGCCAACCCGGACTCCGCGCAGCTGCCCGTGCGCCAGCGGGCGCTCGAGGACGGCAAGACCGTCTACATGGCGGTGCCGAAACTCGCCGAGCCCGAGCCGTTCTTCCTGCTCGACCCGGCCCACCTCGCCGACCCGCCGCGCAAGGCCGCCTCGATCGCCGGGGCCACCCGCTCCGCCCGCCGGGTCGCGGTGGCCGAGCTGGACCCGGTCGACCTCGTGGTGACCGGCTGCGTGGCCGTCGCGGAGGACGGCGCACGGCTGGGCAAGGGCGGCGGGTTCGCCGACCTGGAGTTCGCCCTCGCCACTGCGGCCGGGCTGATCGGCCCGGACACCCTGGTCGTCACCACCGTGCACGAGCTGCAGGTGCGCCCCGCGGGCCGCATTCCGGCCGCGCCGCACGACGCCCCGGTGGACCTCGTGGTCACCCCGGAGCGAGTGATCGACTGCCGGGAGCGGCGCGGCGCGCGGCCCGCGGACGGGATCCGCTGGAGCGAGCTCACCGAGGAGAAGATCGGCGCGATCCCGCTGCTGCGGAAGCTGCGGCCGTAGCGACCGCAACGGTCATCCGCGGCGCACGGACGGCATCGGGAGCAGCACCTTCAGCTGCGCGTTCTCGGCCGGGTCGAGCACGCCGTGCTGGACGCAGGCGGGCACCAGCGTGCCGTCCTCGGGATGCGCCATCGCGTAGTGGCAGGCCGCCAGCCGCTCCTGCGTGGCGCGCACGCCCGGGTCGTCGCTGGTGATCCCGCGCTGCACGAGGTCCCAGGCGGGGGCGACGTCGGCGGCGTCCATGAACTGGTGCATGACGAACGTGACCGGACGGGGCCGGTGCCGCAGCAGCGCGCCCACGCCCACCCGCCGGACCGTGCGCACCAGCCACGCCAGCGCGATCCCGACCACCCGGGGGCGCCCGACGGCCAGCCGCACGAGCTTCGCGGCCAGCACGGCGGGCGGGGTGCCGCCGAAACCGACGCCGGACAGGTGGCGGAAGAAGGCGTCGCGGGTGGCGAGGTCGCGCGCGTCGTCGCCGTCGAGGAACGGGTGCCACCTCTCGCCCAGGTAGAAGCCGTAGGCCGTGCGGTTGCAGCGGACGTCGCCGTTCTCGAACACGTGGTGGTCGAGGGGACGCCCGACGCCGCGCTCGATCTGCGCCCACACCGCGTCCGGACCGACGTCCCCGCCGCGGTAGGACTCCCGCCACCGCCGCTCGTCGCCCACGTAGGCCGCGGGCTGGAACGACAGCATCCCGTAGCCCATCCGCGCGACCTCGCGCACGACCTCGGGGATCTGCTCGACGTTGGCCGGCGTCACCGTCATGTTGTGCGCCAGGAAGGACCGCACGCCGTGGCGGCGGCGCAGCCGGGCGAACATCTCGGCGAACCGGCGCCGGTAGGGGTGCAGCGCGGCCTCGTCGGGCGGGCGGGGGATGCCGCGCCTGCCGAACATCATCATGTCGAAGTGCGCGGCGAACGAGACACGGCGCAGCCTGCGCCTCCCGTCGGGCCCGAGCACGAGCCGCTCCAGGTACTCCTCGTCGACGTCGCCGTGGGTCATGCTCATCGGCTCGCGGCCGTGCCGGCGCATGATCAGCAGGGTCGCGGCGTGGTCGTCGGGCGGCAGCAGCGTCACCTCACCCCCGATGAGCTGGGCGTGCGCCCGCGGCCCGCGCTCCCGCTCCAGCAGCGCCATCTGCGCCTCGACCTGTTCACGGGTGTGCGCGCCGTCCACGCGCACCCGGTTGGCGTCGCGGGAGTGGTAGCACGGGGTGCAGGCGAGGTTGCACGCCGGGAAGACGCCGTGCGTGCCCTCGCAGCCCGCGGCGAACCGGCCGAGTACCTGCCCCGGTGTCTTGACGACGTCGGGCAGCCCGGCCCAGCGGCGGGCCAGCGCGGCGGCGAAGGCCGGGTCGCGCGGGCGCGTGCGGCGTTCGAGGTCACGGAGCCGGGACAGCACGCTTACCGCACTCCCTCGCTGCGCTCGGTCGGCGCTTCGCGAACGCGCTGTATCCATGGTTCGCTCGCAAGCTCGCTCACCGGAGCATCATCACGGCTGAGCCGGTGGCATGCTCGGTGGATGGGCTACCAGCTGCTCGCCGACGCGGTGATGCTGGTGCATTTCGGGTTCCTCGCCTACGTGGCGCTGGGCGGGTTCCTGGCATGGCGGCGCCCGTGGGCGATCGTGCCGCACGCCGCCGCGGCGGCGTGGGGCCTGGTGAGCGCGACGATCGGGATCGAGTGCCCGCTCACGGCGTGGGAGGACGCCGCACGTCAGCAGGCGGGCGAGCGTGGGTTGCCGCGCGGTTTCATCGACACCTACCTCACCGGCGTGGTCTACCCCGCCGACCGGCTCCTCGAGGCGCAGCTGCTGGTCGCCGCGCTCGTGGTGGTCTCGTGGGTGGGGTTCGCGCTGCGGGCGCGCCGGCGCGCCACGAGATAGGCGTCAGTCGCCGCGCGGCCGGGCGCCCCGTTCGGCCCACTCGCGGTCGGCGGCGTCGGCGGCCTCGGTCCGCTCGCGCGCGATCTCCAGGGCGCGCGCGGCCGTCTCGCGATCCGGGTAGGGGCCCAGCCGGTCGGCGGCGCGGCACCCCTCGGGGGGCTCCACGGTGCCGTGCTTCAAGCAGTAGAACCATTGCTCGTCGCTCATCGCTCTCCCTCGCTGCGCTCGGTCGACGCTTCGCGGAGGCGCTGTGTCGATGATTCGCTCGCAAGCTCGCTCATGGAAGAAGAGGGTGGCACGTCCCCGCCCGGCCCGCCCGCCGGTGCGGCAGCATGTCGGCATGGACCAGCCCGCTTCCGCCCCGGTGATGACCGACGTCGCCCGGCTCGCCGGCGTCTCGCACCAGACCGTCTCGCGGGTGGTCAACGAGTCCCCGCATGTCAGCGAGGCCACGCGGGCCAAGGTTCTCGCCGCGATGGGCGAGCTGGGCTACCGCCGCAACGCCGTGGCGCGGGCCCTCGCCACCCGCCGCTCCGGCACGCTCGGCGTGATCACCTTCGACACGGTGCTGCACGGGCCGGTCAGCACCCTCTACAGCGTCGAGCAGGCGGCGAGCGCCGTCGGGCTCGGCGTCAGCATCGCCGTGGTGGACCGGATCGACTCGCCTGCCGTCGTGCGGGCCCTCGACCGGCTGCAGGACCAGGCCGTCGAGGGCGTCGTGGCGATCGCCCCGCACCAGGCCGCCCTCGAAGCGCTCACCGCGGAGCTGCGGCCGGTGCCCACGGTGTTCGTCGGCGGCGTGCTCCCGGCCGGGGACGACGTCGCCCTGCCCCCGGCGGTCGCGATCGACCAGCACGGCGGGGCCGAGGCCGCCACCCGCTACCTGCTCGAGCTGGGTCACCGCACGGTGCACCACCTTGCCGGCCCGCAGGACTGGATGGACGCGTCCTCGCGCAGCGCGGGTTGGCGCGCCACGCTCGCGGCGGCCGGGGCATGGGTGCCGGAGCCGGTGACGGGCGACTGGAGCGCCCGGTCCGGCTACGCGGCCATGCGGCGGCTCCTCGCCGCCGACCGCTCGCTCACGGCCGTGTTCGCGGCCAACGACCAGATGGCGCTGGGCGCTCTGCGGGCGCTCGACGAGGCCGGGTTGCGCGTACCGGACGACGTGAGCGTCGTGGGCTTCGACGACGTGCCCGAGGCCGAGTTCTTCCGGCCGCCGCTCACCACGGTCCGCCAGCGGTTCGGCGAGGCCGGACGCCGGGCGGTGCACCTGCTGCTCGACCTCATCCGGCCGGAGGACGGCCGGGCGGGGCGGGTCGTCCCGCCGGCGCTGGTGCCCACCGAGCTCCTGGTCCGGCGCAGCTGCGGGCCGGCCCGCTGAGCGGAGCCAGCGGAGCGAACATCAGCGCCGAGCGGAGCTTGCCCGTGCCGTCGATCACAGGGCGGTTGACCTGAAGTCGGGTCGAGGTACGACAGTGCCGTCATGGCCCGGTACACGCTTCCCGACCTGCCCTACGACTACGGCGCACTCGACCCGCACATCGCGGGTGAGATCATGCAGTTGCACCACTCGAAGCACCACCAGACCTACGTGACCGCCCTCAACGACACCCTCGACAAGCTCGCCGCCGCCCGCGAGCAGAACGACTTCGGCGCGATCGTCGGCCTGGAGAAGACCCTTGCGTTCAACCTCGGCGGCCATGTCAACCACTCGATCTTCTGGACCAACCTCTCCCCCGACGGCGGTGACAAGCCCACCGGCGACCTCGCCGTCGCCATCGACGACGCCTTCGGCTCCTTCGACGCCTTCCGCGCCCACTTCACCGCCGCCGCCACCACGATCCAGGGCTCCGGCTGGGCGATCCTCGCCTGGGACGCGCTCGGCGGCCGCTTGCTGATCCACCAGCTCTACGACCAGCAGGCCAACCTGCCCGCGGGCCAGGTCCCCGTCGTCCTGCTCGACATGTGGGAGCACGCCTTCTACCTGCAGTACAAGAACGTCAAGCCGGACTACGTGAAGGCCTGGTGGAACGTCGTCGACTGGGCCGACGCCGCCGCGCGCTTCGAGCGGGCCCGGTCGAGCACCGCCGGGCTGCTCACCCCCGCCTGACCGGAGCCGGCACCATGCCCCCGTCCGACACCGCGACCGCGCCCCCATCACCGGGCGCGGTCGCGGCCGACCTCCGCACCGCCTTCCGTTCGCACCCGACCGGCGTCGCCGTGATCACCGCGACCGACGGACGGGGAGTGCCGGCAGGTCTCACGGCGTCGTCGGTCGCGTCGGTGTCGCTCGAACCACCGGCGATCGTCTTCTCCATCGCGCCGGGGTCGGCCGCGCCCGCGGTTCTCGGCGCGGCGTCGTTCCTCGTCCATCTCCTGGACAGCGGGAACGCTGCACTCGCCCGCCGGTTCGCCACCCCGGGCGCGGACCGGTTCGGCCCGGCCACCCTGTGGTCGCGGCTGCCGACGGGGGAACTGCTGCTAGAGCGTGTCCCTTGGATCATGGGACGGGGTCGCGGAGCCAGATCCTGATCGAGGCGACGTCGATGGTTCCGCGGAACATGTAGTCGCGCTTGTCGTAGCGGGTGGCGACCGCGCGGTGGCCCT
>NZ_JAHKRK010000331.1 GCF_019396355.1 Pseudonocardia nigra
CGGGCCGGCCGGCGGACGGCCGGCGGACGCCAGCAAGGTGGCAATACTGTCACTGAGTGGCAGCATGGCCACCTTGCTGGCACTCCGACCAATGCATGGCCGCGGCTGACGCGGGCCCGGGTCATCCTGCGGGCGCGGGCTCGACCGCCCGGTCGCGCGCGGCCCGCAGCCGGCCGATCGAGCGCTCGATGTGGCTGCGCAGCAGGTGCTCGGCATCGGCCGCCCGGTGCTCGGTCACGGCCGCGAGGACGTCCCGGTGCTCCTGCACCTCGTCGCGCCACGTGGGCCACTGCTCCCACAGCAGGCTCACCGTGCCGAGCGCGGTGAGGTCCTGCAGGTCGTCCAGCGTGCTGACCACGAGCGTGTTGGGGCAGGTGGAGTAGAGACTGCGGTGGAACCGGCGGTTGGCGAGGCTGAGGCCGGCCTGGTCGTCGGCCTCGACGAACCGCGCGGCGTCGTCGAGGGCCTGTCGGGCCTCGCTCGCGTCGAAGCCGTCGGCCACCGCCACCTGCGCCGCGGCCCACGGCTCCACGAGCGCCCGCATCTCGTAGATGCGCAGCACGTCCTCCGCGCGCAGGCGGCGCACGGCGACACCGCGGCTGCGGGTGGGCGTGAGCAGCCCGGAGGAGGTCAGTGAGATCAGTGCCTCGCGCACCGGGGTCTTGGAGACGCCGAGCTGCTCGGCGATCCGCCGCTCCACGAGCACCTCGTCGGGCTTGAGCCGCCCGGACAGGATCGCGGTCTTGATCGACGCGGCCACCAGGTCGGACCGCGTGGTCGAGCGGCCCAGCGGGGGCAGCACGGGGGCCTGGTCGGGCGTCATTGTCTTGGTATACCACGGCGGCGGAGCCGTTCCGGGCCGGAGGCGGGGGTTCGTGAACCGGTCTCGTCGGTAGGTCGCGGACGGGCCCTTCGAGGGCTCGCCGAGAACCGTTGTCCCCCGAGTCGCAGCGCGGATACATTCCCCGCGTCGAAACGCTGACCCTTCGTCGGCAACAGCTCCAGAGGACGGGACCTCGATGTCAGACTCAACGGATGCCGTGCCGGGCACGCGCCACCGGACGACGGCCGAGGAACGCAAGGTCCTCGCGGGCACCCTCGCCGGCACCACCATCGAGTGGTACGACTTCTTCATCTACGCGCAAGCGGCCGGGCTGGTGCTCGCCCCGCTCTTCCTCGCGCCGGTGAGCGAGGACTCCCCGGGACTGGCCACGGTCATCGCGTTGGCCACGATCGGCATCAGCTTCCTGTTCCGCCCGCTCGGGGCGATCGTGGCCGGCCGCTTCGGCGACCGGCTGGGTCGCAAGCGGATGCTGGTCTTCACGCTGCTGCTGATGGGCTCGGCCACCGCCCTCATCGGCCTGCTGCCCACCTACGAGCAGATCGGCGTGGCCGCTCCGGCGATCCTCATCCTCCTGCGGGTCCTCCAGGGCTTCTCCGCCGGCGGCGAGTGGGGCGGCGCCGCACTGATGTCGGTCGAGCACGCACCCGTCGGCCGGCGCGGCCTCTTCGGCGCCTACCCGCAGATCGGGGTGCCGATCGGGATGATCCTGGCCACGGGCGTGCTGTGGCTGCTGTCCACCGTCACCACCCCCGCGCAGTTCCAGTCCTGGGGCTGGCGCATCCCGTTCCTGCTGTCGGTCGTGCTGATCCTCATCGGCTACCTCATCCGCCGGGCCGTGGACGAGAGCCCGGTCTTCCAGGAGATGCGGCTGCGCAAGAGGGAGTCCTCGGCGCCGCTGCGTGACCTCTTCGCGCGCAACTCCAAGCAGGTCGTCCTCAGCGCGTTGATCTTCATCGCGAACAACGCGGCGGGCTATCTGCTGATCGCGTTCTTCATCGCCTACGCCAGCGCGACGCTGGGGATGCCGCGCTCCTCGGTCCTGCTGGCGACGACGCTCGCCTCCTTCGGCTGGCTGATCTTCACCATGTACGGCGGCGCCCTGTCCGACCGGATCGGCCGGGTGCGCACGTTCCAGATCGGCTACGCCCTGGTCTTCATCTGGATGATCCCGATGTTCCTGCTCATCGACACGCAGAACATCTGGCTCTACGGGATCGCACTGTTCCTGCTGACCATCGGGCTCGGCCTCTCCTACGGCCCGATGTCGGCGATGTACGCCGAGATGTTCCCCGTCTCCGTCCGGTACTCCGGCGTCTCCATCGGCTACGCCCTCGGCGCGATCCTCGGCGGTGCCTTCGCCCCGATGATCGCCCAGGTCCTCATCCAGTCGACCGGCTGGTCGGGGTCCATCGGCATCTACATCATGGTGCTCTGCGTGATCTCCTTCGCCGCGGTGACCGCCGCCGGGGAGACCCGGGGCAACGACCTGCGGGTGGCCGAGGCCCACGAGCAGTACCTCCGCGAGCACCCGAGTGAGGCCCGGCCCCCGGGCCTCCAGCCCTGACCGCGCCCCGAGGGCGGCGCGTTCTCGCCGACGGGCGCCCGTGACCGTCCCCTGGACGCGCCGGACGACGTTGGTGCCCTTATCACACGTGCGTAACCCGCCCCCGCTATGGTCTGATCTGCGAGGGAGGTGGTCGCGTGAAGCATCGACAACCCGACCCCAACGGTGCCGACCCCGAACCAGGGGAGGCGCCGGGGACCGCGCCGCACCCGGGCGTGATCCCGACGGGGTCCCGGGTCCTGCTCCTCAACGCGACCTTCGAGCCGCTGGCGATCGTCACCGCCAAGCGCGCGATCGTCCTCATGCTCACCGGCAAGGCCGAATGCGTCGAGGCCGCCCTCAGCGGCGCGGCCTTCCATTCGGAGAATCTCACGGTCCCGGCGCCGTCGGTGATGCGGCTGTCCCGCTACGTCCGGGTGCCCTACCGCGGCGCCGTGCCGATGACCAGGGCGGGCGTCCTGCGCCGCGACGGGCGCCGCTGCGCCTACTGCCGCAAGCGCGCCGACACGATCGACCACGTCGTCCCACGCAGCCGCGGCGGCACCCACACCTGGGACAACTGCGTCGCGGCGTGCCGCGCCTGCAACTCTCGCAAGGCCGACAAGCTGCTCTCCGAGCTGGGGTGGAGCCTCGACGTGGCGCCGCGGGCGCCCGACCGTTCGGTCGCCGGCATCCTCGTGCTCGCGGTGGAGCCGCATCCGGCGTGGGAGCCGTGGTTGTCCACGGCGGCGTGATGCCGCCCGCGGCACCGTTGGCACCACAGATCAACTGGTGGCTGCCGGTGTGGCCGGTGGCGAACAACATCATGGAGTTCCCGCGGGATCATGCTATCGGTGTGAGGTTGCGGTTTCGGCGATCGAGGGTGCGAGAAGTGCGCTCTCGTGGGGATCATAAGCCGCAGCCTGTCGATTTGGTGTCCCCGACCTTCTCTACGTGATCGCGTACAACGAACCCCGGTACGATCGCCGTGTGATTCGGTCAGCACCATGAGGATGACGGCCCCGCTCGTCACACCGGTGCTCGTGGTGCTGCCGTGGTCATGGTTCCTGGTCTCCGACCGGCTCGGCGTACTCACAGACGTCCTTGCGGTCGTCCTCCCGCTGCTCGGGGCGCTCACGGTGGCGTTGGCCTGGCTCGTGGCCAGGCGGTGGCGGCGGAGGCGGGCCTACCTCGTCGGTAGCTCGGCGGCACTTGCGGTAGCGGTGGGGGTGCTGTCGCCGTGGCTGCCGGCGGACGCCGGAGCGGTGGCTCCGGGCGGGGCGGTCACGGTGGCCGGGGGCAACGTTGCCGACGTCGGCGACTCGGCGTCCGATCTCACGGACCTCGGCGCGGACCTGCTCGTGGTGGTCGAGATGACCAACGAACTCGTCGAGCCACTTTCGGCCGTCTACCCGCATTCGTACTTCGAGGACGGCGACCCGGACTTCGGCGTCTACAGCAGGCTCCCGTTCCGAGTGCTCGAGGGCCCGAGTCCCGACCTTCCCGGCCTGCGTCTCGCCGTCGAGGGCCCGGGTGGCGCTTTCGTCCTGTACGCCTTGCACGTGCCGCGCCCGTGGTTCACCGATGCCGGACCCGCCTACCAGGTCAGTGCGCCGGAGCACGCCAGGCTGGTAGAACTCGTCGCACTCCGGGTCGCCGCGGAAGAGGCGCCGGTTGTCGTCGTCGGCGATCTCAACACCTCCGACCGGAGCCGGCAGTACCGGCAGCTGACAGGCCGAGCCGGCCTCGTCGACGCGATGCGGGGCTCCTGGACGGTCCGACCTCGGTGGGGAAGTTCGCTCCGTTGCTGCTCCGGATCGACCACCTCATGGTGAGCGACGGTTGGTGCGGGGATGATGCCCGAACCACAGCGCTCGCCGGCTCGGACCACCGCGGGATCACCGCGACCGTGGGCCCGTGTGAGTCGACGCCGGCGACGGCTACAGCCTGGACAAGGCCGACCTAGCGGCGTTGTAGCCGCACATGCCGTGCACGCCGGCGCCGGGCGGGGTGGCCGCCGAGCAGATGTATACGCCAGGTATCCCGGTGGCGTACAGGTTGAGCGCGATACGGGGCCGAAACGCCACCTGCCGAGTGGTGTTGGCCCCGGTGATGATGTCGCCGCCGATGTAGTTGCTGTTGTACTGCGGCATGTCCGTCGCTGAGCGGACCGATGTTGCGACGATCCGCTCTCGCAGTCCGGGTGCGAACCGTTCGATCTGGGCGAGGACCGCCTCTGTCGCGTCGCCGGTGTACCCGTGCGGTACGTGCGCATACGCCCAGACCGGATGGAGATCACCGACGGAGCGGCTGGGATCGGCGAGGTACTGCTGGGAGACCAGTACGAATGGGCGCTCGGGCATCCGGCCCCGGTGGATCTCCTGTTCCGCGGTTGCGATCTCCTCGAACGACGCACCGACGTGCACGGTACCCGCTCGCCCACATGCCTCGTCGGTCCACGGCACCCCGCCCTCGACGGCGAGGTCGAGTTTGAACGCGCCGGGGCCATGGCGGTAGCGGCGATAGGCCCGGCGGACCCGCGTCGGGAGCCGGTCACCTGCAATATCGGCAACGGCGCTCGGGGCCAGGTCGAGTAGCACGACGTCGGCAGGAGAGAGCTCGGCCAGCGAGCGGACCCGAACGCCGGTCTCGATCGTGCCGCCGTGGTCGGCCAGCTCGGCCGCGAGCGCGTCGCTGATCGCGCGGGACCCGCCACGCGCAACCGGCCATCCGTGACGATGACCCGCAGCGGCGAGGATCAGGCCGACGGCCGCAGTCGTCGGGCGGTCCAGCGGGTGGATGGCGTGCGCAGCGATCCCGGCGAACAGCGCACGAGGCGCGCCCGTGGTCCAGCGGGCCGCGACGCCGGCGGCGGACAGGAGTGCGCGCACCCCGAACCGGGACAGGGGGATCGGATGGCGGGGAAGGTGCACCACCGGACGCATGAGGTCCTCGGCGAGAGTGTCGAACTGTGCGACGAGCGGCCCGAAGAGGCGATGCCAGGCAGGTCCGTCCGGGCCGAGGCGCGCGGCGGTCTCGTCGACCGAACGGAGGAGGACGGCGGCGTCGCCCGCGGGGAGAGGGTGGGCGAGGTCGATCTCGGAACGGAGCCACTCCAGGCCGTGCCGTTCCAGGCCGAGTTCGCGTAGGTACGGGGACCCGACGGCCATCGGGTGTACGGCCGAGCAGTGGTCGTGCAGCAGGCCCGGCACTGTCAGCTCACCGGTCCGCGTGCCACCGCCGACCTCGTCGGACGCTTCGAGCACGGTGACACGCAGCCCACCCCGCGCGAGGGCGACGGCTCCGGTCAGTCCGTTGGGGCCGGCCCCGACGACGATCGCGTCGCCCATCGGAGAGCCTCCCTTCTCCGGTGGACCGCCCGTGATCCGGTCGGTGCTCCACGCCTCGGAGGCTCCGGCGCCCCCGATCCGCCGGCGGGCGCCGGTAACGGCCGTACACCGGCGGGCGGG